>NZ_CP090960.1:2710000-3023827 GCF_021611515.1 Mariluticola halotolerans
AAAGGCCAATCAAACTCGGAAATAGCTGGTTCTCCGCGAAATCTATTTAGGTAGAGCGTCAGACGAATACCTTGGGGGGTAGAGCACTGGATGGGCTAGGGGGTCTCACCGACTTACCAAACCTAACCAAACTCCGAATACCCAAGAGTACTATCTGGCAGACACACGGCGGGTGCTAAGGTCCGTCGTGGAAAGGGAAACAGCCCTGACCTACAGCTAAGGTCCCCAAGTCATGGTTAAGTGGGAAAGCATGTGAGATTGCTTAGACAACCAGGAGGTTGGCTTAGAAGCAGCCATCCTTTAAAGATAGCGTAACAGCTCACTGGTCAAGCGATCTTGCGGCGAAAATGTAACGGGGCTCAAACCATGCACCGAAGCTTAGGGTTTGCAACTTTGTTGCAAGCGGTAGCGGAGCGTTCCGTAAGCCTGTGAAGGGAGACTCGTGAGAGCTCCTGGAGGTATCGGAAGTGCGAATGATGACATGAGTAGCGACAAAGGGTGTGAGAGACACCCTCGCCGAAAGTCCAAGGGTTCCTGCGCAATGCTAATCAGCGCAGGGTTAGCCGGCCCCTAAGTCGAGGCAGAAATGCGTAGACGATGGGAACCACGTTAATATTCGTGGGCCTGGTGGTAGTGACGGATCTGTAGATTTGTTTCCCCTTATTGGATTGGGGAGGCGATGAGCAGGTTCCAGGAAATAGCTCCACCAACATAGACCGTACCCTAAACCGACACAGGTGGACAGGTAGAGCATACTAAGGCGCTTGAGAGAACTATGCTGAAGGAACTCGGCAAATTGCACGCGTAACTTCGGGATAAGCGTGACCATGTAGTAGGCAACTATTATGTGGTGTCACAAAAGAGGGGGTGGCGACTGTTTACTAAAAACACAGGGCTCTGCGAAGCTGTAAAGCGACGTATAGGGTCTGACGCCTGCCCGGTGCCGGAAGGTTAAAAGGAGAGGTGCAAGCCTTGAATTGAAGCCCCGGTAAACGGCGGCCGTAACTATAACGGTCCTAAGGTAGCGAAATTCCTTGTCGGGTAAGTTCCGACCTGCACGAATGGCGTAACGACTTCCCCACTGTCTCCAGCATAGACTCAGCGAAATTGAATTCCCCGTGAAGATGCGGGGTTCCTGCGGTTAGACGGAAAGACCCCGTGCACCTTTACTATAGCTTTGCGCTGGCATTCGTGTCGGCATGTGCAGAATAGGTGGTAGGCTTTGAAGCAAGGACGCTAGTTCGTGTGGAGCCGCAATATGAGATACCACCCTTATCGACATGGATGTCTAACCGCGGTGTAACAGCACCCGGGACAGCGCATGGTGGGTAGTTTGACTGGGGCGGTCGCCTCCCAAAGAGTAACGGAGGCGCGCGATGGTGGGCTCAGACCGGTCGGAAATCGGTCGTCGAGTGCAATGGCATAAGCCCGCCTGACTGCGAGACTGACAAGTCGAGCAGAGACGAAAGTCGGTCATAGTGATCCGGTGGTCCCGTGTGGAAGGGCCATCGCTCAACGGATAAAAGGTACGCCGGGGATAACAGGCTGATGATGCCCAAGAGTCCATATCGACGGCATTGTTTGGCACCTCGATGTCGGCTCATCACATCCTGGGGCTGGAGCAGGTCCCAAGGGTACGGCTGTTCGCCGTTTAAAGTGGTACGTGAGCTGGGTTTAGAACGTCGTGAGACAGTTCGGTCCCTATCTGCCGTGGGTGTTGGAATATTGAGAAGAGCTGCCCCTAGTACGAGAGGACCGGGGTGGACGAACCTCTGGTGGACCTGTTGTGGCGCCAGCCGCATTGCAGGGTAGCTACGTTCGGACGGGATAACCGCTGAAAGCATCTAAGCGGGAAGCCTCCTTCAAAACTAGTATTCCCTTGAGAGCCGTGGAAGACCACCACGTTGATAGGCTGGATGTGGAAGTGCCGCAAGGCATGAAGCTGACCAGTACTAATAGCTCGATTGACTTGATCGTTCTCATTAATCAATGTCCGTAACGATCGACATTAGATCAAATTACACTCCCTTCTTGGTTGAAAGGGATGTGCACGCCAGAATTCACCTTAATTGCTTTTCGCCGACCTGGTGGCTATTGCGAAGCGCCCAGAACCCGATCCCATTCCGAACTCGACCGTTAAATGCTTCAGCGCCGATGGTACTTTGTCTTAAGGCACGGGAGAGTAGGTCGCTGCCAGGTCTGCCAAAAGCAATTAAGTCTCAATACTGCTTGAAACACAAAAACGCCCCTGCCGGTAACGGTCGGGGCGTTTTTGCGTTTGAATGAACCCGAACCGCCCGGACGAAACATCCAACAAGGGATCGCCATGGTATTCTTGCCAGAGTTGAAGGCCAATTGCGCGCAATGTGCCGCCCTTTGTTGTGTGGCCCCGGCATTTGACCGCTCCTCGCGCTTTGCCATCGACAAGCCGGCGGCAACGCCGTGCCCGAACCTCAAGTTAGATCATTCCTGCGGTATTCATGCGACGCTGAATGAACGCGGTTTTGGCGGCTGTGTGCAGTTTGACTGCCTGGGGGCCGGCCAATATGTGGTGCAGCATATTTTTAAAGGACAATCCTGGCGCGATCACCCGGCGCTGGCCCCCAGGATGTTCGAAGCGTTCCGGGTGATGCGGCGGGTGTATGAGGCGCTGGAATTGCTGCAACTGGCGCGCGACCTGCCGCTTTCTACCCAACAGGCCGCAACACTGCGGGACCTGCAATCAACGCTCTGGCCGGATGAGGGATGGTCGGAGGAGATGCTTCACGCCTATGAGCGTGGGCCGCTGCCGAAGGCGGTTGCCGGGTTTTTGCAAGGCTTGCGGGACCGGGTTGCGGGCGGGCGATAATCGCTGCTGCCTTTAACGGGTTCTGTTGGACTTTGCTTGACAGAGGCGGTCAGGGCGTTACCCCTTTCTGATCGTTTACGCTTTCAGAAGAGGCATGCCCGTGGCCAAATTTCATTCCTATTCGCCGCAAGACGGACACGGGCTCAAGCATAGTCCTTTCAAGGCGCTGATTGCGCCACGGCCGATCGGCTGGATCTCGTCGGTCTCGGCGACGGGGGCTGTGAACCTTGCGCCCTATTCGTTTTTCAATGCCTTTTGTGAACTGCCGCCGATCATCGGGTTCTGTTCCTATGGACGCAAGGACAGCCTTAACAATATCGAGGCGACCGGGGAATTCGTCCATAATGTCGTGGGCGGTGCGCTCGCGTCTGTGATGAACCAGACCAGCGGCAATTATCCGCACGGGATCAGCGAAATGGACGAGGTGGGGCTTGCGGCGATCGCGTCTGACATTGTGGCCCCGCCGCGTGTTGCGGGCGCGCCCGCGGCCATGGAATGCAAGCTGATTGAAATCAAACAGCTGCAGGATACCGCCGGCACCAAGGCTGAATGCTATCTGGTGCTCGGTGAGGTGGTGCGTATCCATATCGATACGGCATTCCTTAAAGACGGGTTGGTGGATGAGACGGCGCTGGCGGCGGTGTCGCGGCTTGGCTATTTCAGTTTCTCCAGGGTGGACAACCTGTTCTCCATGACACGCCCAAAATTCTGACCTGGTTGCACAACCGATTTTCCCGCCCCGGCGCTTTTTTTTATCGGTATTGCCATAAAAAACACCTGATCGTCGGGCAAGTGACAGGCTCGAAGGCCAAACCTACCGGGATTGTTATGTTATTGATCACGCGCCACGCGGCGTTGCTCGCCGCCCTGATTTTCACTTCATTTGCAAGTGTGCTGCCGGCTTCTGCCCTGTCGCTCATGGATCCGTTCAACGTGCCGGGCACGATGGATGGCGGAGTGACAACGCTGGGCCAGGATATTGTTTACGGACCGCTTGAACGCCACAAGCTCGATGTCTATGCGCCGGAGAACAGTCTTGAGAAATCGGCGCCTGTAGTCATTTTTCTCTATGGCGGGGCCTGGAAACAGGGGACCAAAGCCGATTATCCGTTTGCCGGGCACGCGCTGGCGGCCCGTGGGTTTGTAACCGTTATTCCCGATTACCGGCTGGTGCCCGAGGTGCAATATCCCGAATTTCTCAGCGATAATGCGGTGGCGGTGAAATGGGTCGAGGATAATATTTCCCGTTATGGCGGCGATCCGCAACGGGTCTATCTGATGGGGCATTCGGCCGGTGCCTATAATGCGGTGATGCTGGGCATGGACCGGGCCTATCTGCGCGATGCCGGGGTGAGCATTCCGATACGCGGCGTGGTCGGACTGGCTGGGCCCTATGCGGTTTATCCGTTCGAATTCAAGGAATTGCAGGATGCGTTCGGCAATGTCGATAATCCGCAAATGACCCAGCCGATCAACCTGCCGACGGTTGAGACCGTGCCGATGTTTTTGGGGCATGGCAGCAATGACCTGATCGTCAATGTCGAGAATACCGTACGCATGCAGAAAAAGCTGCTGACCGACAATCGGGCGATCGTGGCCAAGGTTTATGACAGTCTGGGGCATATGGAGGTGGTGACAGCGCTCTCGACAGTATGGCGCTGGCGTTCGCCGGTTCTGGACGATGTGGTCGACTTTCTGAAAGCGGAAGGCGCGTTTGATCCGGAGAGCTTTGGGCCGGTTGACCTTGTCAAACCGATCAAAGCCAGCGTTGAATAGACTGTGGCAGCGTGATTGATGGAACAGGCTGTTCGATTGCAGGGGCTTAATCAGACGAGGCTGTGCGCCATATCATAGATAATGAGGCGCGCCATTGCGCCTTGCTTGTCAGGAGGCTGATATGTCGATCCGTCCGGTTAAAAACACTGTTGCCGCGCAGCCGACGCTTGAGGGCGCCGGGGTGAAACTGCATCGCGCTTTCGGGTTTCATAATCCCGGCGAGCTTGACCCCTTTCTGCTGTTTGATGATTTCCGCAACGAGAACCCCGAGGATTATCTGAAGGGATTTCCCTGGCACCCGCATCGCGGCATCGAGACGATCACCTATGTGCTGTCCGGCTCGGTGGATCATGGCGACAGCCTTGGGAATACCGGCACGCTGGGCGCAGGTGATGTGCAATGGATGACTGCCGGTTCGGGGATCATGCATCAAGAAATGCCCAAGGGGAACGAGAAGGGGCAGATGCACGGGTTTCAGCTCTGGGCCAATTTGCCCGCCTCAATGAAGATGACCTCACCGCGCTATCAGGATATCGAGGGCAAGGATATTCCCGAGATCATCGATGATGACGGCACCGTTGTGCGCGTGGTTGTTGGTTCGTTCTGGGGCAAGAAGGGGCCGGTCGACGGGATCGCCGCTGATCCGCAATATCTCGACATCTCGGTGCCACCGGGTGTGCGCAAGGTTTTCAAGGTGGATACGTCACGCAATGCCTTTGCCTATGTGTTTGAGGGATCGGGATCGTTCCGCGATGCGTCAAACCCGGTGGGGATTTTGACCGAGAAGGAAGTGGATGGGCAGGAAGTGCATATCCGGGACATGTCCGGGGACCGCACGCTGATCTATTTCGATACCGGCGATGAGGTGACCATTCAGGCCGGAGACCATGGTGTGCGGTTTTTGCTGGTTTCTGGCAAACCGCTGAAGGAGCCTGTGGCCTGGCATGGTCCGATTGTAATGAACACGCGCGCCGAGCTCATGCAGGCGGTCAGCGAACTGCAATCGGGCAATTTCATCAAGGAAAGCGCTGCAGGCTGGCGTGGTGAGTGATCCAATCTGCTCAGGAATCGTATAGATTCCTGAGCATGGACCATTTGAGATATAGCGGCCTGACCGCCACAGAACAGCGCGCCATATTGGCGGAGATGATTAGCGATGATCCCGTGCTCACGGGCGCGTTGCGGATTTTGCGTGATCTTGAGCTGCCGGATTCCTGGGTGGTTTCGGGGGCCATTTACAATAATGTGTGGAACCGGCTGACCAACCGGGCTCCCATGCATGCGGTCAAGGATATCGATATCTTCTATTTCGATGCCACTGATCTGAGCTATGACGCTGAGGATGTGGTGATCCGTCGGGCGGCGCCGCTATTTGCCGATATGCCGGTGCCGGTGGAAATCCGCAATCAGGCGCGGGTGCATTTGTGGTTCAAGGATCATTTTGGCCTGCCGCTCAGCCCCTTGAAATCGTCGCGCCATTCCATTGACGGGTTTGCGGCCAAAACCCATGCGGTTGGGGTGCGGCTGATGGCCGATGACCAGCTTGATATCTATGCGCCGTTCGGGCTGGAGCCGATTTTCGGCTTTCGGATATTGCCCAATCCGGTCAATGCCAATCGCGGTGCATATGAAGCCAAGGGTGTACGCGCCAAGGCGGCATGGCCTGAACTTGTTGTGGAGCCCTGGGAATGACCCGTTCGGCGCTTGGCTGGCTTGATTTGCTGATGCCCAGAGATGGCGGCACCCAAAAGCTTGCCGCAGATATTGCCTATGGCCCAAAGGCGCGGCACCGGCTGGATATTTATGCGCCCAAGGCGCACGACCTGCCTCGGCCGGTGGTGTTTTTTATCTATGGCGGTGGCTGGGACAGTGGCGACAAGGCCGAATATCAGTTTGCCGGGCATGCCATGGCTGCGGCGGGATTTGTGGCCGTGGTAGCGGATTACAGGGTGCTGCCCGAGGTGCGCTATCCGGGGTTTCTGGAAGATGGCGCATTGGCGCTTTCCTGGGTGCTCGACACGGTGGCCAGCTATGGTGGCGATCCGGCGCAGATCTTTTTGATGGGGCATTCCGCCGGGGCTTATAATGCGGTGATGCTGGGGCTGGACGGTGGGCGCTTTGGCGCGCCGGCGCTTGGTGAGCGTTTGCGCGGGATTGTTGGTCTTTCCGGGCCGTATGACTTTTATCCGTTTGATGTGCCTGCCAGCATTGCGGCGTTCTCTGTGGCACCAGAGCCGCTTTTGACCCAGCCGATCAATGTGGTGCCGCCCAAACCGGTGCCGGTGTTTCTGGGGCACGGGAGCCGCGACAAGACCTGCCTGCCGCGCAATACAATTGCGCTGGGCAAAAGCCTGCGGCAAGCGGGGGGTGAGGTGACGGAGCGCCATTATGACAATCTGGCGCATCCGGGGCCATTGCTGTCGCTGTTTCCGGCCTTGCGCTGGCGGGCGCCGGTTTATCGCGACGTTGTTGCTTTCCTGCGCGCCAAGACCAGTGCCGGGGAATTCAGTTAGAGGCTGGTCCATTCGATGACCGCGTCAAGCGCCAGGGCGCGCTCGGCTGTCATTTGCAACTGGCAGCTGCTGGCATAGAGCGAACGGATCGTGCCTTCCTGCCAATAGGTGTACTGGAAACCGCATTCGGCATCCCGGAAATCCATCCATGCCCGTTGGGCTGTGCGCAAGGCCGCAAAGGTTTCCGCATCGAGCGCGTCCTCAAGGGTCGTATAATTGTGGTTGAGCATTTCATCCCACCATGCGGTTTCGCGCATTGTGCAGCTGGCCATGCCCATGGTGGTCTGGCCATCCGGTTCTTCCTGGCAGGCAGCGGATGCCACACCGATGCACTCGCGATAGCGGGGTGTTGCGGGGTCGTCCTGATCCAGATTGATATCGGTGACCGCCTCGAAACAGTTTTGCAGGTGCTCAGCGTCCTCAGGCGAATAGGCGGGTTCAGCGGCAGTGACCGGTGTGGTGATGGTCAGCGCAATAGCGAGGGCAAGAACGTGTTTCATTTTGATGGTCCTTCTTTCAGGCCCGCGACGAGATTGCGGGCTGATGAGAAAAATTCCCGGTAGAGAATAGAGGCGAAAATCACAATGGTGGCCCCAATGGCCGCGATTGGCGAGATGAACCAGGCCACCATGCCGATGGCGAAATAATAGGCCCGAATGCCCTGATTGAAATTGCGGGCACCCAAAGTGTTGAGCGCTGTGATGACCCGGATTTCGGCGGGGTCTGGATTTTCGGTGTGGTCGGCGGCGCCGAGCATGATGCAGAAATGATTGAACTGGCGCAGGGACAAGGTGAACGAGAGAAAGGCCAGAACGAACAACGCGAGCACAATGATGAGGTGCCGTTCGATATCGCCGCGGGAAATGATCTGGTCGGGCTGGATGATGGTGACAGCGTTGAGAACCGCGTCTATCTGGCCGAACACGGCGAACATGGCCAGGATAAGCAGAACGGTGGTTGAGGCGAAAAACGAAACCGAACTCATCAGATTGCCTGACAGAATGGCATCGAGAGGCGTGTCGCGGTGAACCGCGTTCTCCACCCAGCGGCGGCGCTGCACACTCATGATCATCGATAGTGAGGGGCGCACGACCTCGATACGGGCGGCCAGAAGCCCGTAGAGAAAGAAACAGATCAGTGGAAACAGTGAGCCGCCCAGTGCCATTAGATGCCATCCATATTGGATCAATCGTGCACCATTTCTAACTCTGGCGCTGGCCAAGTCAAACGGGTGGCTGGGGTTACGCAGTGTCTTTGCGGCGGCAGGCGCAGGAAAAGCCTGATGCATGTGGGGTTGCAGCAGGCTTTATTATTGCATCAGACCGTGCGTGGAAAACGCCGGTGGAGCGAGGCAATGCCGCGCAGGGCCTGTTCATCAAGGGTGATATCGGCGGCACCGATATCGGACTTGAGTTGCTCCATCGAGGTGGCGCCGATGATGACCGAGGTCATGAAGGGGCGCGACAGCGCGAAGGCCAGTGCCATCTGGCAGACATCAAGCCCATGGTCACGGGCCAGGTTCATATAGCAGCGGATGGCCGGTTCGGAGAACTCGTTGTGGCGATAAATGCCACCAGTCCAGGCACCGCGTGTACCCTCGGGCAGCGCGCCGCCAAGATATTTGCCGCTGATGACGCCGGCGGCGAGGGGGGAATAGGCGAGCAGGCCAACGTCCTCGTGGTGGGTGAGTTCGGCCAGATCATGATCATAGAGGCGGCGCAGCAGCGAATATTCGTTCTGCACCGAGACGACGCGCGGCAGACCATGGGTTTCGGACAGGCTGAGATATTTCATGATGCCCCAGGCCGTCTCGTTGGAAAGGCCGAGATGACGGATCTTGCCTTCCTTGATCAAGGTGTCCGCCCCTTCCAGAATTTCCTGGAGCTGCTCGACAGCTGTCTCCCGATCCTGGGTGTTGGCATCGTAATCCCAGTAATTCTCAAAATGATAGTGCCCGCGCGTGGGCCAGTGAATCTGGTACAAATCGATATAGTCGGTCTGCAGGCGCTTGAGGCTGTTCTCAACCGCTTCGCGCATGGTGGCGATTGTGGGGCGCGCGCCGTCGCGCACCCAGGGGCGGCCGGGGCCGGCCATTTTGCTGGCGAGGATCCACTGGTCGCGCTTGCCGGTATTCTTGAACCATGAACCGATATATTCCTCGGTCTTGCCATAGGTTTCAGCGGTTGGCGGGACGGCGTACATTTCGGCGGTGTCCATGAAATTGACACCCTGTTCAAGCGCATAGTCGATCTGCGCATGGGCTTCGGCTTCTGAATTCTGTTGACCCCATGTCATGGTGCCAAGGCATATTTCGGTGACTTCGACGTCGGTGCGGCCGAGCTTGTTCTTTTTCATGGCGGGAGTTCCTCATACAACGAAAGCGCGCGAACCCTAGGGTTCGGCGGGGGGCATGGCAAGGTTAAGCGCCTGCGGAAAGTGGAGATTTCAAAAAACTGTCACTTTGATCCGGATTAGGACTTCACAAGTCCATTCCGACCCCCTATATAGGCGTCCTGCACCGCACTGGTGCGAGGCCAGTCCCCTAAAGAGATGACTGACCCAATGCTGGAGCTTTTCGGTTCCTGCAGATGTTTTTGGCGCGGGGTGGAGCAGCCCGGTAGCTCGTCAGGCTCATAACCTGAAGGTCGCAGGTTCAAATCCTGCCCCCGCAACCAAAATCCAGTTTCCGCAAAATTTATGGATGCCGGATCGCATTTGGTCCGTGTTTTCAGCCGCGTTTATTGCGCGTCAGCGTGAGCGCGGTGCATGTCCGCGTTCAGGTGTTTCCGGTCCGCTGGCGTGCCTTGTCGGATGCGTCTTCGTCGTTCTCGAACTTTGCCAAAGTGTTGGCGCGCACTTCCGGGCGTCCCAGCAGGAAACCCTGAATGCCGAAGCATTTTTCTGCGGTCAGGAAGTCCAGCTGTTCCCGCGTTTCCACACCTTCCGCCACGATAGGCATGTTCAGTCCGCGCCCCAGCCCAATGACTGCGCGTACAATCTCGCGGGCGTGCTGGTCCTCTCCGATTCTACCGATGAATGAGCGGTCGATCTTGAGTTTGTCGAAGGGGAAGGATTGCAGGTAGCTCAGGGATGAATATCCGGTGCCGAAATCGTCCATCGCAATCCGGACGCCCATTTGCTTGATGCGGTTTAGAATATCGAGTGCCCGCGGGAAATCGTGCACAAGAACACCTTCGGTAATTTCGATTTCAAGCCGGTTTGGATCGAGATCCGTCTCCAGCAAGATTTCGCTGAGAAGGGCAGGCAGATCGCCGTGCCGGAACTGTAACGGGGACAGGTTGACGGCAATGGCGTATTTTTCGTCCCATTGTGTCGCTTCCGCGCATGCGGTTTTCAGCGCCCAGGCGCCAATATCCACGATCAAGCCGCTTTCCTCGGCGACCGGAATGAATTCGACCGGGGAAATGGCGCCGTGTTCGGGGTGCTGCCAGCGCAGAAGCGCTTCAAACCCTGTGATTTCGCCATCCACCGTGGACTGGGGCTGGTAGTGCAGTGACAACTCCCCACGGGACAAGGCGACGCGCAGATCCTGCGCCAGACGCCGGCGATTATGGATGCGCTTGTCCATTTCCGGTTCGAAGAACCGATAGGTGGCCCGCCCTTCTTCCTTGGCCCGATAAAGGGCTGCATCCGAGGCGTTGAGCAATGCCTCAACGTCGGCACCGTTTTCAGGGTAGACGGCAATGCCGGCGCTGAGATTGACCAATATGCGGTTGCCGTTGATTTCAACCTCGGTGCCTGCCTCCTGCAGCAGCGTTTCCGCCATTTCTCCGATTCCTGCATGATAGTCGCACAGGAACACGAACTCATCGCCTCCGAGCCGGGCGACAAAGCAGTCTTTGGCAAAATTTGCAAAGCGCCGCCCGATCTCTTTGAGAAGGGCATCGCCGGAACCGTGGCCAAACACGTCGTTGACGTCTTTGAAGCGGTCGAGATCCACAGAGATTACGCAAAACGACGTGCCCAGAATGCGCGCCTCTTCCATAACATTATTGAGCCGGTTGGAGAAAGCGGCCCGGTTGGGCAAGCCCGTCAGCGGATCGTGCCAGGCCAGATATTCCACCTGCTGCTCCGCCCGCTTCCGGTCGGTGATATCGGCATGGGTGGTCACTATAAGTCCATTGCCAATCGGCCTGTCGAGAATCTCGATCAGCCGACCTTGCACTTCAATGTTCTTGCGAAATTCCTCACCGCGGGCGAGCGCTGCGAATGTGTCTTCGAATACCTTTCGCGCATCATCGAACAAATGATCAAAATGACCTAAATCGAGAATTTCCCAAATCGTGAGGTCCGAGGGGCCAAACTGGTCAGCACCCGCACCTGGTGGGGGTGTGTGGTCCATCCCGTAGATGCGCCCGAACTCAAGATTGTGGGCCAGCAAGCGACCTTCCATCGACACCAGTCCCGCACCGAAGGGGAGATTGTTGATCAATGTCTCGAGGGCGTCGATCTCGCCGACAGTTGCCGTTACCGGTTGCTGCGTCGATCCAGAATTCATAACTAATACCATTCGCTTACATGACGCGTCCCGTATTAAGCATCGAATAGAGTGTTTAAGAATTGGTGGGAGAAACGGCTGTGCTGATCAATTTTTGGGCAATTTTGCCGTCATGTTTAAATTTGGGTAAAGGGACTTGTTTGTCTCAGCAATAGTCGGGCCCAACCAGCTCAGGTCATCCATACAGGTTCGGAAACGTCCAGTGGGGCGATTGGGCGGCGGATGTTTTTGTAGGGAATTTTGGCCGGGTCGGGCGGGTAGGGACCGCCACAGTTTACATAAATGATATCGGCAGCGATGGGTGCAAAAGCTGGATAGAAGTGGCTGGCTGATTTCACCGCGACGATTTTTTTCTGCTTGAGCGCGATGCCCAGTTTTTCAAAAACGGCGGGATGAAATGTTTGGGCGCGCTTGCTGGCGAGGATCACATCCAGATTGCCGATCCGAATGGAAACCGCGGCACCCAGTGACACCCAGCTGGCCTGAAACGGGATCACCAGATCGTTTGTTGTGGCAATGACTTCGATATTAGCGTCTACAGGTGTGCCGGAACTGGCTGCGGCCTTGCCGCCGAAACGCAGGTTCAGCCGGGCGCCCGGCCCTGCAGCGTGGCAGAACGAGACGGCGACCGGATCCCATAAGGCACCAGCCGCCGCCGGGATGTCGGGCCGGTTCAACAGGGCGTTGACTAAAAATGTGCTGTCGCCGGCCACGCCGCCGCCGGGATTGTCCCAGCGGTCGACCAGAATAACCGGCCCCTGATCCGCCGCAGCGGCCTTGGCGACAGCTTCCGCTGGCGGGGGCATATATGGCATCCGGTTGGACCCGAAATCGAGAACGCGCTTGCCGAGTGCTGCGGCAACCTGACGGCCTTTTGCGGTATCATTGTCGGTAATGGCGATGATGCGGGTGCCAACATCGGCAATATCGGCGGCAGGAAAGCCGTGAACCACCGATACGCTGAGCAGGCCCTCTTGCCCCTCCATCGCCAGCATGTCGTCCACCAGTTCGCGCCCGGGGCTGCGGCTTGTCATGAAATTGGCGATTGCCCGCAGGTCGAGCACTTGCATATCTGGGGTGATTTCGCCACGGCCGGCACGCAATGCGAGATCAACCATGTCTTCGCCCCGTTCCAGAAAATCGGAATGGGGAACCTCTTTGAAGGTGACGATGATTGAACTGGCCTCGACCATTTTGTCGGTCAGGTGGCAATGTGGATCGAGTTCGACACCGATGATGGCGCTGTCGCCGACGATGGCGCGCGCCCGGCTTAACAGGTCGCCCTCGCAATCGTCGTAGCCCTCGGCGATCATGGCGCCATGCAGGCCGAACAGAGCAATATCGAGCGGCATGGCTTGTTTAAGTTGTTCGAGGATTTCATCGCGCAGCGATTCATAGGCCTGGCGGGCGACCAGACCTGCGGGCTCGGCCCAGGCGGCTGTGCCCTCGATCAATGTGAAGCCTTCTTCGCGAGCCCTGCGGCGCGCGGCAATAAAGGGCGCGGAACAAAGGGTTGGTGTTTCCGGGTGCTGGCCGGGTGGTGCGTAAAAGGCTTCCTCGAATGCCCCACGGTCGACGCGGATAGGCGAAAAAGTGTTGGTTTCAGTGGCAAGCGACGCCACGAATACCCTTGAAGCGGGCATGGTCAAGGCTTTCATTTTTCCGGGAGGATGCGTAAATCCATCAGGCTGTTCTTGGCGGCGCGGAGCCGTTCGAGCAGGGCCGAACCGCCACGCAGGGCGATGGTGGTGGTGATGATATCGAGCAGCACCGCATGGGCGATGCGCGAAATCATTGGCGCATAGATTTCTGTGTTCTCATGTGCGTCTATGCCCAAGACGATGTCTGAGGCTGCGGAAAGCGCGGTGCCCGGCCGCGTGATGCTGACGACGGTAGCGCCGCATTCCCGGGCCTTTATGGCCATGGCCTCGATATCGCGCACCATGCCTGTGTGGGAAAAGCAAAGCGCGACGTCACCTGGCCGGAGGCTGGCTGCTGCCAGACGCTGCAGATGCGTGTCGTCATAGGTGATCACTGGAATGCCGAACCGCATCAGCTTGTGTTGTGCTTCCATTGCCAGAATGCGCGCGGCACCAGTGCCGTAGCAGTCGATGCGCGGCGCTGTGGCCAGAATGTCGATGACCTTGTCCAGCACTGACTGATCGATGGAGCTGCGCATCGCGGTGAGCGCGTAGATGCTGGAATCGACCACTTTGTTGATGACGTCGCCGAGTGGGTCGTCAAAGCTGACATCGCTATGAACGTAAGGGGTGCCTGACACAATGCTTTGCCCGGTACGCAGCTTCAGCTCCGGGTAGCTCGACAAACCCATGGCACGTACAAATCGCAACACAGTGGGCTGGCTGACGCCTACGGCCTCTGCGAGCCTTGCGATGGACATATGGATAATCTGGTCGGGCTGGTTGAGCACGAATTCGGCCACGCGCCGTTCCGATGGCGACAGCGCGCTCTTTTGTGCCGCCAACAGGCTCAAAAAGCGCTCTTCTACGGGTTGTGAATCCTCCACGCTACTATGCCTTCCCTTTGTGACTATTCAAATGCAAACAGAGCTTCCACCTCGATACAGGCACCCAGAGGCAAAGTGGCCACGCCTATGGTGGTGCGGCTGTGGCGCCCGGCCTCGCCCATAATCTCAACGATCATATCCGATGCGCCGTTCATTGCAGCACCAAGTGTGGTGAAATCAGGATCAGCATTTACAAACCCGCCAAGCCGGACACAAGATCGCAGGCGATCGAGGCTGGAAAGCGCTGCCTGCGCCTGCGCGAGAATTTGCAGCAGACAAAGCTGTGCGGCCTCATATCCGACCTCTGTCGTAACTTTGCTCCCTATCTTGCCCTTGTGTATTTCGGCAATGGTTCCGTCCTGTCCCATGCAGAGTTGCCCGGAGACAAAAAGCAGGTTCCCCTCAATCTTGGTTGGGATGTAATTCCCTTTTTTATTAGATACTTGAGGTAATATAACCCCCATATCTTCGAGGCGCTTTTCGATGGATTTCGTGGCGGGCATAGCGTGGTTCCGTAGGTTTTCGACAAGAGAATATTGTGTAGGAAAGTCAAAACTATATACCAATTTGGAACGTTGACGAACAAGTTTTTGTAATTTATCTACATATTCATGGTCGAAGGATAATTCATCGGCCGACATCACCTTGCATATGGGGTTTTGATATGAGTGCATCACATGCCGTGCGCATGATCAGTGATCCGCTTACGGGTCAACAACGGCTTCAGCTTGCAAATCTACCGACCCCGCTGGAGGCCGCGCCGCGTCTGGCTGAACATGCCGGGCTGACGTCACTATTCATCAAGCGCGAGGATATGAGCGGGTACGCGCTGGGTGGCAACAAGTTGCGTCAGATTGATTTCATTCTCGCTGAGGCCGTGGCCCAGCAGGCCGATGTCGTGGTCACTACGGCCGGCAGTCAGTCAAATTTCTGCCGGTCCCTGGCGGGAGCAGCGGCCAAGTTGGGGCTGGGCTGTCATTTGCATTTGCGCGCGAAAATGGGGATCGAGCCGGTGGGTAACCTGCTTCTCGACGATATATTCGGTGCCCGTATCAGCTTTACGCAGCGCACTGACCCGTGGGATCCGGCCATTCGCGGGGAAATGGATGCGATTGCACAAGGATATCGTGAAGAAGGCCGCACCCCATATGTCGCCCAGTTAACCGGCGTCAGCGCACCCTTGGGGGTGGCGGGCTGGATGTCCGGTGCGGCAGAGCTTTTGTCGGATTTTGAACGCGTCGGCGTGACGCCGGACGTGGTTATTTCGGTTTGCGGATCCGGCCTGACGGCGGGCGGGCTTGCGCTTGGTTTCAAGCATTTAGGTTCGCGGGTCCGCGTGTTGGGCGTGAGTGCGCAGCAACCAGAGCAAAGATTGCGCGACTGGATTGTGTCCACTGCCAATGAAGCCGCTGATGCCCTTGGGTTTGCAACGCGTTTGGAGCCGGGTGATCTGGATATCGTGGATAATCAAATTGCGCCCGGTTACGGGATGCCCTCGCCGGCCAGTATTGCGGCTGTCCGTGTGGCGGGGCGGCTGGAAGGGCTTGTGCTGGATCCTGTTTACACAGGCAAAGGCATGGCCGCGCTGCTGGCGGAAGCTGGGGGTGGTCTTCTGGCAGGTAAATCGGTGGTGTTCCTGCATTCAGGCGGCACGCCGGGGCTGTTCAACCATGCCGGTGCCTTTGCTGCGAAAGAAGCGGATTAATGCCGGACAAAGCGGCGCCTGCGGGACCGGCCCGGCTCGAGGTCGAGCTTGAAAAAACCGGACGTCATTTCGGCGAAATGTTTGTGCCCTATTCGCACGACCGGTCTGCCTATGGGCGCATCAGCGTGCCCGTTGCCGTGGTCAGGGGTGGGCCCGGCCCCACTTTATTGTGTGTGGCGGGTATTCACGGTGATGAATATGAGGGGCAGATCGCCTTGATGCGTCTGGCGCATCTGCTGGATTTTAACAAGCTTTCGGGGCGCGTTGTCATTGTGCCGATGGCCAACCCTCCGGCCTCAATGGCGGCGCGTCGAACCTCGCCGGTGGATGGGGTGAATATGGCCCGTTGTTTTCCCGGAAAGGCCGATGGAAGCCCCAGCGAACAACTGGCCGAAGGCATGAGCCGGCTATTATTGCCGCTGGCCGACTGCGTTGTCGATTTTCATAGCGGGGGCAGCACACTCGATTATCTGCCCTGTGCGTTTGGCCGCCTGCCGGACGTGCCTGCGCTGGCCAACAGGGTGCTTGATCTGATGCAGGCTTTCGGCGCGCCGCATACTTTTGTGGTGACGCGGCCTGAGGCGAGTGCGACCTTTGTGTCGGCAGCGCTGGAGAAGGGGGTGCCGGCGATGGCAACAGAGCTGGGGGGCGCTGGTCAGGTGACGCGGCAAACCCTCGATGTCGCCTGGCAGGGCCTGTTTAACATTCTCGCCTTTATGGGCATGATTGCAGGTGTGCCCAAATCGCCGACACGGCTGATGGAGGTGTTGCCCGGGGCTTTCCTGCGCGCGCCGGGTGCGGGCATGTTCGAGCCTGCAACCAGCCTGGGCGCGATGGTTGAGGCCGGGGATATTGCCGGGCGGCTTTGGAATTCAGACAGGCTGGAGCGGGCGCCTGAAGACCTGTTTATGCCCGATGAGGGTATGGTTGTGTGCAGACGGGTTCCGGTGAGGTGTGAGCGCGCAGACGTGCTGCTGCATCTGGCCCGAGACGTTTCAGTGCCCGATTTGCTGCGGCGATAGCCGGGTTTTGTCACCAAAATAAAAGGGGGCTGTTGCCCCCTTTTTTTGTTTTGCTGGTTGAAGCTTACGATGTGGGAACGAGTGGCTTTACCCGGGACACCAGATCCTCCATGGCCTGTTCGGGCGTCTTGATGCCGAGCAGGACGGTTTCCGCTTCTTCCTTGAAATAATCCGCTGCACGTGCCGCTTCGTCGAATGCGGGCAATGGTACGCGCGAAACGGCGAGCACCTTGCGTTCGGCCTGGGAATACGACAAGGCATCGACAATGCGCGGGTCGTCATATGTCGAATTGCGGATCGGGCCGTTACCGTTCAGAGCGGCGGCAACCGTGGATTCGGGAGAGGACATGTTCTTGATGAACTGCCATGCAAGATCTTTGTTCTGGCTGTTCTTGGGGATGGCCATGCTCCAGAATTCGACCTTGGTCGGCGCAACGTCATACTTGCCCTTCAGTTCCTCGGCGACAGGGAAATAGGTTGTCTTGATCTTTCCCGCCGTCTGGGATTTTTCGGGGTCATTGTAAAGTCTGTTGCGGCTCATTGAACTCATGGCCATCGCGGCGCGTCCGGTCTGCATCCATGTGTTGGCGTCTTCCGCCTTCATGCCCAGCAGATTGCGGGGCACAGCGCCTGCATCGTGCAGTTCCTTGATTGCTTTGAGGGCCTTGATCATTGCTGGTGAGTTGGCCACGACTTCGAAATCTGCTGTGATGAAATCGGCATCCCAGGCCCGTGCAAAAGCGATCACTTCGGGATAGGCGAGACCGGGCAGGATGAAGCCCACTGCCGGCGTGCCGTTGGGCCGTTCGCCGGTGCAGCGTTTGGCCACATCGATGAACTCTTCGATCGTTTCCGGCGGCGAATCGACCCCGCATTCCGCGAAAATCTCTTCGTTGTAATGCAAGCCTGTGGACGCGTGGCGGAACGGCACGGCGAACAGCTGGCCATCGAAGGTCACCGCATCGACAAGGCCGGTGAAAATATCATCGAACTTGTCGATAGGATCGCTTTGCATATAGCCGTCGAGCGGCTCGAATAATGATGTCACGCGGGGGGTGGCATAGGTGTTGAGCAGAAAGGCCACATCGACCGTTGTCTGGTCGAGGGAAGCTTCGCGGAATACCCTGTCGTGCAGCGGGCCTGTTTCAAACGTCACCCAGTTAACCGCAGCGCCGGTCGCTTGTGTGAAGGCGGTGGTGACATCGCCGCCTGCCGTGCCGATGGAAACATTCTTCATGACCCGGTGGGCAAATACATTGACCTCGCCGCTCTGGGCAAAGCTGATGCCGCCCATATATGGCGCGGCGCAGGTCGCGGTGGTCCCGGCGAGAAAGTGCCTTCTCGTTAAACGCATCGTCTTTCCTCCATTATAAGTGCTCTCGCTCACGCGAGGCCTCGTCCCTGTCTGGCAGGGTGTGGTAGAATAATTACACAAATTTGCCAGTTGCAAGCGAAAAACCGCGTTGACAGCCATAATTTTTTAGTTTTACTACATAGTCAACCCGGCCAGAATGAGCTGGAACACCTTGGGAATGCGCTTGCGCGGCCCGGTCATCCACATATGGGAGTATGCATGCCAAAATCAGGCGTCAAAGTCCGGTCTTCCAACCTGCCAGCGTTATTCATGATCACGCCAGTGCAGCTGATGGTTATCTCGATGATCTTCATCCCCGTGCTGTATGTGGGGTGGCTTAGCCTGAACGAATCCTCGTTTGGACAAGCGCCGCTGTTTGTTGGTCTGGACAATTACATCAATGTGCTCAGCGACCCTTATTTCTGGAAATCGCTAAGCAATACCGTGATTGTGGTTCTGGTTGTCGTGCATCTCGAGCTGTTGCTGGGGGTTGGGGTGGCCATGCTTTTTGCCAGTGGTGTGCCGGCCCGTCCGCTCATGCTCGCGGCGGTGCTTGCTCCCTATGCGGTGAGCGAAATCAGCGCCGTTGTGATGTGGCGGTATCTGTTTGATTATGACGTTGGTTTCGGCACGCAGTTTCTGAGCTTGCTGGGCTTGCCGCTGCTGGAATGGTCGATCAACCCCACCCATGGCCTTTTATTGATTGCGCTGCTCAGCATCTGGCTGCACCTGCCATTTACCTTTGTCATTCTATACGCCGCGCGCCTTGCAATTCCGGGAGATCTTTATGAGGCGGCGAGTGTGGACGGGGCCACAGCCTTCCAGAAATTCCGGCGCATTACGCTGCCCCTGCTGATGCCGGCCATGCTGATTGCCATGCTGTTCCGCTACATCTTTGCCTTCCGGATTTTCTCGGAGGTCTGGCTGCTGACGGGGGGCGGGCCGGCGCGGCAGACCGAGGTTCTGGCCGTCTATCTGTATCTTGAGGCCTTCCGCTACAACGCGTTCGGCAAAGCTGCGGCCACCGGGTGGCTGCTGGTCATTGCTTCCTTGCTTCTCGCGCTTTGGTATCTGCGCCGGCTCTACAAGGAGATGTTTGCCAATTATGCCTGATTTCCTGAGAAAAATCCTCAAGGCCATTGCCGTGTGCCTGGTGTTGTTCTGGTCGCTGGTGCCGATTGTGCTGATCGTGGTGTCGTCGTTCAAAGCGGATAAAGACATATTCTCCGCACCGCCGCAGATCCTGTTTGCGCCGACCTTTGACAATTACGTGGCTTTGTGGACCCGCTGGGGCGACTTCTTCCACGCGCTTCTTAACAGCGCCATCATTACGGTGGGCGCCACTGTTCTCGCCGTTTTGTCGAGCGCGCTGGCCGGTTACGCCTATTCGCGCTTCCGTCATCCGGCTCTTGCGGGCAGTGCCTTCTTTCTGATTTTCGTCCGGTTGATTCCGCCCATCGTCGTCACACTGCCCTTGTTTCCGGCGGTGAATGCAATGGGTCTCAATGACACGCATATTCTATTGATCGTTCTTTATGCCACGTTCTTTGTGTCGCTCGGCACATTGGTGATGCGGACCTTCATGGACCAGATTCCCCGTGAGCTGGACGAGGCGGCTCATATTGACGGGGCGACGCGTCTGCAAATCCTGCGCAAGATTATTTTCCCGCTTGCGGCGCAGGGGATGGTTGCCGTGTCGGTGTTCGTTCTTGTGTTCTCCTGGAACGAGTTCATTTTCGCATTCATTTTCACGACTACCAATGCCAAGACCGCGCCCCTCGTCATTTCAGAAATGTACGGTGCGGTTGAGGGCGTGGAGTGGGGTGTGCTTTTTGCTGCCTCCACCGTCCAACTCCTGCCCGTGTTGCTTTTCGTCATCCTTGCGCAAAAGCACCTGGTGGCCGGCCTCACAGCCGGCGCCACAAAGGGTTAGTCAGATCTCATGCAAAACAGAGAGTTCCACATGCGTTCCAATTCATCCACTGCGTCTCAATCCACTATGCATCCGGACATTGCGCTTGGCCGGTTTGACCCCATGCGGCGCATTATCGCGCTGGACGATTTCGATCGCGGCTTTTGCGGCTGGACGCAACTCGTCGGCAATTATGAAGATGATCTGGATGCGATGTTGCCCGGCTATGCGCAGCACAGCTCGCCCATGCTGTCGACATTGGGGCATTGGGACGCAGGATCCCATGGCGGCGTTGACGGTGATTACGCATTGAAGATTGCGACCCGTCCCGAGGCAGGTGCCCAGAATACAGCAATCAAGCGGCTGACGTTTCGCAAGGCAGGGCCCATTCGGCTGGAGGCCTATGTGACCTTCAAGCCCGAGGCGACGGAACTGAAACTGTCGGAAACCGATGTGCGCTCGTTTGGGTTTCTGTTCGATCTGCAAAGCGGTGATCAATCCGGGCCGGGCAGTGAACGCGTGATGCCGCATTTGCGCTTTCTCAATGCCAGTGATGGTGAGCATGTTCAGAAATGGCAATTCAAGCGTGAAGCTGTGCCAATCGTGCCGATCGGTTCAGAGAACAAGACCATTTCACACTACCACCTGGCGCCAGATGGCTGGGAGGACCTGCCGGGCGGGGAGCAACGCCTGTGCTATAACGAGATACCCACCAAGGTGAACTGGCATTATCTCAGATTTGATTTCGACCTCGAGGCGATGGCGTGCACCCACTTTCAGTGCAACGACCGCAGTTTTGACATGTCCGGTTTCGACTCCTTGCGCATCCCCGCGATGAAAAATCTCTGGTGCATGCTCAACGTCGCCTTTTTTGCAGAAACCGATACCGGAAAGCGGACCTTTCTCTATCTCGACTCGGTTTGTCTTTCGGGAGATTTTTGATGCGTATGAGCACCAGCGCCGTGATTGCGCGGAATGTGGAGTGGTCCGACAAGGCCTGTAGCGAGCCTTACGAGGCCGGATGGGCCGATACGGCAATCTTTTTCGTACGTGCCCTGAAGCCGGGATCGGGTATGGCCGGGCGGGCTTTTCTTGAAATCTCGCCGGACGGGATGCATTGGGTGCGCGAGGGCAGCAGTTTTGACCTGCCTACGGGCAAGGACGAGGTTTCGTTTCTGCGGATAAGTCATTTTGGCACCTGGGTGCGGCTGGCGTGTGAATTCGCGCCGGAAAGTTCGTTACGGGTGCTGGTCACCCTGCATTTGAAGAGCTGAATGATGGACGCACAGATGATCTCATCCCCACCCTCGACAATCATACGCGCGATAGACGTGCATCCGTTGCGCGTTCAGCTGCCCAAGCCGCAAAAGACATCGCAGGCATTATGGGAATCCCTTGAACTCGTTGTGGTGGAAGTTCACACCGATTCTGGATTGACCGGGATCGGCGAAGGCCTGGCGCGGGCCGGGGCCGCCGGCTATGCCCGGCTTATCGAGGATGCGCTGGTGCCCCTGCTGATCGGGGAGGATGCGCGCGATTGCCGGCGGCTCTGGAAGAAAATGCGGTCGGTGGTTACCGGGCGTCCCGGCGGACAGATCATTGAGGCAATGGCGGCGCTGGATATCGCATTCTGGGACATTGCGGGCAAAGCCGCCAACATGCCGGTTTACCGTTTGCTTGGCGGCATGGGGCGTCAGCAGGTGCGCGCCTACGCTTCGTCGATCAACTGGTATGATGATGCAACCGTCGAACAGGAGGTGGCGCGCGTCAGGGAGATGGGGTTCTCCGAGATCAAGGTGAAAGTGGGCCGCGATGTTGCCGCGGCAGCGAACCGCGCCCGGTTTGTGCGTGAACTGGCACCGGATGCGATGCTGTCTGTGGACGCCAATTGGGCGTTTGATCTCGACGAGGCCATGCAGCTGGGGCGTGTTCTGGCAGATCTGGGATATGATTTTTTCGAAGAGCCGATCGCCCCGCATGATCGCGAAGGTTACAAGCGTCTCGGGGGCAACCTGCCTATTCGCATCGCCGCCGGCGAGAGCGATTTTGTCGCCTCTGAGGCGCTGACATCGCTCCAGGACCGTAGTGTGGGCATGATCCAGCCCGATGTCACCCGTTCGGGCGGGATCACAGAGACATGGCGGATCGCCGAACTGGCTGCCGCCCATAACGTGGCCTATGCGCCGCACGTTGGATGGTCGGGGGGCATATGCGTGGCAGCGAGCCTTCATCTTGCCGCGGCGGCGGAAAGTTTCCGCACGTTTGAATGCATGGTGTTCGACAACCCGCTGAGAACGTCGCTGTGTGTGCCGCTTGTCGGCGATTGTACGCAGCTCAAGGACGGCCAACTGGCGGTGCCCGACGCGCCGGGTCTCGGTGTGAGCCTCGATCAGAGCGTGGTGCGGGCACATCGCATCAACCCGACCCTTTCCTAGTTTTGCCGGGAGTAGCGCAGAATGTCATCAGTCACCCTTCGCAACGTGTCGAAATCCTTCGGTAACGTCCAAGTCATCAACGGCATAAATGCCGAAATAAAGGATGGTGAGTTTGTCATTCTTATCGGACCGTCAGGGTGCGGGAAGTCCACGCTCTTGCGCATGATTGCAGGGCTTGAAGATATTACCGACGGCGAAATCGCCATCAATGACACGGTCGTCAACAATTTGGCATCCAAGGACCGGGACATTGCGATGGTCTTCCAAAGCTATGCGCTTTATCCGCATCTCACGGTCCGCTCCAACATGGCGTTTTCCATGGAGTTGCGCAAAGCGCCCAAACACGAAATCGAGGAGCGCGTGAACACGGCGGCGGAAACGCTGGGTCTGTCGGCGCTGCTCGATCGCTATCCGCGGCAGCTTTCCGGGGGGCAGCGTCAGCGCGTCGCGATGGGGCGGGCTATCGTGCGTGACCCGCAGGTTTTCCTGTTTGACGAGCCTTTGTCCAACCTCGACGCCAAGCTGCGGGTGCAGATGCGTGTGGAAATCAAGGCATTGCACCAGCGGTTACGCACGACGACGGTCTATGTGACGCATGATCAGATGGAAGCCATGACCATGGCGGACAAGATCATTGTGATGAAGGATGGCGTTGTCGAGCAAATCGGCGCGCCGATTGATCTATATGATAACCCGGCAAATGCGTTTGTGGCGCAGTTCATCGGCAGCCCTGCCATGAATATTCTGCCCGGCATTGTCGGCGAAGAGCAAACCGTGGAGCGCAATGGCTTCAAGCTGCCGCTGCCGCCCGCATTGCGGGAGCGGGCGCGCGCCGGGCAGGCTGTGCAGTATGGCATTCGTCCCGAACATCTCGCCCTTGCAGAAGAAGGCCTTCCCTTCAACGTTGATGTTGTGGAGCCCACCGGGTCCGATACCATGATCTATGGCAGGCTCGATGATCAGCCGGTTGTGGTGAACATTCGCGACCGGGTAGATGTGCGCGCCGGCGATCTCATCCATATTCGGCCCAATCTTGAAAAGGTGCTGGCTTTCGACGCAGAAACCGGCGGCCGGATTTAGGCGTTGATCTGACCTCAGGCAATATTGCCGGCTCTAGTGTTGTGCACACTCCGGGCAGGGCGTTGACATATCCTAGTGGTGCCGCCCTGGCATCAGCCATGGGGTGTCAGCGCCAGAGGGCCGGCAAGGAGGAGGGCAACGAGTTCGGCCTGACGATTGGTGTTGGTCTTTTGGAACAGGTTGCGCATGTGAAATGCTATTGTCGTCTGGGCGACGCCGAGACTTGTTCCGATGTCAGCGGGCTTTTTGCCATCCGCAAGTTCGAGGGCAATTTCTGCCTCGGTCGGGGTCAGGCCGAATAGTGATGCCAGGGTTGTTGCCGAAACGCGCGGGCGCTTGTCGGGGTCGGTCAAAAACAGGGCCGCGACCGGGCCGGAAGCCTGCATCTGGTCTGCGGCCGGAAGGGTGCATGCCACCAGCATCAGGTCTCTTTGGCCCGGATCACGCGGCAGGGCACAGGATACCACATTGTCCTCGAGATCATGCGCGCCGGCCAGTATCCGGTCCATAACTGCTTTGAGGCGATCACGATGCGTGGCCGCCAGCGTCCGGAGCGGTTCGCCGATCCTGCACTCCAGGGTATTGGCAGCGATATCGCGTGCGGCGCGGTTGGCAAGGCAGACATTTCCACGTCCCTCGATCAAAATGATGCCGGTTGTCACCAGATCAAGTGTCTGTTCGATCCCGTTGTTCCAATCCTGCCGTTCATTGCTGGATTGCCCGCGCAATGCTGCGCGCACCCTGTCCAGTTCCGCATCGCGCTGGACCATGATGCGGTCGACCTGGCGCAAGCGTGCCTCGATAGTGGCCAGCATCAGATCGAAGTCGACCGGTTTGACCAGGTAATCATCCGCGCCCGAACGTTTGCCCTCAACGATTTCGCGCGGGTCGGCCAAGGCGGTGAGAAAGATGAAGGGGATATCCGCATATTCAGGGTGCTGGTCGCGCAGTGTATGCAGGAGTTCATAGCCGTTGGCGCGGGGCATGTTGATGTCGCACATGATAAGGTCTGGCCGCATGGCGTGGATCTGGGCAAGTGCCTCGGTTCCGTTCGCTGCCTCGATAACGGCATAGCCTGCCTCATCGAGTTCCTCGGCCATATCGCGGCGCAGTTCCACCTCATCTTCCACGCACAGGATGACGGGACGTTGCCTGGCTTGCGGATTTTTGTTCGTTCTCATGCCGTGACCCTGGATGGTGTGGTTGATGCGGCATCAGGATGTTGGGCAGGTGTTGGCGATACAAGGGGCAAGGACAAACTGAATATTGTCTGGTCTTGCGATGAATCCAGCAGATCGACATCGCCGCCCTGCATGCGGGCCAGCGTGCGGGCCATGTAAAGCCCGATACCCGTGCCGGGAACACCATTGGCATTCGTGCCGCGGAAGTTTCTCTCAAACACACTCGAGCGTTCGGCTGGATCTATCTCATTGCCCTTGTTGCTCACGGTGCAGCGCATGTTGGTGCCGTCGGTTGTAATGGTGAGAAGAACCGTTGTTTGCGGGGCCGAGTATTTGACCGCGTTGGACACGAGGTTGATCAGGATATGGTCGGCATGCGCGGGGTCGCAAAGAACAATCACCGGCGTGTCTGTCTCGGCGGTTACAGTGATTTTCCTGTTTGGCGAGGTCTCCAGCTGGCGCTCGCATACTGAGCGGGCGAGTTCGACGATATCGCATGGTTGTGTGCGCACATCGATCTGACCGGCATCGAGCCGCGCTGCGTCGAGTGTGCTTTCAACCAGACCGGTTAGCCGGGTGATGGCTTGCCGGGCCCTGCCGGCGCGTTCTTCGAGTTCAGCAGGTGTAATCGATTTTCGACGTCGCATCAGTCGTTGCAGGGCCGAGTCCACAATGGCAAGCGGGGTGCGGAACTGGTGGGAGACCATGGCGGCGAAGTTGCGATAGAGGTCGGCGGCCGCCCGTTCGCGTGCCAGGGCCTCATCGAGTTCGCGGGTGCGTGCCTTGACCAGATCTTCAAGGTGATCCCGGTGACGGGTCAATTCCACCTGCGCATCGCGGCGTTCAGTTACATCGCTTATAAAGACGATGGCCCCCACGATGTTGGCCTCCTGGCGCAAGGGGAAGCACCTTAGATAGAGGTAAAGAGGTGTATCATTGCCGGGTTGGAAAAAGGCCTGGTCGAACAGTGTGGCAGAGTGGCCTCCATGCGCTTGCGCGAGGGCGTCCTGCACAGCACTGATCTTGAAGAACCCCGAGATGTCGCCCAGTGCGGTGCCCACCGCCCGGCCTCGTGGAGCCTCAAACAACTGCTCCATGGCCAGGTTCCACACGGTGCAGCGCTGTTCAAGGTCAACGGCGAGGATGCCCTCGTCACTCGAACCAATGACGAGTTCGGAAAAGGCCTTTTCGCTTTGCAGCAGGTGCGAGCGTTTTTGTGTCTCCCGAAGCGCGAGAAGAAGGCGCAATAACAGAAAGCCGCCGATCAGGGAGATGCCGGCGAGCGAGGCAATGATATGCCACAGGTCACGGCGATGGGTGTCGAGCCGGCTGCCTAGTTCATCCCATTCCGCAACCATGGCGGCGTTGGCAGCGCGTCCAAGGATCTGGTTATGCGGCTCGAGCGCGCGATGCGCCAGAAGCGCCGCCGCCTGATCTCCGTTTGTGAGCCGGGTCAATAAAGGGGTGAGGATTTGGGGAGACCGGACCAGCTCATCGAGCTCGGCGAGAAAACCAAGCCGTTCCATTTGACGGCGTTGCGGCCCGGTATCGAGCAAGGCAATGCGGCTGAGAAAGACATTATACCGGCGCTGAACCTCTGGCTCGTCGACGGCACCCGAGGCGAATTGCATGATGGTGTCGCTCAGTCGCAGGCTGGCGGTCTGGGTCTGGGAGATTACCCAGAGCATGTTTTGTGTGGCTTCCACCCGCATGTCCCGTTCAACCCCGGACAGGCGCATCAGCGCAAAGGCGAGGAGCAATGCGAACGCGCCGACGCCGAAGACCAGCAGGACTCCGCCGATGAGGTTGCGTGCGTTGTGGATCATTTTATGTCCAGCCGGTACAACTGCCATACCCAACGATAATCGTAGCGAATATCCTGCAGTTCATCGTGCTGGTCGCGTGGATAAACGATCCACAACGGCCCTTTGTCACTGGGCAGCAAATTTTGCCCGTCCATTCGATAGGCGAGTAGAATGTCGAAACGGTCGAGGTCCTCGATGGGGATATCGATCGTATAATCATTGAGGGCGGTGGCGCTAACGGTCTGGGCATCCGCACCGACGCGCGCGAGGACATCGCGCATCAACACGCCATCGAACCGGTGCACGCCGTCGGTCACAGCCGTTGATGTTTCAAGGGTCGCGGGCGGGAGGGCCTCGAGCATCTCCATGTCAAAATGCGCCGCGTCACCGACATTGGTGTGGGTAATGTTGCCATTTATTTCGAGGATGACCGGGCTAGCGGGCTGGGCGAGGGCTGGCTGGGTTGCCGGCGCATTCGTTTGGGCCTGAACGGACGGGGTGAGGATCAGGGCCGCTGTGCCGAGTATCGTGACAAGGCGCCAAAAACGTACGGACGCAAGCCGTCGCAGCATCAAAATCTCCCCCCAAGGATGTTCACTTCTGTCCATGAATAACATGGCTGACCGGAAGCACAAAAATCGCTTTCTATTGTTCTAGCGCGCCAAAATGGAGGTGGCCCCCTTCAAACAAACGGGGCGCTGTGGGACGTGGGCGGCTAAACTTGCCCGGCTTAGTGATATTTGCAGGATGACCGGAGGACGTATGTGGGATTTTAGTGTTGGCGCCGCGATGGGGCTCATGGTGCGGACCCTGCCATTTATTCTCATGCGGATGGCGGTCTATTTCGGCATTACGCTGGCCTATATTCTAGTGACCGGGGTGGGCGCGGGTATCGGGTTTGGCGTTGGCGCGCTTGGCGATGGTGGTTTCCAGGCAAGTTCGACCTTCTGGGGCGGGGCCATCGGCTTTGGCGTTGTCGGGGCCGTGATGTACTGGGCGCGGGAATATATCCTTTATATTGTCAAAGCGGGTCACATTGCCGTTCTGGTCGAACTGCTTGATGACAAGCCCATGCCGGGCGGCCGATCGCAGATTGAGCATGGTAGCGCCGTCGTCAAGGAACGGTTCGCAGAGGCCAGTGTCCTGTTCGCGGTCGATCAGTTGATCAAGGGGGTTTTGGGGGCGATTACCGGATTGATCCGGGGTGTGCTGTCCATTCTGCCCTTGCCGGGTATTCAGCAATTGATCGGCATTTTGCGGGCCTTCTTGCGTGTTGCGGTTGGCTTTATCGATGAGGTGATCCTGGCCCATGCCATTCGGACCGGTTCCACCAATCCCTGGGATTCCGCCAGGGAAGCGCTTGTTCTTTACGGGCAGAACTACAAGGTCATGCTCAAGAATGCTGCCTGGCTGGCGGTTTTCGTTTATTTTTTAAGCTTCATCGTGTTCCTGGTCATGCTGGCCCCCGCCGCGCTCATTGTCTATCTGATGCCGGGCGCATGGGCTGCTGGCGGGTTCGTTTTTGCCCTGTTGTTCGCATGGAGCGTCAAGGCTTCGTTGCTGGAGCCTTTTGCGATCACCTGCCTGATGCAGGTCTATTTCAAAACCATCGAGGGGCAGCAGCCTGATCCTGAATGGGATGCGCGGCTTGAACAGATGTCGGGCAAGTTCCGCAAGCTGAAATCACGTGCGTTGGGCTATCCATCCAGCGCCGATGCCCGCGGCGAGCCTGCCTGAACCGTCGAAAGAGAGATGCATAGCATGAGAAATTTCACTTTCCTGTCATTCGTGATCGCCTTGTTTTTGACGCCTGCAATGGCGTCTGCATCCGAGGATGTGGTTGTTGTTTATGATGCTTCTGGTTCGATGTGGGGGCAGATCGAGGGTGTGTCCAAGATCGAGATTGCCCGCGAGGTCATGGGCGATCTCGTTGATAACTGGTCGGCAGATGTCAATCTGGGGCTGGTTGCCTATGGGCATCGCCGGGAAGCGGATTGTGGCGATATCGAAACCGTTATCGCACCCGGACCGCTGGACCGGGCGCGCTTTCTGAGCGCGGTCAACGAAATTCGCCCCAATGGGCGCACGCCTTTGTCCGCAGCTGTGGCCCACGCGGCCGAGTTGCTCGCCTGGCGCGACAATCCGGCGACTGTGGTACTGATTTCCGACGGGCTGGAGACTTGCCAGGCTGATCCATGTGCGCTTTCCGCGCAACTTGCCGCGCAAGGGGTGGGCTTCACCACGCATGTCATCGGTTTTGACCTGACGCAGGAAGAACATGCACAACTCGCCTGCATTGCCGAGAATACCGGTGGTGTTTTTGTGCCGGCGCAGGATGCAGACGAGCTGCATGACGCCATCGCGCAGGTGCAGAGTGTTATCGATCTGAAGCCGGTGGCAGCGCCTGAACCTGCCGAGACGCCGGTTGCCGCGCCAGATGTCGTTCTCACCGCGCCTGAACAAGTCACCATTGGTGCGACATTCCCTGTCTCGTGGTCGGCGACGATCAACACATCGGATTATGTGGGGATTGTGCCGATGGGGGCTGATGAGGGCGAGCGGGGCAACCATCTGGTTGTCCGGGACGCAAGTAAGGGCGAACTCACCGCGCCGGCTGAACCGGGTCTTTATGAGGTGCGCTATATTCTTTACGAGGGACGCTCGACCATTGGGCGGGCGACCATTGAGGTCACTGACGCTACGGTATCACTCACCGCGCCTGAACAAGTCACCATTGGTACGACATTCCCTGTCTCGTGGTCGAAGAGCATCAACACCTCGGATTATGTGGGGATTGTGCCGATGGGGGCTGATGAGGGCGAGCGGGGCAACCATCTGGTTGTCCGGGACGCAAGTGAGGGCGAACTGACCGCGCCGGCTGAACCGGGTCTCTATGAGGTGCGCTATATTCTTTATGAGGGGCGCTCGACCATAGGGCGGGCAACCATTGAGGTCACTGAAGCTACAGTATCGCTCACAGCGCCAGAACAAGTTACCACCGGTGCGACATTCCCTGTCTCGTGGTCGGCGACGATCAACACATCTGATTATGTGGGGATTGTACCGATGGGGGCTGATGAGGGCGAGCGGGGCAATCATCTGGTTGTCCGGGACGCAAGTGAGGGCGAACTGACCGCGCCGGCTGAACCGGGTCTTTATGAGGTGCGCTACATTCTTTACGAGGGACGCTCGACCATTGGGCGGGCAACCATTGAGGTCACTGACGCGACAGTATCGCTCACCGCGCCTGAACAAGTCACGACCGGTGCGACATTCCCTGTGACCTGGTCGGCGACGATCAACACATCTGATTATGTGGGGATTGTACCGATGGGGGCTGATGAGGGCGAGCGGGGCAATCATCTGGTTGTCCGGGACGCAAGTGAGGGCGAACTGACCGCGCCGGCTGAACCGGGTCTTTATGAGGTGCGCTATATTCTTTACGAGGGACGCCGGACAATGGCCAGCACGCCGATAGAGGTGGGCGAGCCCGAGATTGTGGTGACCGGTCCGGGCACGGTTCGGGCAGGGTCTGAGGTGACGGTTTCATGGTCGACGACGATCAACACCTCGGATTATGTCGGCATTGTTCCGGTGGGGGCCGATGAAGGCGAACGGGGCATTCATCTGGTCGTTCGGGAGGCAAGCGAAGGCCGTCTGACCGCGCCATCCGAGCCGGGTCTTTATGAGGTGCGTTATATCCTTTTTGAAGGCCGGCGGACCCTGGCACGGGACAGCTTCGAGGTCGTGGCCGCCGATGCCCCGCTTGATGAAGGTGCAGGCCTTTCCGTCCCCGCGACGGCTGCGCCCGGGAGCAGCATCACAGTGACCTGGACGGCCGATAGCGCCGGTGCCAATCATCGCATCGCGCTGGCGCGCATCGATCAGCCTGATTTCAGTTGGGTTGGTGCCTATCCGGCAAACGAGAACAAGACGCTTGAAATTACTCTCCCCGATGAACCTGGCACCTATGAGGTGCGCTTCCTTGATATTGGGGCGCAAGCGGTTCTGGGCCGTTCCATTATTGAGGCTCAATAATGGTGCAACGGCTGAAATGGTTGGGGATCGGGCTGACGGTTCTGGGTCTTGGCGGGTTTCCCGGCTTGGCTTTGGCAGAGATCGACGGACATGGTCCTGATGCCTGGCAGGTCCACGGTGTGCCAGCCAATGATGTGCTCAATGCCCGCATGGGACCTGGCACGAATTATCCGGTGATCGAGACATTTGCCCCTGATGAAAGGGGGCTGGAACAGATCACCTGCGTCCCCTTTTACACGATGGCGCATTTCACGGAGATGACCGATGCACAACTGGACAGCCTGCCGGCACGCTGGTGCCTGATGCGTTCTGCGGATTTGCGCCGGGCGGGCTGGGTGGCCGCGCGCTATCTGATCGAGGATGGTGCCGAGCTGCTGGATGCGCCGACCACGAATGTTTCTGACGGGGCCGGTGACGGGCTGATTTTTCAGGCGCAGGATCTTGTGCGTGCGCTTTACGAGAATGCGTATCTCGCCACGATCGGGGGGCCTCATCCGCTCGATCCGGCAAACGCGGGCGCTTATTTTTCGTCCGATTTGGTCGCGGCCATGCGTGCGCAACCGCTTCAGGCCGACCCGCTTTACGGGGCGCAGGATTTTGATGGCAGCGTGAGCGAGCCAGAGCCTGATCCGGATCAGCCGATGTTGCGCGGCATGATTACGCTCAATGTCGAGATCGTGAATTTCGGCCAGAAGCACACCGCTGTCTTCCGGTTGCGTGCCGACCCGACCCAGCCGGGTGCGCCCATTCGTATTTTCCGTATCGAACACGATGGCTGGTCGTTCCCGTGACGACCGCAATGTGAGGATTTCCAGTATGAACCTTGTGTCAAACCCCCATGTACCCGCCCTTGGCGTTTTCGGACTTTTCCTGTGTCTGGTGCCGCCAGCGCTGGCCCAGATCGAGAGCACGCCAATCGGTGCCGTCAACGCCACCATCAATGGCGCACCCTATGCAGGAGAAACCCTTGAGGTGCCCTCAGAGGGAACCGCCACGGCGGAATTCCGGTCATTCGGGCCGGTGACATCGCTCACTGTGCAGGCGCTGGACCCCCAGGCTGAAAGCATGATGCACAACGTGTTGTCGGTCGAGATTTCGCTGATGGGCGAGACCGCATCCGCCTCTATTATGGAGGCTTCGGTCTCTTATTGGCCCGGTGGCATGAGCGCCCCATTCTATCATAGTGAGGACAGCGGGACTGGCACCGAAATTGTGCTTGATGCCCTTTCTCTATCGGCGGGAGCATCCGCCATCACGGGCAGTTTTACAGCCGTTGTGTGCCGCAAGGACGATTTTTTTGCCGAGACCGATACGAGCGATTGCCTGCCGGTTGAAGGCAGTTTCGATACGGCCTTGCGCAAAGCCGATTGAGCCCTTGATGGTTTGATGATCCAGCCGCCAGTCGCTGGAAGCGACAGGCACGCGCGATCCCGGTTTCGCTGCGACCAGTTTGTCTAAAGCACCAAAAAGCCAATAAGGCTTGCGGCGATGACGACGGCCCATGCGGGACATTTCCAGCTGGCAAGCGCGATGAAGCTGGCGGCTGCGATTGCCATGGTTTTGGGTGAGGTGACACCGGAGGTAAAGACCGGGTCATAAAGCGCGGCGGCGAGCAGGCCGACCACGGCGGCATTGATGCCGCCAAGCGCCCGCTGCGCCAATGGCGCGTTGCGCAATCTCTCCCAAAAGGGCAGCACGCCCATGACGAGCAGGGTCGAGGGGACAAAAATGGCAACAAGGGCGATGCCTGCACCCAGAAGCCCATTTGGCGGTGTGATCATGGCCGCGCCGAGATAGGCGGCAAAGGTGAACAGGGGGCCCGGCACTGCCTGTGCGGCACCATAACCGGCCAGAAAGGCCTCGCGCCCGATCATGCCTTCGGTGACAAATTCTGCCTGCAGCAAGGGCAGCACCACATGCCCCCCGCCAAACACCAATGCCCCTGCGCGATAAAAACCATCGATCAGGGTGAGGGCACCATTGTCGCCGTTTGCCGCAAGGAATGGCAGACCGGCAAGCAAAACGAAAAACAACGCCAGCAAGGTTAGTGCGGTGCGCGGGCCGGTCGTCAGGCGCAGGCTTGTGTCGGGCGATGTCACAGGCCCGACGGGCCGCAATATTGCGAGGCCGGCCAGGCCGCCGAACAGGATAACGAGTATTTGGCCAAGGGTCGCGGGCATTAGCAGGGCACCAATCATCCCAAGAAGCGCGATGCCCGCCCGTTGGCCATCCGGGGTCAACATGCGCGCCATGCCCAGAACGGCGTGAGCGACAACGCCAACGGCGGCGGCTTTCAGGCCCAGAATCCAGCCGGTTCCTGCCAATGCCTCAAGACTGCCGGCGCCATAGGCAAAGGCGATCAAAAGCAATGCCGAGGGCAGGGTGAACCCCAGCCATGCGGCGAACAGGCCGGGATAACCCGCCCGTGTCAGCCCGATGGCCATGCCGACCTGGCTGGACGCGGGACCCGGCAAAAACTGGCAGAGGGCCACCAGATCGGCATAGGCGCGTTCGCCCAGCCATTTGCGGCGCACCACGAAAGCCTCGCGGAAAAACCCAAGATGCGCGACCGGCCCGCCAAAGCAGGTGAGGCCCAGACCCAGAAACACTGTAAAGACCTCAATCGCGGTCCCTTTGCCGCCAAGGGTCTCAGGGCTGGCATGGTCGTTCGGCATATGATGTGTCCCCGGGGGCGTTGGTTGCGGATTGTCCATAGCCGCCGATCATGACGCCTTTATTGGCGGTGCGACTGGAACTGAAATTATCCGGTCGCCGGCCGTTTCAGGGTTATTGTCCGTCCTTTAGTCCGACAGCGCACCAAGCCGGCTTTTTACATAGTCGATAGGCGGGGTTTTAAAGCCCATGCGCGCCCAGGCGGCGACAAGCCGCAGAATGAACCGGGCCGGGGAGCTTTTGTAGACGGGGATATTGTCCGCGGTGTTCAGGCTGTCCGTGCCGGTCATGATGCGCATTTCCGGGGCCGGGCGCTGGTCTTCCGGCATGCGATCATTGAAAATTGTTACCCAGTGCCCTTTGGTGAAATCGAGAAACATCGGGCTGTTGCAACAGGTGGCAATCACGCGGCGGGTGGGGGATTTCGGGTCGAGACGAAACTCACTCAAATTTGTCTCGCCGCGCATGCAATCGACCCGGTCTTTACGGAAAAGGGCAAAGGCGGTGCCGCCTGCTGCATCAAGAACGGGCGGGGCGTCCGGCAATGTGGCAATTTTTTCGGCGGCGGCCTTGCAGGACCCGCAATGACAAATGGCTGTGATGACCGGCTCCCCGTCTGCCCGCAACGCCACTTCGCCGCAACGGCAAACAATTATGTGTGCGTTCTCTAACGCTCTCGACATGCGTCAACCCTTTGTCCCAAAAGTACTAATGTGACTGTACTTGTCTTATTCAGGCTGTCAATCGGCTGATATGGCCAGGTGGAAATGGCATGGGGATTGACGCTTTCCCGGTTTGCGGGCAGACATCATGCCGCATCGTTATTGCCCCGGCGGGCCGCTAACTTCATGCGTGATTATCGGGAGCTTTAAGGCTTGAGACAGGCATTGCGGCAGATGTGCAGGGAAGCTGTGGCGGCACTCAGTGTGCTGGCGCTGGTATTCCTGTCATTCTCGCAAGCCCCGGTCAGCAATGATGGCGATACCGTTGCCCGCGAATTTTCCCAAATCGCGGTGGTCAGCTTTTGCGGTGATGGGGCCGCCGGCGACGCGCATGGTGTGCATGGGCCCTGCCATGGCTGCCGGGTTTCCCTTACCGCGCTGCCAGCCCCGCCAAGTGAGGCGGAGCCGGCGTTTGCAGCTTTTGCAGTTCTCGACTTTGCGCATGCGAACGATATTGCGCCACCCTTATTTCAGCGGGACGGCTATTCGTCGCGCGCGCCACCGGTTGCGGTCTGATTTCAAACTTGCGGTTTTGCCGCATCTTCAGACCTGATTTTACCGGAGTTCAAAATGAACAATTTTATTATGCGTGCGGCATCCGCCGTTCTGATTGTTGCCACCCTTGCCTTGCCTGTTGCCGCCCATGAAAATCATGGCGTGCATGACGCGGATGCCGCTGTCATGCTGGGTGATCTTGAGATTACTGCCGCGTTTGCACGTGCCACGCTGCCGGGGGCACCCGTGGGCGGCGGCTTTGTGACCATTACCAATAATGGCACAGAGGATGACACGCTGGTTTCCGCCACATCTGATTTTTCGGACAATGTGCAATTGCACAATATGAGTGTGGTCGATGGCGTGATGAAAATGCATGAAATGAAAGAGGGTATTCCGGTACCCGCCGGTGAAACTGTGACGCTGGCGCCGGGCGGGTTGCACATCATGTTCATGCAGATCAAGGAACCGCTGGTGGAAGGCACGATGGCCAAAGTCACGCTGACCTTTGAGAAGGCGGGCACGACGGAGGTCATGCTCAATGTGCGCGGGATTGGTGCCAAAGCCGATGAAGCGATGGATCACGATCATTCCATGACGCACAAGGCCAACTGATATGGCGAAAGCAAATCTTGTGCTGTTGCGCCGGGTGCTCTGGGGGCTGGTGGTTGTCGTTGGCGCTGTCGCCTCGGTGACCTATTTCGTCTCCGGGCCGCCGCAACAGGCGGTGGAGGATATTGGTGGCGGGCAGTATAGCCTGATCGACCATACCGGGCAGCCCGTCGACCAGACCATGTTCGCAGGGCATCCGTCACTGCTGTTCTTCGGTTTCACCCATTGCCCCGATGTGTGCCCGACAACGCTGGCCGACATGCAATACTGGTTCTCGGAACTGGGCGACTCGGCAGGAGACCTCAAGGGGTATTTTGTCACTGTTGATCCCGAGCGGGATACGCCGGAGATTATTGCTGGCTATGTGGGCTGGGTGTCCGACCGGATGGTTGGGATTACCGGCACGCAGGCCGAAATCGACAAGATGCTGGCGGCCTGGTACGCGTTTGGCGAAAGGGTGGAACTGGATGATGGTGATTACACCATGAACCACACCGCGTCGGTTTTTCTGGTCAATGATCAGGGGCAGTTTGAAGGCACGATCGCCTATGGCGAGAATTCCGATGTGGCGCTGGAGAAAATCCGCAAGCTGCTTGCCAAGTCATAACAGGCAAATGGTCCGCCCACGGGCGGGCCAACCCCTTCTTTAAGACAACGCTATTCTGCGGCGGCGCCGATTTCCGGCTCGGCGGGGGCATTGGGGTCGCCCGGTGTGGTCTCAACCCCGAGTTCGGGGAAGGCGACAATGCGCTGGTCATGGAAATCGGTGCGCACGACCAGCAATTCGCGTTCCTCGAAATAGGTCAGCAAACGCCGGGCCCGTCCGGCGGAATGGGTGCCATAGGCGCGGGCCAAAGTGGCATCCGAGGGGCAGGGCGCGCCAGTGACGGCGGCATGGGCGATGGTGAGGAAAATGCCCTGCACATCATCGGTCAATTGTTCGGACAGGGCCAGCGCCTGTTGCCAGGTGTCCGTGCTGGCGACGTCTGCGGCGACACCGGCGCGGGCAACCGCGAGGCGGCGGCGGAAGGCTGGCAGGGCCAAAGGCTCGCCCGGCACGCGGCGGATGCGGCAGCGCACCAGAAAATCCTGATAGAGCACAGCAACAGAGCGGAACCCGGCATCCGGATCGCCCAACAATTCATGCATGACAGCATCGATGGCGGCATCCTGCTCTGCGGCGTCAATTTCCGCGAACAGGGTTTTGGGCTGTTCGACAGGTTCGGGCTTGGCGCGGCTTAATTGCTCGAGAATATCGGCGGTTGGCTTGGGTGCGGGGGGTGGCGGGCGGCGCACGGGACGCTGCGCTTCGTCCGGGCTGGGGGTGAAAATCAGGTCATGGGCGTCGGCGGGTGCCTCGGGCAGCGGCGTCAGGCGCGGGCTGGTGGAGCGGGCCGAGGTTTCGACCGGGCCAATGGCGATGGGCAATGGCCGGCGCGAAAGGGCCGGGCCAAGGGCAACGAAATTGCCGCGCTGCAGATCGCGGAACATCTCGGCCTGGCGGCGTTCCATGCCCAGCAGGTCGGCGGCGCGGGCCATGTCGATATCGAGAAAGGTGCGGCCCATGAGAAAATTCGAGGCTTCGGCGGCGACATTCTTGGCGAGTTTCGCCAGACGCTGGGTGGCGATGACCCCGGCAAGGCCGCGTTTGCGGCCGCGTGACATGAGATTGGTCATGGCCCCAAGCGAGAGCTTGCGCGCTTCATCGGACACTTCACCACCGGCGGCGGGGGCAAACAGCTGGGCTTCATCGACAACGACCAGTACCGGATACCAGTAATCCCGGTCGGCATCGAACATGCCGCCCAAAAAGGCGGCGGCGCAGCGCAATTGCTGTTCGATGTCCAGACCTTCGAGATTGAGCACAACCGACACGCGATGTTGCCTGATGCGCCCGGCAATGCGGGTCAGTTCCGCCTCGGTGCGGGCCCCATCAACTTCCACATGGCCGAACTTGTCGGCCAGGGTGACGAAATCGCCTTCGGGATCGATGATGCATTGCTGCACCCAGGGGGCGCTTTGTTCGAGCAGGCGGCGCAGCAAATGGGATTTGCCGGAGCCGGAATTGCCCTGCACCAGAAGCCGGGTGGCCAAAAGCTCCTCGAGATCGAGCATGGCCGCCGCGCCATTGGCGGCTTTTCCCATGTCGATATCAACTTTCATGCGGGGTTCCGGCTGTCCTTGAGGAGATTGTGCGGCCCTTTGTCTAGCATCCCAGATCGTTCCCTGCTGCCCCTCAATCGCAGAACCCACAGGAGATGTTTGCCCCAGATGGCCTGATGCTGATTGGGGGTTGATGCCTTGGGGGTTATTTTGTTATATCTTATAACAATGATGCGCATTGCCAATGCGCCCAACGCGAATGGATGTGGCGACGCGGTTCTTCAGAACGGCGGACATCCTTTAGGGAAGAGGCCGGAATGACCCATACCAAAGACGCCCTTTGTATCCGTTTTGAAGATGCCTATCTGCTCGATGGCGTCAGAACCCCGTTTGTCGATTATCGCGGCGCGCTGGCTGATGTGTCGCCGATCGATCTGGGCATCAAGGCGGCGCGTGCTGTCATCGATCGTGCCGGGGTGGATGCTGGCGATATCGGCACGACGGTCGCTGGATCGATGGCGCAGGCCTCGTTCGATGCCTATGTGACCCCGCGTCATATCGGGCTTTACGCCGGTGTGCCGGTGGCGCGTCCGGCACATCTGGTGCAACGCATTTGCGGCACGGGTATTGAGGTGCTGGCGCAGGCGGCCGATGCTGTCTCGCTGGGGCGGGTTGATATGGCGCTCGGAGTGGGGGCTGAATCAATGAGCCGCAATCCCATTGCCGCCTATACCCATCGCAACGGGTTCAATATGGGCCAGGTCGCGTTCAAGGATTTTCTGTGGGAAGCATTGATCGATCCGGCGGCCTCGGTGTCGATGGGCGACACGGCGGAAAACCTTGCCAAGCAATATGATATTCCGCGTGAAGAGGTAGACCGGTTCGCCGAGCAGAGTTTCAACCGGGCCATTGCTGCGCGGGACAATGGTTTTCTGGCGGGTGAAATTGTGCCGGTGACCAATGAGACATTTGAGGTCGAGGGGCTGAACCCGCGCGGTATCAAGCTGCCGAAAAAGGTCGAAAGCGTTGAGGTGGACAGCCATATCCGGGTGTCGTCCTATGAGGTTCTGTCCAAGCTGCGGCCGGCGTTTGGTGGCGTGCAGACCGGGGGCAATTCCTCGGCGATTGTCGATGGGGCCGCCGCTGCGCTGGTCGCTTCAGGCAGCTATATCAAGGCCAAAGGCAAAAAGCCGATGGCGCGGATTCTCGCCAGCGCTGCGGTTGGCGTGCCGCCGCATATCATGGGGATCGGCCCGGCACCGGCCATTCGGGCTGTGCTGGAAACCGCTGGCTTGACGCTTGCAGATATCGACAGAATCGAGATCAACGAGGCATTCGGGGCGCAGGTTCTGGCCTGTGTTGCCGAGCTTGGCCTCGATATCGAAAAGCTCAATGTCAATGGCGGGGCGATTGCTGTGGGGCATCCGCTGGGGGCAACCGGCGTGCGGCTGACGGTGACGCTGGCGCGTGAACTGCAACGCTCGGGCAAGCGTTATGGCATCGCATCAGCCTGTATCGGTGGCGGGCAGGGCATCGCCATGCTGATTGAAAATCTGGAGGCCTGATCAATGGATATTTCCGGCAAGGCAGTTCTGGTCACCGGGGGTGGTTCCGGTCTCGGCGCGGCAACGGCACGGGCGCTGGCCGCGGCTGGCGGCAAAGTGGCCATTCTCGACCTGAACAGTGAAAAGGGCGAGGCGGTTGCAGCGGAAACTGGCGGCGTGTTCGCCCATTGCGATGTCGCCGATGCAGCGAGTGCAGAAGCGGCATTGGCCAAAAGCCGGGCGGCGCATGGCGCACCCTTCGTTCTGGTCAATTGCGCGGGCATTGGCGGTGCCGGACGGATTGTTGGCCGTGAGGGTCCGCTGCCGCTGGAAAATTTCGAGCGCATTGTCCGGGTCAATCTGATCGGCACTTTCAACATGATGCGCCTTGCGGCGGCGGAAATGTCTGTTGCTGAACCCGATGCCAATGGTGCGCGCGGCGCGATTGTTTCCACGGCATCGGTTGCCGCGTTCGAAGGCCAGATCGGGCAGGCAGCCTATGCGGCCTCCAAGGGCGGCATCGCCGCCCTGACCTTGCCGGCGGCGCGCGAACTGGCGCGTTTCGGCATCCGGGTGCTGACGATTGCCCCCGGCCTGTTCAAGACACCGCTTTTGGCTGAACTGCCTGAAGAGGCACAGCAAAGTCTGGGTGCGGCCATTCCCTATCCGTCGCGCCTTGGCACGCCGGAGGAGTTTGCGCATATGGTCAAATCCATGATCGAAAATGATTATCTCAATGGCGAAACCATCCGGCTTGATGGTGCGCTGCGCATGCAACCCAAGTGAGGCCTCGATGCTGGTTTTCAAACGCGAACTCGAAATCGCTTTCGGTGACTGCGACCCCGCCGGAATTGTTTATTACCCGAACTATTTCCGGTTTTTCGATACCTCGACGGCGGGCTTGTTCAACAAGGCGCTGGGGATGAAACAGATCGAATGGGCGCGGCACTACGAAGTGCTCGGCATTCCCATGGTCGATACCGGGTCGCGCTTTAAAAAGCCCTCGCGCTTTGGCGATGTGGTGACCATTGAAACCCAGGTTACCGCGTGCCGCAAATCAAGCTTTGATGTGACGCATAAATTGTTCAACGGCGGTGATTTGTCGGTCGAGGCCAATGAAACCCGCGTCTGGGTGGCCGCTGATCCTGAAGGGGGTATCCGGGCAGTGCCATTGCCGGCCGAGGTGGTGGTGGCTCTGGGACACAAGCCGCGTGACTAGGTTTCAGTCATCACGCGCGATCAGCCGGTCGAGCAATTGCATCAGGTTGTCGCGGGCTTCAACCCCGCCGAGCTTGTCGATGCAATGCTGTTCAAATTCAGTCTGGGTGCGCTTGATCTCGGCGACAAAGGCTTCGCCTTTTTCGGTCAGGTACAGCGCGTTGGAGCGGCGGTCGCTGGGCGCGGCGCGGCGCTCTGTCAGGCCGCGCGCGTCGAGCGCCTTGATCAGGGCGACAAAATTGGCGCGCTTGATGCCCAGTATGCTGGCAATCTCTGCCTGTTTGCGGCCCGGATTGTCTTCAATCAAAACCAGAATGGAATATTCCGATGGACGTAACCCAAAGGCTGCAAAACGCTCGTTGAATTGTTGAAAAACGTAGAGCTGGGCACGGCGCAACCGGTAGCCAATAACCTGGTCCATCGAGGTGATATCGAGATCGGGTTTGCGAGAGCTGGTACTGACGGAAGACGTTGTCACGGTGGATCCTGTTTTTCTGATTGCCTGACCAGGGCGCAGACGGGCCGAAAATTGTTATAAACCAAAACAGTATAGTGAAGTATGGCCCGGTGCAAATCCGGTTGTGGTGCGGCACAGAGCAATGAGGAAATCGAATATGAGCCAGAGCGAGAACGTTCTCAATGTCCGGCACGAGGGGCAGATTGCCTTTCTGGAGTTCAATCGCCCCGCCAAGCGCAATGCGATCAATGATGCAACGCTGGATGCCCTGAAGGCATTTTTTGACAGCCCGCCGGAAGAGATCAAGGTTGTGGTGTTAAGCGGTAAGGGCGGGCATTTTTCTGCCGGGCTTGACCTGTCCGAACAGGTGGCGCGTCAACCGCTTGAGGTGATGGAGCACTCGCGCAACTGGCATGCGGTGATGGACCTTATGCAATTTGGTGGCCGTCCGGTTGTGGCGGCGATGGATGGCGCGGTGATGGGGGGCGGTCTGGAAATCGCTGCGACCTGTCATGTGCGCGTCGCCGAGAAGGAAACCAAATTCCGTCTGCCCGAAGGCCAGCGCGGCATTTTTGTTGGTGGCGGTGCCACCGTGCGGGTGGGGGGCATTATCGGGGCCGACCGGATGACGGAAATGATGCTGACCGGACGCACTTATCTGGGCGATGAGGCGATGGCTCTTGGGCTGGCACATTATGTGACCGAGGCAGGCGGGGCGCTCGTCAAGGCGACCGAACTGGCCCGGCAGATCGCGCAGAATTCGCGTACGGTCAACCATATGATCATCCAATCGATCACCCGGATTGGTAAGATGTCGCGCGAGGACGGGCTTTATGCGGAAAGCCTTGCAGCGGCCCTCAGCCAGACTGGCGCGGACGCTGAAGAAGGGCTGAAGGCCTTTCTGGAAAAGCGGCAACCGAACTTCCGCTAGAGCGTTTCCGGTCTTCCCGGAAATGCTGCACCGTCAGTGCGCGCGGTGCGGAAACCTTCGCTCTTCGACAAGCTCAGGGTGAGGGCAGTGCTTGCCACACCCACAGTGTCATTCCCGCGCAGGCGGGAATCCAGCAGCGGGCAGTCCTGCCCGTGAAAGACATTCTTCGCGCCGCCGACGCGGCGCACTGGATCCCCGCCTGCGCGGGGATGACGATGCGCGGGAGATGGAGAAAAGAGACCGCACGCAATACCCTTATCCGGGAAAATCTCTATCCCGCTTCATATTCCTTGCGGGCGGCGCGGATGATGTCGTGATGGCCCTCGGCCCATTGCACCAGATTGAGGAGCGGGGTGAGGAATGAGCGGCCGAGATCGGTCAGCGCATATTCAACCGCGGGGGGCTGGGTTGGATAGACCGTGCGGCTGATATAGCCATCGCGCTGCAGATCGCGCAGGGTCTGGGTCAGCATGCGCTGGGAAATGTCCGGCAGGGTGCGGCGCAACTGGCCAAAACGCAGCGGCCCGTCGCCCAAAGCCAGCAGCATCAGCGTGCTCCATTTGCCGGCAATCTTGTCGATCACATCGCGCACCGGACAATTGCTCATGTCCGCCGTGGGGTTTTCCGCATTGACGTAAGTGCCAAGGATTTCGGTGAAATTGGTGTTTTCGCCGGTCATCATGGTTCCTTCCAGGTAACCAGGTAAGGGGAAACTGCCTTCTTTACATGCTTCCAGAAGTCTCTAAATAGGCGTTAGTCTCATTATGAGACCATAGTGCTATTTTGTATCCGGGGCAAGCGTTTCGGATTTTTGCAATAAAGGAAGTCTGATCATGTCGAAGATTTTGTTGACCGGTGCTGCCGGGCATATGGGTAAATTCGCGCTCGACACGTTGCTTGCCTCGGGCAAGGTTGCGCCCGGGGACATTGTGGCCACCACGCGCGATCCGAAAAAGCTGGCCGATTATGCTGCTAAAGGGGTTGAGGTGCGCGCGGCGGATTTCGACAAGCCGGAAACCCTTGTTACAGCGTTTGCCGGTATTGACCGGCTGGCGATCATTTCCACCGATGCGGTAGATGGTACTGACAAACGGCTCAAACAGCATCTGGCGGCTGTGGCGGCGGCTGAGAAGGCCGGGGTCAAGCACATCATTTATACCTCAATGCCCAAACCCGAGACTTCGGTCATTCCGTTCGCGCCCGATCACCTCGGCACCGAACAGGCGATCAAGGCGACCGGTATTGCGCATACGATTTTGCGGGTGAGCTGGTACCAGGAAAACCTTCTGCAATCACTGCCGCAGGCGCTGGGCAGCGGGCAATGGTTCACTTCCGCCGAGGATGGCAAAATCGCCTATATCGCCCGCGATGACGCGGCCCGGACGGTCGCCGCCGTGCTATTGGCTGACAATAATGACAGCGCGACCTATACGCTGACCGGGCCTGAGCTCAATACCAGCGCGGAAATTGCCGCTTTGGCGTCAGACGTCACCGGCAAGCCGATCGCCATTGTGCCGGTGAGCGATGCACAATTGGGCGAGGGGTTGAAACAGGCCGGCCTGCCCGCGCCGGTGATCGGTCTGGTTGTGGCCATCGATACCAATACCCGTCAGGGCGGGCTCGACGTGCAAACCGATGCCGTTGAAAAGCTGACTGGCACGAAACCGCAACCGGTTCGGAAGTTCCTTGAAGACCACAAGGCGGCTCTGCTCGGGGCCTGATGTTTCAAGGCCCGGCGGTTTGCTGCCGGGCTTTTTTTTATTTCGCCAGCAGGTCGGCCCACTCGGGATGGCGTTTGAACTGGGCGACGACATAGGAACAGGTGGGTATGATTTTCGTGCCGCTGGCGCGGGCATCGGCAATGCCGCGTTCAACCAGTTTCTGGGCCACGCCCTGGCCGCGATAGGCGTCGGGCACCAGCGTGTGATCGATAATGATGGTATTTTCGTCGCGCCGCTGCCAGGTCATTTCCGCTTCCGGCCCGTCGCCGAGGCGGGCGACATAGCGCCCGTTTTTGCCATTGTCTTCGTGGGTGATGTCGATATCGGCAATTGTCATAAACGCACCGTTGGTTTGACCAGATCGCTGAAGGGCGGATTTTCAGCGATGAAGGGATGGATCTTGAGAGTCTCGAGAATAGTCTGACGGGCTTTGGCCGCTTCGCCAAGGGCCAGATAGATCATGGCCCGGCCCGACAGTGCGCCATAATGGCGCGGTTCGTGTTTCAGGGTTTCGGCAATATCGGCCAGCGATGCGGCAAAATCACGTTGCTCGAAATAAAGGGTCGCCCTGAGGTTCCAGGCTTCGGCATAGTCCGGGTAATGCGTGGTGATGTCGCCAAGAATTTGCATCGACCGGGTGATATTGCCCATGGCGTTTGCAGTGACCGCTTCAGTCATCAGTTCCAGAAGGACGGGATTTTTCGGGCGCAGCCAGTGACGCCAGATCCGGGTGGATATGCGCGCTGCGGCGTCGGCATTGCGGGCGTTGCGCAGGGCAATGAACAGGGTGTCGAGATCACGATTGATGTGATCTTCGGCCAGGGCGCGGGGCACCAGCGTCAGCATTGCAAGCTGGGCGACAAGCATACGGCGCGTCATCATTGTTGCGGGCCTTTGCATCAAGCTTCTCCTCCCCTGCAATAGGTTGTGATGAGGCCGGCGAGCCAGACCAGTTTGCGCCCAAATTGGCGCAATGGCCATATCAGGCATGCCCCTCATTATCATATTGGCGTGAACGATCACCGATTGACGTGCCGGGGAGGGATGCGGACACTGGGCATTCGTCTTTCCTCTATCGGAGATTGCCATGAGCCTGCCCATTCACCACATGATCCAGTCCGGCCCCCGGCCCGTGGCACCTTTCTCTCACGCCTGCGAGGCGGATGGCTGGGTGTTTGTGACCGGGCAAATGCCGACCGACCCGGACAACCCCGAAGCGCCCTTGCCCGAGGGTATTGTGGCGCAAACCGCGCGGGTGATGGACAATCTGAAGATTGTGCTCGGCGGGATCGGCCTGTCTTTGGAAAATGTCACTTTTGCGCGGGTCTATATCACCGAATTCGAGCGGGATTACGCGGCGATGAACGAGACCTATCAGAGCTATTTTACGCCCGGAAAATTACCGGGCCGCACCTGTGTGGGAGTGACGGGGCTGGCGGTAAACGCGCTGGTGGAGATCGATCTGATCGCGCGCCGGCCCGAGTGATGGTCATGAAAAAGGGGCGTCTCTTGGACGCCCCTTTTATTTTTTATTGCGCGGCGACCGTGGTCTGCTGCTGTTCGCCAAGGCCTTCGATTGCCAGTTTCATGACCTGGCCGGGCTTGAGATAAACCGGGTTCGGCTTGATCCCCATGCCGACGCCCGGGGGCGTGCCGGTGGTGATGATGTCGCCGGGCTGCAGGCTCATGAACTGGGACACGTAATGGACGAGGAACTGCACGCCATAAACCATGGTTTTGGTGGAGCCGTCCTGATAGCGATGGCCGTCGACATCGAGCCACATTTTCAGGTTTTGCGGATCCGCGATCTCGTCGCGGGTCACGAGCCAGGGGCCGATCGGGCCGAAGGTGTCGGCAGACTTGCCCTTTACCCACTGGCCGGAATGCTCAATCTGGAAGGCACGTTCCGAGACGTCATTGACGACGCAGTAACCGGCCACGTGATCCATGGCATTAGCTTCGTCCACATAGCGGGCTTCCTTGCCGATCACCACGCCGAGCTCAACTTCCCAGTCGGTTTTCTCGGATTTGCGCGGGATGATGACGTCATCATTGGGGCCGCAAATGGCGCTGGTTGCCTTCATGAACATGACCGGTTCGGGCGGTACTTCGAGGCCGGATTCGGCGGCGTGATCGGCATAGTTGAGGCCGATGCAGATGAACTTGCCGGTCTGGCCGACACAAGGGCCGACGCGGTCGCCGGCATCGAGCTGGGGCAGGCTTGCAATATCGGCTGCGCGAATCTTGTCCAGACCCTGAGGGGTCAGTACATCGCCGGCAATGTCGCTGACAATCGATGACAGGTCGCGGATTGTGCCGTCGCTGTGCAGGATTGCGGGTTTTTCGGCGCCCTTGTTGCCGACACGCATAAGTTTCATGGAAGTTTCTCCTCAAGTGTTGATGATGTTAAAGCCCGCAGGACAAGGCCCTTGCGGTATTTGGGGATGAATGAAAGTGATAATCGGCGGCGCTCAGGCTCCGATGCGGTAGAAGCTGGCGGCGGTGCCCCCGAATATTTTGGCCTGATCCCCGGCATCGGGCACAAAGCTTTGGGCCAGGGCATGCCAGGTCAGGTAGTCGCTGGCCAGGTTGAGAACCGGCCAGTCTGATCCCCACATCACCCGGTCTGCCCCAAAGCAGTCGAGAATGTGGGTGGCGTAGGGCTGGATGCTCTCTGCTGTCCAGTCCGGACCACTTTCATTGATTATGCCGGAAAGTTTGCAAAAGGCATTTGTTTCGTCCGCGATGCGGGCCATGGCAATGGCCCAGTCGTCAAAGGCGTCGTCGCGGATTTGCGGCTTCAGACAGTGATCGATCACGACGCGCATGTCCGGATATTTCTCGAACAGGCGGAGGAACGGGGCAGCGTGCACGGGCAGGCCCAATGCATCAAGGCTCAAATCGAGGTCGCGCACCGCGTCATAGGCCCAGGCAATACCCGGCCGGTGCATCCATTCAGGATCAGGAATGTCCTGCACCATGGGCCGGACGCCGGCGAATTTTTTGTGGCCCGCCAGGCGTTCCATATGACGGATATGATCGCGATCCTCAAAATCGACCCAGCCAACCACCTTGCCGACAAAATCTGTCGCATCGGCAAGGCCGAGCATATATTCGGTCTCTTCCACCGAGGGGGCGGCCTGCACCAGCACGGTCTTTTCCGTGCCGGTATCCGCCAGCAGGGGTTGCAGATCTTTTGGGCCGAAATCCCTGTAGATTGGCGCAAGGCTGTCCGTCAGCCAGCCGTAATCACGACGGGCGATGGACCAGAAATGCTGATGGGCATCAATGCGCATGGGAGACGATCCTTGTCCGTCGTTACCCTTGAGGGTGTACGACGCCTTTCTTCAAAATAATATTGCCATAGAGACGCCGCTCGCCGGTCTGGACAACTGCATAGGCAGTCTCTGCGCGTTCGTAGAACTTGAAGCGCTCGCGGCGGGACATGTGCACCTCGGGCTCGTATCTGGCAATGATATCGGCGAATTCTTTCATGATCGGTTCTTCCCGGTCAGGGTCGCCCACCACTTCCATCAGAACCGCGCAATCGGGGACGAATTCATCGAGCGGCAGCACGGTCATGATGGCATCCAGCACATCGGTTGCGCTGTGGCCGTCCATGCGCACCAGTTCGGGCCCGGCGCTGGTGCCGGGATAATTGGCGTCAACAATCGCGATTTCATCGCCATGTCCCATGGATTGCAGGACGTGAAGCAGGTCGGGGCCGAGAAGGGGCGAAATTCCCTTGAGCATGGTGATCTTCCTGAATAAGGGGCCGTTCAGGCGCCCGTTGGTGTTTTGGGAGCGTCCGCAAAATCCGCTCCGTCGGCAAAATGTTGCGGTTCCCGTTTGGCAAAAGCCAGGACCTCGGCCATGACCGCGTCGATATGATCGCGCATGGCGCTGGCGGCCTGATCCGGATTGCGGGCAAGGATTGCCTGATAAATGCGTTCGTGTTCGGCAAGGGTTGGCGCAATGCGCTGGTTGGAGGTGATCAGCCGCCGGGCCCGGTCCACATTGGCGCGGACATTGTCGATAATGGCTTTGACCTTACCGAACTGCATGGCGGTGAACAATAGTTCGTGGAAGGCGCAGTCGCTTTGATGAAAACGCTCGGCGTCATTGCTTTGGGCGGCTTCGCGCTGCTTTTCAAGGCTCGCGGCCAGCATTTGCGGCAGGTCGGGAATATCGGCCTGCACGAGGGTGCGCACCGCCTCTGCCTCAATGGCGCGGCGAATAAGCATGTGTTCGGATACATCGGCAATGCGGATGAGCGCAACTGTGGTGCCACGCTGGGGCTGGATATCGACCAGACCTTCATTCTGCAAACGGGCCAGCGCTTCGGAAACGGGAAAGCGCGATACGCCCAGCCGTGCGCAGATCGCCAGCTTGTCGATCAGGTCACCAGGGCGCATTTCCAGCGTCACAATTGCCTGGCGCAGGGCATCGGTAACGTGACTGGTTACATTGCCGCGCTGGATTGTTGTGCCGGCCTCAAGAAAATCGTATGACGTGGCTTTCGTTTCCATGCTAACATGTTAGTGTGAAGCGGTGGGGTTGCGCAAGAGGCAACCTGTCCCGCACAATTTTTGCCCAGAATTCCAATAAGATCAAATGGCCGGTAATCGCTATGTCTGAAGTTCAATCCGCTCCGCGTACCCTCGTTCTCAATACCCGTGACAATATTGGCGTGGCGCTGGCCGTGCTGGATGTGGGGGTGAAAACCGCGGAGGGGGTGACCGTGACCAAGCGTATCCCCAAGGGCCACAAGTTTGCCATTCAGCCGATTGCCACGGGTGAGCCGGTGAAAAAATTCGGTCAGATCATCGGTTTTGCCAGTCAGGATATTGCGCCGGGGGACTGGGTGCATGAACACAATACCGGCATGGGCGAACTGCACCACGACTACGCCTTTAGCGAGGGCGCGCATGATGAGGCCATTCTGCCGGTTGCGGAGCAGGCGACCTTTCAGGGTTACCGGCGGGCCAATGGCAAAGTGGGCACGCGCAATTATATCGGCATTCTGACCAGCGTGAATTGTTCCACAACGGTTGCCGGGTTCATTGCCCAGGAAATCGAGCGCTCGGGCATTCTTGATGATTATCCGAATATCGATGGCATTGTGGCGCTGAAGCAGGCCAATGGCTGTGTGATCGATTATCGCGGGGTAATATTTGACCTGCTCAAGCGCACCACCTGGGGCTATGCGACCAATCCCAATATGGGCGGTGTGTTGATGGTGGGGCTGGGGTGCGAGGGTTTCCAGATCCCGAAATTCAAGGAAGCCTATAATGTTGAGGAAAGCACCACGTTCCGCACCATGACCATTCAGGAGGTCGGTGGGACGCGCAAAACCGTTGCAGCGGGTGTGGCGGCGGTCAAGGAAATGCTGCCCATCGTCAATGCGGCCAAGCGCGAAACCGTGCCGGCTTCGGAACTGGTATTGGCGCTGCAATGCGGCGGTTCGGATGGTTATTCGGGCATCACGGCCAATCCCGCTCTTGGCGTTGCCGCTGATATTCTGGTCAGGAATGGCGGCACGGCAATCCTGTCGGAAACCCCGGAAATCTATGGGGCCGAACATTTGCTGACCCGCCGGGCCAAGAACCGCGAAGTGGGCGAAAAACTGATCGATATCATCCATTGGTGGGAAGAATACGCCGAGCGTAATCTGATGGAGATGAACAATAATCCCTCGCCGGGCAACAAGCTGGGCGGGCTGACAACCATTCTGGAAAAATCCCTCGGGGCGGCGGCCAAGGGCGGCACCACCAATCTCAATGCGGTTTATCACTATGCCGAACCGGTGACCGAGAAGGGTTTTGTGTTCATGGACACACCCGGTTATGACCCTGTTTCTGCCACGGGCCAGGTGGCGGGGGGTGCCAATATGTTGTGCTTTACCACCGGACGCGGTTCGGCCTATGGCTGCAAACCTACCCCCTCGATCAAGATCGCGACCAATAGCGATGTCTATGAAAAGATGATCGAGGACATGGATATCAATGGCGGCGATGTGCTGGACGGGGTGTCTTTGCAGGAAAAGGGCGAGGAAATTTTCGCCCGCATTCTGGCGGTCGCTTCCGGCGAGAAGTCCAAATCAGAACAGCTCGGCTATGGCGACAACGAGTTTGTGCCCTGGCAGATCGGGGCGACGTTCTAGGCCGGGGGGCTTTCACGGTTCAGCAAATGGCGTAGGCTGTGCCCCGGATCATCCATTGTGGGGGGTCACAGGGGGAGGGGCATATGAGCCAGATTCACGTTCGGATCACAGGGCGCGTGCAGGGCGTTGGTTTCCGCTTATGGGTCGCTGAGCAGGCCGGGGCTTTCGGCCTGTCCGGCTGGGTGTGCAATAAAAGCGATGGCGCGGTCGAGGCTGTTTTTGCCGGTGATCAGGCGGCTGTCAGCGAAATGCTCAACCGGCTTTGGCAGGGGCCGTCAGGGGCCAGGGTCACGGATGTGGCCCCGGAGCCATACGAGGATGAAGTGCTGCAGGGCTTTGAGGTGCGCGACGACGGGTAGAAAAGCGTATCCTCGCGAGTCCGCGCGCTTTTGATCTTAGGCTTCCTCATACGCCCCTTCTCCCTCGGGTCAAACCCGAGGGAGAAGGGGAGAGGTCATCTTGCTGCGTGCGTGACGATGGCTAGGGCCGCTGTACGCCGTTCGTGGTCGTATAAAGGATATGAATACTGTCGGTTGCGGCGATGAACAGCTGATGGCGCTTGGGGCCACCAAAGGTCAGGTTGGCGACGGGTTTCGGGGTGCGGATCTTGCCGATCAGGACACCGGAGGCGGTGTAGACCTGAACGCCGTCCCCTGAGGAAGTCCAGACATGGCCTTCGACATCACAACGCAGGCCATCGGGCAGGCCGGGACTGACCTCGGCAAAGACCTCGCCGCCCGAGAGGTTGTTGTTTTTGTTGACCCTGAATGCGCGGATATGATGGGGGCGGTCCGGGCCGTGGCTAAAGCCGCTGTCAGCGATGTAGAGTATCGTTTCATCAGGTGAAAAAGCCAGCCCGTTCGGGCGGTCAAAATCAGAAACGACAACCTTGAGTTTGCCGCTTGCGGGATCGAGGCAATAAACGTAGCAGCCATCCTGTTCCTGCTTTGCCTTGTACCCCTCGTAATCGCTTTCAATGCCATAGGCGGGGTCGGTGAACCAGATCGAGCCATCGGACTTGACCACGGCATCATTGGGCGAATTGAGCTTTTTGCCCTGATAGCTGTCGGCGAGGACGGTAATCCGGCCATCAAGCTCGGTGCGTTCCACCCGGCGATGGCCGTGGGAACAGGAGATCAGCCGTCCCTCGCGGTCCCTTGTATTGCCGTTGATATAGCCGGCCTGGGCGCGGAATACCGAGGTGCCGACACCCGGGATATAGCGCATCAGGCGGTCATTGGGGATGTCGCTCCACAGCAGGTAATTGCCATCGGCAAACCAGACCGGCCCCTCGGCCCAGCGGCAATCGGCGTGGATGGTGTCGAGCTGGGCACTGCCCCGGACCAGGCGGCGGAACTCGGCTTCGAAATGTTCGTATAGGGCGCTGGAGCTGGCCATGATGTCCTCCCTGAGATGATGGATCAAGCAAAGCCGATCCGGGGGGCTGGTGCAAGCGTTCAGAGCCGGATCAGGCCTGCTTCGGTGGGGGCGAAACCGCATTTTTCGTAAAAGGCGCGCAAGGGCGGTTCGAAATCGACATGCAGGTGCCGCATGCCGCGGTCGCGGGCGGTGGTGATGGCGGTTTTCACCAGCAGGCTGCCAAGGCCGCTACGGCGCAATTCGGGATGGACAATGGGATCGAGCAGAAAACCATGGGCGTCGCCATCACTTGCCACCTTGACGAAGCCGACCAGCCGGGTGCCTTCATGGGCTGTCAGATGCAACAGGCAGGCGCGCAGGGTTCTCTGGAAGCGGAGCGGTTCGGCATCGTTCTTCCATGCGGCACGCCACAAAGCTCCCAATTCCTTGTCGGAGGGGAAGCTGTCGGTGCGAATCTCGATATCTGCATTGGGCCCTGTCATGAAAGCGAGAACGTAGCGGTTTAAACGCCGCTGTCGAGGGGGCAGAATGATTTGCCCCCCGGCATCAGGGAGATGTGGATTTGGTCTATGCCTGTTTGGCAGATGTCAGGCCGGCAAGCCCTTCGATAATCGGGCAGTGCGGGCGATCATTGCCATCGCAGGCATTGGCCAGTGTGCTCAGGGTGTCGCGCATTTCGCGCATCAGGGTAATCCGGGCATCGAGTTCTGCGAGATGGTTTTGAGCCAGCGCCTTCACATCGGCGCTGGAGCGGTCCCGGTCTTCCCACAATCGCAGCAGGTCGCGGATTTCGGGAATGGAAAAGCCCAGATCGCGTGCACGGCGGACAAAGCCGAGCCGGTGAATATCTGCGTGATCATAATCCCGGTAATTGCTCTCCCGGCGCGGGGCAGGCGGAATGAGACCAATGGCTTCATAGTGCCGGATCATCTTGGCGGAAACGCCTGTGGTGCGTGCAACATCGCTTATCTGCATAAATTCGGCTCCCAAGGGGAAAACTGCTTGACCTTACCATGATGGGAAGGTGCACATCATATAGGCTTGATCAAGGAGATTGCCATGAGCGCGCATGAAATTTCGCACCCCAAAGCCAATCCGGCGGCCCCGGTTATCCGCGATCCTGTTTGCGGTATGGATGTGGATATGGCGACGGCCAAACACCGCCATGTGCATGACGGGCGCGAACTGGGCTTTTGCAGTGCCGGGTGCAAGGACAAGTTCATGGCCGACCCCGATACCTATCTGACCGCCAAAGATCCGGTGTGTGGCATGCAGGTTGACCGGCCAACGGCCAGGTGGATGCAAAAGCATGCCGGCCAGCGCTTTTATTTCTGTTCGGAAGGGTGCGCGCAAAAATTTGCCGCCGACCCTGAAGCCTATCTGGGCGATGTCAAACTGCAGCCGCCCGCGCCCGCGGGCACGCAATATACCTGCCCCATGCACCCCGAAATTGTGCGCGATGCGCCCGGCGACTGCCCGAAATGCGGCATGGCGCTGGAGCCGATGGGCGTGCCGGCAGCCGATGCCGGGCCCAATCCGGAACTTGTGGATTTCACCAAACGGCTGTGGATCAGTGCCGCGCTGTCCATCCCGCTATTGATCATTTCCATGGGGCCGATGCTCGGCCTGCCAATCCGGGACTGGCTGGGTAACCAGACCGCGAACTGGCTTGAATTCGCGTTGGCGACGCCGGTCGTTGTCTGGGCGGCCGCGCCGTTTTTCAAGCGGGCCTGGCAATCCGTGCTCAATCGCAGCCCCAATATGTGGACGCTGATCGGGCTGGGCACCGGGGCGGCCTATCTGTTCTCGGTGGTGGCGGTCCTCTTTCCGCAAATCTTTCCGCACCAGTTCCGGCACGGGGATGCGGTTGCCGTTTATTTCGAGGCGTCTGCGGTCATCATTACCCTCGTTTTTGTGGGTCAGGTGCTCGAACTCAAAGCGCGTGAACAAACCGGTTCCGCGTTGAAGGCCTTGCTCGATCTGGCGCCGAAATCGGCATTCCGCGTCTGGGAAGGCAAGGATTATGAGGTGTCACTGGACGAGGTGAAGGCGGGGGATCATTTGCGGGTGCGCCCCGGCGATTCCGTGCCGGTCGATGGCACAGTGCTTGAGGGTCAGTCGGCAGTCGATGAATCGATGATTACCGGGGAAGCCCTGCCGGTGGAAAAGCAAACCGGCGACGTGGTGACCGGTGGCACCATTAATGGCAATGGCAGTTTTATCATGGCAGCTACACGGGTGGGGGCGGAAATGCGCCTCAACCAGATTGTTGAACTGGTGGCCAAGGCGCAACGCTCACGCGCACCCATTCAGGCGATGGTCGACAAGGTGGCGGCGTGGTTTGTGCCGATTGTTGTGCTTGTGGCCGTGCTCAGTTTCGGCATCTGGGCCATCTGGGGGCCGGAGCCGCGCATGGCCTATGCCATTGTGGCGGCGGTCTCGGTGCTGATCATTGCCTGTCCCTGTGCTCTCGGGCTGGCCACACCGATGTCGGTCATGGTCTCGACCGGTCGGGGGGCGCGGGCCGGTGTGCTGATCCGCGATGCTGAAGCCATGGAAGTGCTGGCCGGGATTGATACGCTGATCGTTGACAAGACCGGTACGCTCACCGAGGGCAAGCCGAAACTGACCGATGTGCTGGCCTTCGGCGACAAGGACCAGAAAACCGTTCTGGCCACGGCGGCGGCGCTGGAACTGGGGTCGGCGCATCCCCTCGCGGCGGCGATTGCCAAGGGGGCTGCGGACTGGCAGCTTGATATCAGCAAGGCTGACGATTTTGCATCGGTCACCGGCAAGGGCGTGCGCGGCATGATCGGGGGGCAACCCGCCGGGCTTGGCAATGCGGCGATGATGAGCGAGATGGCAGCCGATGTGCCGCTTGAACTGACGCCAAAGGTCAAGGCGCTGGCGGTGGCGGGCAAGACGGCCATGTTCGTGGCCCTTGATGGCGAAGTGATCGGGGTTATCGCGGTTGTCGATCCGGTCAAGGCCACCGCCAAGCCGGCGCTCGAATGGCTCAAGCGCGAACATATCCGGGTCATCATGGCAACGGGCGATGCGCAGGCGACGGCACAATCGGTCGCCTCGCTGCTCGGTATCGGCGAGGTGCGGGCGGGCATGTCGCCCGAGGACAAGCACCAGCTGGTCGAAAAATTGCGGGCTGAAGGGCGCAAGGTGGCAATGGCCGGGGACGGCATTAATGACGGGCCGGCGCTGGCGGCGGCTGATGTCGGTATTGCCATGGGCACTGGTGCCGATGTGGCGATGGAAAGTGCGGGCATCACCCTTGTCGAGGGGGATCTGGGCGGCATTGTGCGGGCGCGCAAGCTGGCGGCGGGTACCCTTGGCAATATCAAGCAGAATCTCGTTCTGGCCTTTGGCTATAATACGATTGGTGTGCCGATTGCGGCGGGCATCCTGTTTCCGTTTTTCGGCCTGTTGCTGTCGCCGATGATTGCGGCGGCGGCGATGAGCCTGTCTTCGGTGTCTGTCATTGGCAATGCTTTGCGTCTGCGCAACCTGCGCTTGTAGGGGGCGCTTTTGCCAAGCGGATTGACGTAACATGTCAGCGGTCTTTAAAACCGTCCCCGGATGGGTTCCCCATCCGGGGACCAAGCCTTTGGGGGAATTTGATGGGACTGCAATCAGCGCTGACAATTGATGACCTGAAGCGCCGCGCGAAACGACGTGTGCCGAAGATGTTTTTCGACTACGCCGATTCAGGGGCGTTGACCGAGCAGACCTATAACGAGAACGAGACTGATTTCAGCAAAATCCGGCTGCGCCAGCGTGTGGCTGTGAACATGCAGGACCGGACGCTGGCGACCACGATGGTGGGGCAGGATGTTTCAATGCCAATGGCGCTGGCACCGACGGGCCTGACCGGCATGCAGATTGCCAATGGCGAAATGCTGGCGGCCAAAGCGGCGGAGAAAGCCGGCATTCCCTTTGCCCTTTCGACCATGAGTATCTGTTCGATCGAGGATGTGGCCAGTGTCACAACCAAACCGTTCTGGTTTCAGCTTTATGTGATGCGGGACCAGAATTTTGTCCGCAATCTGCTGGACCGGGCGCGGGCGGCAGGCTGTTCTGCACTGGTTTTGACCATGGATTTGCAACTTCTGGCCCAGCGGCACAAGGATTTGCGCAACGGGTTGTCGGCACCCCCCAAATTTACCCCCCGCCACATTTACCAGATGATGACGCGGCCGCTTTGGTGCATGCAAATGCTGGGCACGCGCCGTCATTCCTTCCGTAACATTGTGGGGCATGCCGAGGGGGTTGGCGATCTGCGGGCGCTCAGCTCGTGGACGGCGGAACAATTTGACCCCAAACTCAGCTGGGACGACATCGCCTGGATACGCGATTACTGGGGTGGCACGCTGATCATCAAGGGTGTGCTGGACAAGGAAGATGCAATTGCGGCGGCGGCAACCGGGGCAGATGCATTGATCGTTTCCAATCACGGTGGTCGCCAGCTTGATGGCGCACCGTCCGCGATCCGGGTGCTGCCCGAGATTGTTGAGGCCGTGGGTGACAAGATCGAGGTGCATATGGATGGCGGCATCCGCAATGGCCAGGACATTCTCAAGGCCCGGGCCTTGGGTGCGCGCGGCACCTTTATCGGGCGGCCGTTTCTTTACGGGCTTGGCGCGGGCGGTGAAGCCGGGGTGACCCACGCGATCGAAATCCTGCGCAAGGAACTCGATACCACCATGGCGCTTTGCGGTGAGCGGGACATTGCCAATGTCGGCCGGCACAATCTCTATTCGGTAGATTTCTAGGCCTATAGCGCGCGGAGAAGAACATTCGCCGCGCGGCCCCGCCTGGTCCATATCTCGGGAATGCCGGATTTTGTGCGGCACAAATAGTACCGCCCGGTCCGCAATGTTCGGGCTGAGGTGATAATCTGCTTTCTGCCAGTCCTCTTGCCGTAATTGGTCAAGGTCAAACAATCGTTTTCTGGCGTTCTTCTTGGTGAGGTCTTGGCATTCTTGTTTGCCTGGACAGCGGATGCAGTTTTTCTGTACTTGCCGCATGAATATCTTAAACGGTATTCGAATAACCTATAGACCGCATAAATTTTCCTTCCAGATCAGGTGTTTACCTAATCCTCATACTTGAAGGCCATTCTCCTGTTTAATTCAGGGAGCGCTTTGGGGGCGTGGATGAAACGTTCAAGGTATATGGCGGTTGCCATTTGTGCCGGCATCTCTTTGTTCGTCATTATTGTGCTCACCATGCTGGGCAGTGCCAGTATTGTCGGACGACTAATCGCCACAGATGCGGAGCAGTTGGCGCGCAACTGGCTGGCAACACTGGAGGCCGGCGTGTATCTGCCGGGAGATCCCGTTCCTGCCACGGATGATGCCTTTGATGGCGTGTTTCACTTTATGCTGGATGTTCCAGCCGAACCGATAAAAGGGGTCGCGGTATTTGATCCCGAAGAGTTCGAGGCCGAGCGGCATTTCGGTACTATTCACGGATATGCGATTTTCACCCGGATCGGCGGCGTCACACTGACAGGCGGAGAGCCGTTTTTGCGCACAATGGACGTGGCCGGTGCGCGCCGGATTATCGATCTCGCGCTTGTGGCTGGAGAAGCCAGCGTGGTGCCGATGGATTTCATTGATACCGCCGGCAAGCCGATCACAGCGGTTTTTGTGCCATTGATACGCGACAACCGGGTGCAAGGGCTCGCCAGTATCGAGATTGAGCGGCACCGCTCCGGTCTGGTCATGCAAAAAGGGCTGCAGCTGATCGTGACATTGACCGCGCTGGCCATGGCGGCGATCGGGATTGTGGGCGCGGTATTGCTCTATATCTGGGGGCGCGCCGCGCGGCGGGCTGAAGCCGAGGCGAGTTTTCTGGCCTTTACAGATCCCGTGACCATGCTGCCCAACCGGCGCAAGTTCGAGGATGTGTTGCCCCAGGCCATCGCCAGCGCTATGGCAGAGGGAACCGATCTGGCCGTCGCCTTCTCCGATGTCGATAATTTCAAGGCGGTCAACGATACCTACGGGCATGCAACCGGTGACAGAATTCTGGTGGAAATCGGCAAGCGGCTGAAAAGGGTGCTCGGCCCCGGGGATCAGTTGTTCCGGGTGTCGGGTGACCATTTCGCCATGATCATGCGGACGCGTCACGGTGTGCCGGAAGTGGAGGCTCTCTGCGAACAGATCCAGCTGGTGATGAATGCACCGCTTTTGCCGCAGGAATACGGTATCAAACTGGGCATTTCATCCGGTGTCGCCATGGCACCGCGCGATGGCAAAAGCGCCGAACAATTGATGAAGGCAGCGGATCTGGCGCTTTATCGCGCCAAAATGGATGGCCGGCGCACCTATCGCCTGTTCGACAAACGCATGACCACTGATGTTTCCGAGGTCGTTCGGTTGCAGCAGGCGCTGGAGGAGGCGCTGGCCGCCGATCAGCTGCATCTTGTGTACCAGGCTCAGGTTGAGGCGAGCACGGGAAAGCTTCTCGGGTTTGAAGCGCTGGCGCGCTGGACCCATCCCACCGAGGGGCCGATTTCACCGGCACGGTTTATTCCCGTTGCAGAACAGTCGGGGTTGATCGTCAAACTGGGCGAATGGGCCTTGCGGCGGGCCTGCGCCGATGCCGCGACATGGCCGGAGCATCTAACCATCGCGGTCAATCTGTCGCCGCTGCAATTGCGGGACACAAGACTGATCCGGCTGATTGAGTGTTTGCTCAGCGAGAACGGGTTGAACCCGGCCCGGCTGGAACTGGAGGTGACCGAGGGGGTCATGATGCAGGATACCGATCTGACCATGCAGGCCCTGAATGATATCCGGGCGTTGGGGGTGGGGCTCGCCATGGATGATTTCGGCACCGGCTTTTCCTCGCTGAGCTATTTGACCAGAATTCCGCTGACCAAGCTGAAGATAGACCGGTCCTTTATTGAACGGTACGGGCTGGACAAGCGCGACGATGCCATTGTGGACGCGGTTATCCGCCTGGCCCGCAAGCTGGGTTTGCAGATTACGGCGGAGGGTGTGGAGACCGCAGCGCAGGCCCGCCGTCTCACCAGAGCCGGGTGCACCAGCCTGCAAGGCTTCCTTTACGGCATGCCGGCCGACGACCCCGAGACGGTGATTGCCGCCTCACCCCTGGTAGTGGAACACGAAGACGCAAGCGTGATCGGCTAGGGCGGTTCAGGTTTTGGCGGAATGATTGGGCCTTCATTCAGCATGCGCCCTTTTTCCCGCCCCCTGAGGGGGAGGGTGGCCCGGCAAAGCCGGGGCGGGTGGGCTGGAGTTGCAAGTTCGGTATTGGCGGATAGCTTGCAGAGTTCTTGTTTGGCCCTTCGGGCCGACCCCCACCCTTGATCCCCCCTTGACTGGGAGGGAGAAGAAACAAGTCCGCGCATCGTCATTCCCGCGCGCCGGAAAGGCGCTAGATTTCCTGACCGATCAAACCGCTTTCAATTGCGTAACGGGTCAAGCCGGCCGTCGTGGAAATGCCGAGCTTTTTCTTGATATTCTTGCGGTGGGTTTCCACCGTACGGGCGGAGATTTCCAGCTGGATGGCGACGTCCTTGGAGCTTTTGCCCTCGGCCACCAGCAACAAAACGGCCTGTTCGCGCGTCGTGAGCGGACCGCATGGTTTCTGGTTGTCCTTCATGCGCATCAGCACATCGGAGACCCCGGAAGAGAAATAAGTGCCGCCCGCCGCCACAGCGTCGATGGCGGCAATGATTTCATTGGTGGAGACATCCTTGAGGACATAACCGGAGGCGCCATACATGACCGAGGTCGAAATATATTCGCGGCTGTCATGCATGGAGAGCATGAGCAGGCGGCTATTGGGCAATTGCTCCTTGAACAGTTCGATGGCGTCGAGCCCGTTGAGTTCAGGCATGTTGATATCCATCATCACCACATCGGGTTCGGTGCGGGTGGCGATATCGAGGGCCTTGCGGGCGGAACAGGTCGCGCCGACAACTTCGATATGGCTATAGGTTTCGATAATGGCCTGAATGCCTTCAAGTACCAGCGGGTGGTCATCAACAAGCAGAACCTTGATCAGTCGGCGGATACTCATATGTGCGCGGGTTCCTGATTTTGGCTGAGATAGATGGATTTGGGCAGGCGCGCCGTCAATATGGTGCCGGACGCGGAGGTTCGAACGTCGAGTTCACCACCGAAATGCTCAAGCCGTTCCTGCATGTTGCGTAAGCCCAGGCTGCCGGTTGTGCGCAGGCGCTGGGCATCCGAATTGGCGTCGAACCCATGGCCGTCATCGGCAATGACCATTTGCAGCCCGGTGCGATTTGAGGTGATGCGCAAATCCACATGGCTGGCGCGGGCATGGCGCTCGATATTGGTGAAAGCTTCCTGCGCCACCCGATAGAGCGCGGTCTTGGCGTCGGCGGGCAGCAGGTTCTTGAAGGGCACGGAAACCAGATCGACGCTGATGCCGGTGCGTTCGGTAAAATTATTGGTCAGGCCTTCAAGCGCTGCGGTCAGGCCGAGATCATCGAGCAGGCCGGGCCTGAGGTCATGGGAGATGCGGCGCACTTCCTTGATGGCATTGTTCAGCCCCTCGGCACCCCGTTCCATGGTGGACAAGGCATCGGGCGTGCCGTCGCGCACTTTTCGGATCGCCAGGTCAAAGACATAGCGTACCCCCACCATGTTTTGCGAAATGCCGTCATGCAGTTCGCGGGCAATGCGGGTGCGTTCCTCTTCCTGGGTATCGATAATGCGCTGGGTGAGTTTTTTCAGCTTGTCATCGGCCAGCCGCCGCTCGCGCAGGTTCAGCACGATCCCGGTCAGGAACACCGCCAGCACGGCGGGCACGGTGATGAGGGCGACAATGATGAAGGTGTGGTTGATGCTGGATTTGAGCTCGGCATTGGCGGCAGCGGTCTGGGCGACGACATCGTCAAGATAAACACCGGTGCCCAGCATCCACTGCCATTTGTCGAGGGCCACGGCATAAGAGAGCTTGTCGACGATCTCGGCGCTGGAGGGCTTTTCCCATTTATAGGCGTGAAATCCACCGCCCTCCCGGGCACGGTCGATCAGGTTCTTGATCACCAGATTGCCGTCGGGATCAGCCAGGTCAATCCAGTTCCGGCCGATCCGGAAAGGTTGTCTGGGGTGCACCAGGCTGTTGCCGTCATAATCGTAAACGAAGAAATAGCCGTCTTCGCCATAGTTCAGGGCGGAGAGAATGGTTTTGACCAGTTCCTGTGCCACCACATCGGTGGGGTCGGCATCGACATAAAGATGATTGATCGCTGTCAGGGCCATGTTGACGTAATTGCGCAATTCCTTGCGCTTGGCTTCCAGCATGTTCTGTTCAAATGCCTGGATGCCGCTTTGGGCCAGATCGCGGGACTGGGAGGTCACAAGCCCGGTGATCGCCAGAATGGCGATGATCAAGGGCAAGGTCGCGAGCGCGAGGATTTTCTGTTTCAGCGACACGCGTTATTTCCTCCCGCGCCGGTTTTCCAGCCATTTGTTATATAGCAGTCTGCGTAATATTGGGTAGATTTTACCGGCAAACCACCGCGTTGCGCCAGATGTCTATAGACTTGGTGCATGGTTACTGATTTCGGGGAGGAAATTGGTGGCAAACCAGCCGCGCTATACAATTGGCGCGGCGGTATATACCGGGGAGGTGGATTTTGGGCAAATTGCTGGCGCTGTCGCGCGGGATTGATGCGGTGACCGCTTTTATCGGGCGCCGGGTAGCGTGGCTGATCCTTGTTGCGGTGCTGGTGAGTGCGGTGAATGCCAGTATCCGCAAGGCGTTCGACATGTCATCCAATGCCTGGCTGGAATTGCAATGGTATCTTTATGGCACCGTGTTCCTTCTGGCTGCTGCCTACACTTTGCAAAAAAACGAGCATGTGCGGATCGATTTCATCTCCAACATGCTGACCAAGAAAACCCGCGACTGGATCGATCTTCTCGGCCACATCTTCTTCCTGCTGCCGTTCGCGGGGCTGATCCTTTATCTCTCGATCCCCTGGTTTTTGAAATCCTATCATTCGGGCGAGATTTCGGGCAGTGCCGGCGGGCTGGTGCTGTGGCCGGCCAAGATCATGGTGGTGATCGGGTTCGGGCTGCTGCTGGCGCAGGCCTTTTCCGAAATCATCAAGCGGATCGGGGTGATCCGCGGCCATATTGATGAACCCTATGCCGGGCATGATTCCCCGCCCGCGGTCGATGAAGCGGCTAGCGGCTATGCCAAGGGTGAACGGCCATGATCCTCGATCTGATTGCGCACGAACTGGCCCCGATCATGTTCGTCTCGGTGATGGGCATGCTGCTTTTGGGCTATCCTGTTGCCTTCACGCTGGCTGCTGGCGGCTTGCTGTTTTTCTGGATCGGGGTGGAGTTGTCGGTGTTTGCGCCGACCGAGATCAACCTGTTCTGGAATCTCATTCAGGCGCATCCCGACCGCATTTACGGGATCATGTATAATGACACCCTGCTGGCGATCCCGTTTTTCACCTTTATGGGCATTATTCTCGAACGTTCCGGCATGGCCGAGGATCTGCTCGATACAATCGGGCAATTGTTCGGGCCAGTGCGTGGCGGGCTTGCCTATGCGGTGATTATTGTGGGCGCGCTCTTGGCGGCGACCACAGGTGTTGTGGCCGCATCCGTGATGGCGATGGGGCTGATCTCGCTGCCGATCATGATGCGCTATGGCTATCACCGGCCATTGGCGACGGGCACGATTGCCGCTTCCGGATCGCTGGCCCAGATCGTGCCGCCATCGCTGGTTTTGATTGTCATGGCCGACCAGTTGGGGCGGTCGGTGGGCGACATGTATGTCGGCGCGCTTTTGCCAGCGGCGATCATGATCACGCTTTATGTGCTCTATATTTTTGTCATCACCCTGATCAAGCCGCAATGGGCGCCGGCCCTGCCGCGCGAGGCGCGGACACTGGGGGATGGGGTATGGTCGCTGGTCGTTGTGCTGGCGCTGGCGTTTGGCGTCTATCTGGCGACGTTCCACACGGTGTTTTCCGGCTTTGGCTTTGACGTCCGGCTTGTCTGGTCCATCACCACGGCAACGGTTTTTGCGCTCGGGCTCAGCCTGATCAACCGCCGGTTCAAGCTGGGGCTGCTGTCCCGGCTGGCCGAGCGTGTGATCATCGTTCTGGTCCCGCCGCTGGCGCTGATCTTTCTGGTTCTGGGCACGATCTTTCTGGGTATCGCAACCCCGACCGAGGGCGGTGCCATGGGCGCAACCGGTGCGCTGGTCATGGCGTTCATGAAGCGGCGGCTGGACCTTTCCGTGCTCAATGCCGCTTTGCTCTCAACCGCCAAGCTGGCCTCATTCGTCATGTTCATTCTGATCGGTGCCCGGGTGTTCGGGCTGACCTTTTACGGGGTCAATGGCGATCAATGGATCGAGGAATTGCTGCTTGGTTTGCCGGGCGGGGAAGTCGGCTTTCTGATTGCCGTCACGATCATTGTTTTTATCCTCGGGTGCTTTCTCGATTTCTTTGAAATTGCCTTCATCATGGTGCCGTTGCTGGCACCGGTGGCCGAGACGCTGGGGATCGACCTGATCTGGTTCGGCATTATTATCGGTATCAACCTGCAGGCTTCGTTTCTGACGCCACCTTTCGGCTTTGCGCTTTTCTACCTGCGCTCGATTGCGCCCAAACAGCCCTGGCTTGACAAGGTTACCAACAAGATGATGCCGGAGGTGAAGACGCTCGAAATCTATCGCGGTGCCGTTCCCTTCATCATCATTCAGGTGATGGTGGTTGGCCTTGTCATCGCCTTCCCGCAACTTGTCACCCATTACAAGGGCGAGAAGTCGGGCATTGATCCCAATTCGGTGACCATCGAATTGCCGTCAATGGGGGGGGGTGAATTGACCATGCCCAATTTTGGCGGCGGCAGCGCGCCGGGCAATGATGGGGGTCTTGGTCTGCCACCGCTCGATTTTGGCGGCAATGGCAGTGGCAGCGATGGCGGGGGCAGCCTTGGCCTGCCGCCCTTGACCTTTGGCAGCGATACCCCGGCAGAGACGCGTGAACCCGCCGAACCGGCGCCGGGCCCCGATCTCAGCCAGCCGCCGAATTTCAACTAGCGCTTATGGCGGTTCCGGTCTTCCGGCGACCGCTGCGCCGTCATCGCGAGGTGCGCAGCGCCGTGGCGATCCAGAGCCACAAGTTCCGGTGTTTGTCGCCCTGGATTGCCGCGCGCCTTTGGCGCTCGCAATGACGAAGGGGCTGCAAGCCCCGCCTATTCGGGCTTTGCCCCGCCATTGGCGTGGCGGCGATGCCGGCCAAGGCTTTGGGCTTCGATGAATATCCGTCCCGCCTCGGGTACCACAGCCACGATCCGGTCTTCGATGCGGCTGACGGTTTCCTCCACTTCGCCGGCTGAGAGGGAATTGACGAAATCGAGGCTGACGGCCACCAGCACATCCTGCGGTCCCAGATGCAGGGTGAGCAATTCATTGGTGCCCATAATGCTTTTCTCGTCGGCCAGAACCGCCTCGATCTTGTCGACCGTCTCGGGCATGGCGCTTTCGCCGGTCAGCAGGCTCTTGCATTCATAGGCCAGAAACAGCGCGGTTGCCGCAAGGATCAGGCCGATGACAATCGAGGCAATGCCGTCGAGAATGGGCATATCGAGAATCTGGCTCAAAAGAATGCCGATAAAGGCGGTGATCAGGCCGAGCATGGCCGCTGTATCCTCGAACAGAACCGTAAAGACCGTGGGGTCCTTGCTTTCACGCACGGCGTTCAGCAGGGTCCGGTTGCCCTTGGTCTTCATCATTTCGCGAAAGGCGATCCGCCAGACAAAGAACTCAAAGACAATGCTGACGCCGAGCACGAGATAGTTCACATAGGCATTGGTGACAGGGTGCGGGCTCAGGGTTTTCTGGATGCCTTCATAAATCGAGATGCCGGCACCCAGCGCAAACACCAGAATGGCCACCAGAAATGCCCAGAAATACAGCTCCATTCCATAGCCAAAGGGATGGGACTTGTCGGCCGGGCGGGCGGATTTCTTCAATCCATAGAGCAGCAAAAGCTGATTGCCGGTATCGACCAGCGAATGCACACCCTCGGTGATCATCGCCGAGCTGCCGGTGAAAAAACCGGCGGCGAATTTGGTGACCGAAATGGCAAAATTGCCCACCAGGGCGGCGATGATGACTTTGGTAGAGGAGTGAGCGGCCAAGGTTTGCGGTCCTTTTGGCAAAAGATGATTATCTGAACCCAACCCATGCTGTCGCGTTCGTCAACTGATTTTCGTGTTTTGGGGGTGTGGGGCGGCACCGGGTGGCAACAAAAAACCCCGGAGATCGCTCTCCGGGGTTTCATCAGGATTGTCGTCAGATGGTTTTACAGTTTGCCGTTGCGCTGCTGGACCATCATGAAGGTGTCGAAGGTATATTCAGACAGCTGCTGCCAGAGATAGGCTTCCTTGGCATAGGCCAGCTGGGATTCGTAAACGGCCTTGAAGTGCGGGCTCTTGGCCGAATATTCAGCATAGACTTCCTGCGAGGCTTCATAGGCAGCGGTCAGGATTTCCTGGCTGAACGGGCGCAGGATTGCACCATCGGCAACGAGCTGTTTCACAGCTGCCGGGTTCTTGGCGTCATAGCTGGCCAATGTGTCCGTATGGGCATAGGCACAGGCATCTTCCAGGATTTCCTGGTAATGGCTGGGCAGTTCCTTGAACTTGTCGAGGTTGATAAAGGTGTGCAGGTTCGCGCCACCTTCCCAGAAACCGGGATAGTAGTAGTATTTGGCAACCTTGTTGAAGCCCAGCTTCTGGTCGTCATAGGGGCCAACCCATTCGGCCGCATCAATGGTGCCTTTTTCCAGCGCCTGGTAGATTTCGCCGCCGCCAATCAGCTGCGGGGTGACGCCCAGCTTGGAAAGGATGGTGCCGGCAAAGCCGCCGATACGCATCTTGAGGCCGTTGAGATCTTCAACCGTGTTGATTTCCTTGCGGAACCAGCCGCCCATCTGGGCGCCGGTATTGCCGGTGTAGAAACCTTTTACGCCATTTTCGGCATAAAAATTGTCGAGCAGTTCGCGGCCGCCGCCATAGGCGAGCCAGGCATTCTGCATGCGCGAATTGAGCACGAAAGGTGTTGCGGTGCCGAGCTGGAAGGTCGGTTCCTTGCCCCAGAAATAGTAAGAGCAGGTGTGGCACATCTCGACCGTGTTATCGGTCACTGCATCGAGCGCCTGCAGACCGGGGACAAGTTCGCCCGCCGCATAGACCTGGATGTTGAATTTCCCATCGGTTGCCGCTGCAACGCGGCCGGCCATGGTTTCGGCGGCACCGTAAATGGTGTCGAGTGCCTTGGGGAATGACGAGGTCAGACGCCAGTTAAGGGTGGGCGATTCCTGCGCGATGGCTGGCGCTGCGAGCGTTGCTGCACCGGCTGCACCAACACTGGCGACACCGGCCTTTTTGAAAAATGAACGACGATCCATATGATCCTCCCAAATGTTCGTTCTATGGCCCCGGACAGGCATCCTCCCCCACCGGGCTGCGGGCAACTTACACCGGCACCTTGCACTGTCGAGCCGCGATCTCTGCCCGACTACCCACTAGAACGGATAGGCGGGGTATTGCGCGGGCCGGAATTTCGCTGAAATCGCGCGGATTTGCCGAAATGCGGCCTGTGAACCAGCCCTTTGCACTTGGCCTTTGGGCGGAGAATAGGCTAGAGCTTTCCCCGTTTCGGGCTCGGGGAGAAAGAAATGTTTGTCGTTGGCGGTGAAAGCCTGATCGATCTGGTGGCACAGCCTCTGGCGGATGACGGGGTGATCCGGATGGAGGCCCATGCGGGTGGCTCACCTTATAATTGCGCCATCGCATTGGCGCGGCTGGGTAATTCGACAGGATATCTGTGCCCGATCTCGCAGGATAATTTTGGCGACCATCTGCTTGGCCCGCTCCACAGGGCCGGTGTGACGCCGCTAATGGCAGAGCGCGTGACGGCCCCCACCAGTCTGGCTGTGGTCACCCTTAATGCGCGCCAGCAGGCTCAATATGAATTCTATCGCAGTGCGGACCGGGCTTTCACGGAAGATGGGCTGATTGCGGCTTTGCCGGCGGCTCCTGTTGTTTTCCAGTTCGGCGGTTTTTGCCCGATTGAACCGGTCGATGCCAAGGCATGGCTGGCCGTGGCTGATGCAGCGGCCGCGCGCGGGGCGATGATTACGCTCGATCCCAATGTGCGCCCGTCTCTGGTTGCCGATTTCGAGAGCTACAAACAGCGTTTGTCCGGCTTTTTTGACCGGGCGCATCTGGTCAAGCTGTCGGATGAGGATCTGGCAGCCCTTGATGCGCAAAAGAGCATTGAGCAGCATGTCACCGAATTGTTGCGGCGGCCGCATTGCGAACTGGTTGTTGTCACGCTGGGCGAGGGCGGGTCGCGCGCGTTCACCAAAAACGGTGAGGCTTCTGCCGAGATTTACATGCCGCCGGTTTTTGGTGACACCGTTGGGGCGGGGGACAGTCTGATGGCGGGGATATTGACGCTGCTGGCGGAACAGGGCGATCTCACCCCCGGCATGCTGGGTGGGCTTGATAGCGCGGCACTGGCAAAGGTCTTGCGGTTCGGTGCGGTTGTTGCCGGTCTCAATTGTGCCGAAAAAGGCTGCCATCCCCCAACCCGGGACGAGGTTGATGCCGTTTTGGCGTCGTAACGGATAGCTGTTGGCATTCGTTCACCTCATTGTGTTGTAATTGTTTTCCGGGAATGGCTCTGGTTTCATTCCGGGAGTTTAAGGCATAGGGGCGAAACGGATATGCGGCGCGGATATGTGGTTTTGGCACTGGTGGTCCTGGCGGGGCTTGGGGTTGCTGCCTGGTTTTTCAAACCGGTGGAAGGCCCGGCGCGCGATCTGAGCCTTGCCGGCGATGTGACGCGCGGCGAATATGTGATGCGGCTTGGCGGTTGCATTGCCTGCCACACCGATATTGCCAATGATGGTGCCTATCTGGCGGGCGGGGCGGCGATCAAAACCCAGTTCGGCGATTTCACACCCCCCAATATCACCTCCGATCCAGACGCCGGGATTGGCAGCTGGACGCTGGCCGAGTTCTCGGACGCGATGAGCAATGGCAAGGGGCCGGGCATGGTCGAACACCTTTATCCCGCGTTCCCTTATGACAATTATACGCTGATGACCGATCAGGACATTGTCGATCTCTATGCGGCATTGATGGCGGTCGAGCCGGTGGCAACGCCCGCGCCGGGGCATCGGCTTTCCTTCCCGTTCAACATGCGGGTCTTGATGCTGGGCTGGAAGAACATGTTCTTCACCCCCGAGCGGTTCAAATCCGATCCGGCGCGGTCACCCTTGTGGAATCGCGGCAATTATCTGGCCAATGGGCCGGGCCATTGCACGGCCTGCCATACCCCGCGCAATGCGCTTGGCGGGCGCGAGGATGGGCGCGCCTTTGCCGGTGGTGAAGGTACGCCGGGGGGACGTGTGCCCGCGATCACCAAGGCCCGCCTTGTGGAAGAGGGCTATGACCGGGCGGCGCTGGTTGATGCGCTCAAGACCGGTTTCACGCCCGGTTTCAACGTATTGGGCGGCACGATGGGCGAGGTTATCGAAGAGGCGACATCGCACTGGACCGATAATGATCTTGAGGCGGTTGCCGCCTATCTGCTCGACGAGGAATAAAGCCGGATAAGGGGTGTTCCCTTATGCCGGAACCCCCTTAGGCCTCACTGCGGATTTTCAGAGCGTCGGTCAAGGTCATGGTCGTGTGATTGAGCCATTTGTCATCCTGCTCGGGGAAATCGGTGCGGAAATGGCCGCCCCGGCTTTCCGTCCGCCTGAGGGCTGCTGCTGCCACAAGGGTCGCTGAGGTGGTCATGTTGAGATAGGAGCGGGTGACCTTTTGCGCCGTGTTCTCCAGCTCCTCAATCCGGCGCAGGGCCTGGCGCAGACCCTGTTCGTCACGTTCGACGCCAACCAGATCGGTCATTACATGGCGCAGGTCCTGCACCGCCTGCAGATTGCGCAGCACGGCCTCGGCCTCCTCGCCTTTTTCCTGATCCCATTCAATGCCCTCGAAGGGGGCGAGATTGGTGCGCACCGGCTCCAGCCCGCCAATATCCTCGGCAATGCGCGCGCCAAACACCACTGCTTCCAAAAGCGAGTTTGAGGCAAGGCGATTGGCCCCGTGCAGGCCCGTGCATGAGGCCTCACCGCAGACCCAGAGCCCGGCGATGGACGAGCGGCCCCGGTCGTCAACCTTGACCCCGCCCATGTGATAGTGCGCTGCCGGGGTGACCGGGATCATGTCCTTGACCGGGTCAATGCCGGCATCCGTGCAATATTTGGCAACGGTGGGATAGGCGGTCAAAATCTTCTCGCCAAGGCATGCGCGGGTGTCGAGAAACACTTTGCGGCCGGCCTTGATCTGGCGGAAATTGGCGCGGGCGACAATGTCGCGCGGGGCGAGTTCGGCATCCTCGTGGATGGCGGGCATGAAGCGTTCGCCCAGATCGTTAAGCAATATCGCCCCTTCACCGCGCAGCGCTTCGGTGGCCAAAGGTGCCGGATCAGCGCCCGTGGCGATGGCGGTGGGGTGGAATTGCACAAATTCGGCATCGGCAATGGCCGCGCCGGCTCTGGCTGCCATGCCCATGGCATGGCCGCGCACGCCCGGCGGGTTGGTGGTGACCGCATAAAGCCCGCCAAGGCCCCCTGCTGCCAGCACGGTGGCGCGGGCGCGGATGAAAACCGGCTCGGCATAACGATCGCCCAGCTTGCGGCAGTAAACCCCGATCACCCGGCCCTCGGCGCGGGCCAGTTCGACCGCAGTAATACCCTCGACAATACGGATGGAGGGGGTCCGGCGGACTTCTTCAATCAGGGCGGCCATGATCTCGCGCCCGGCGCGATCGCCGGATACCCGCACCACGCGGTTCATGGAATGGGCGGCTTCCCGCGAGAGCTGGTAATTGCCCTCGGCATCCCGATCAAACGGGGTGCCCCAGCGGGCCAGATCCTCGATTCGCGCCGCCGCTTCCGCCGCCACCCGTTCGGCCACTTCCATGTCGACAATCCCGGCACCCGCTACCCCGGTATCCACCGCATGGGCATGGGCGCTGTCGCCTTCACCCACCGCTGCGGCAACGCCGCCCTGCGCCCAGGCGGAAGAGGCGCCAAAGCCCAATGGTTTCGGGGACAGAACGGTGACTGGTCGCGGCGCCATTTTGAGCGCACAGAAAAGTCCAGCCAGACCCGCGCCAACAATAAGTGCGCCATCCGCGTTCAAAACGTTGTCGTAGATACCCATCATGTCCTCCGCCTGACGCCAGCAAAACCTGAATTGCACCGCGAACGGGTCTGGCGTCTGGCTGGTTGTTCATATTTTAATTCTGAGCCCAGCGCCACCCGCCTGCTCCCCCGGATCGAGATTTCGCCGGGCACCGGCATAAGGCTTGTCAGGTTTCGGGGGTGGAATGCTGCTGTATGGCGTGTTTCAATACATCGAACAGCCGCGCGTCGCCGCATTGGGAAACATTGAAGCGGAGAAAGCGGGTCGCCGATTGTGCGTGGCTGAAGGCATTGCCCGGTGCGAGCACGATATTGCGGGCCAGCGCGTCGCGGGCAATGTCGGCGGCATCAATATTGCCGGGCAATTGCGCCCATAAAAACAATCCAGCCTGCGGCTCGAGCCAGGGTTCGATGCCGATATTTCTCAGGCGGGCACTCACCTCTGACATCGCCTGGGACAGGCGCAGTTTCAGCGCCGCCATATGTTTGCGATAACTGGGATCACGCAGCATGTTCAAAACCAGTTCGGCGTTCAAAGGTGCGCCGCCAAAACTTGTCGCGATCTTGAGGTCAACAAGCGGATCCACCCAGTCGCGGCGCACCGCGATATAGCCGCAGCGGGCCGCCGCCGACAGGGTTTTGGAAAAACTGCCAATATGGATGACCCGCTCAAGCCCATCGAAAGCTGCCAGCCGTGGCGATGGCACCTGCTCGAAATCGGCAAAAATATCGTCCTCGATAATGGTCAGTCCGTGCTGGTCGGCCAGCTTGAGCACACGATGCGCCCGCGCCGGGGAGAGGGTTGCCCCGGTGGGGTTATGAATGCCCGAATTGGTTATATAGAGGCGGGGCTTTTCCGCGATCAGCACCTTTTCAAATGCTGCGGCATCGGGGCCGGAAGGTGTATAGGGGACGCTGACAATCCGGGCGCGATGGGCGCGCAGCAGCGCCTGAAAATTGAAATAGCAGGGATCATCCACCAGCACCGTATCACCCGGCTCGAGCAGAAACCGGCAGAGCAAATCAATCGCCTGCGTGCCCGATCCGGTCAGGATGATCTGATCGGGTGATGTCTCAATATCTGCATCTGCCAGCCGGCTGGCAATCAAGCGTCGCAAGGGCGGCAGGCCCAGCGGTTCGCCATATTCGCTGAGGGAAACGGGGTCCGCATGCGCCAGCTTTCGTAAGGCCCGGCGCATGGCGGTTTGCGGCATCCATTCGGGCGGTAGCCAGCCGCATCCCGGCTTGAGATGGGCCGTGCCCGCTTCCAGCGACTGGCGCGATACCCAGAGCGGATCGATGAGGCGGTCAAGCCTTGGTCCCATCCCGGCGAGGGACAGGGGCGCTGTCTGGCTGGCCACGAAAAACCCCGCCCCGGGCCGGGACTTGATGACGCCTTCTGCCGCCAACCGCTCATAAGCCTCGACAATGGTTGAGGTGGACATCGCCATCACGCCGGCAAAGGCGCGGATGGAGGGGAGCTTGTCGCCGGCGGCCAGGCTGCGGCTGGCAATGCGCTGCCGGATCGCCGTCATGGCCGTCTCGATGCGCGTGCTGCTTTTGGGGTTCAGCTCCACTGTAGTGCATTCCTTGCCATAACAGTTTCGCAATATTGTACTGTATTGTGCTTGGCGGTGTCACCCGTTCTCGTCGATAAACATCCCTCAAATAGGGAAGTTTGAAATGGACAAATCACTGCACGGTTGGCTCAACGGGCTCATTGGCGTCATCATCTTCAGCGGCTCCCTGCCGGCGACGCGGGTGGCGGTGGGGCAATTCGATCCGATATTTCTGACCGGCGCCCGGGCCGCGATAGCCGGATTGCTGGCGGTTGGATTGCTGTATTTTTTCAAGATAAAGCGGCCAGGGCGACAGGATATTGTTCCCCTCGTCATCGTGGCTCTCGGGGTGGTGGTGGGGTTCCCGCTGCTGACGGCCTTGGCGCTGCAATATGTCACCTCGGCCCATTCCATCGTCTTCATCGGCCTGTTGCCGCTGGCCACCGCGCTGTTTGGCGTGCTGCGGGCCGGGGAGCGGCCAAAGCCGGTTTTCTGGGTCTTTTCGGTTCTGGGCAGCGCCCTGGTTGCCGGCTTTGCCCTGTCGCAAGGTCTGGTCGCGTCGCCCGCGGGCGATCTCTTGATGCTTGCTGCGATTATTGTGTGCGGGCTTGGTTATGCGGAAGGCGCAAAGCTGTCGCGCAAACTGGGCGGCTGGCAGGTCATTTGCTGGGCGCTGGTGCTGTCTTTGCCGGTGATGGTTGGTTTATCCATCAGATATTGGCCGTCCAGTTTCGCCCATGTCACCCTCCCGGGCTGGGCCAGCCTTGGTTATGTGTCGGTGTTCAGCATGCTGGTGGGCTTTGTGTTCTGGTATCGCGGTCTGGCGCAGGGCGGCATTGCCGCCATCGGGCAATTGCAATTGCTGCAACCGTTTTTCGGCCTCGCACTGGCCGCAACCCTTTTGCATGAGGCGGTCACCCCGGCGATGCTTGCGGTGACGGTGGCAGTCATTCTTTGCGTCTACGCGACACGCCGTTTCGGTAAATAGGATCCGGCCAGGTGCCTGGCCGCCTTTTTTACTCACCTCGGTCATGCAACCCAACTGCCGGAAACTGTCAGTTGGGGGCATTTATAGCAGGGCTGTTTGTGGATAGAGTTTCCGCACAGAACCGAGGTGAGCAAAAAGGGCGGGCAGCGCATGGAAGTTGATGCCGATAAAGTTGTTGTGTGTGAAACCCCGGAAGCCTTCTGGAACTGGCTTGCCGACAACCATGCAGAGGCCAAAGAGGTCTGGTTGCAACTTTATAAAAAGCAGTCCGGCATTCCCTCGATCAACTGGTCAGAGGCAGTGGTGCAGGCCATTGCCTGGGGCTGGATTGACGGGATCAAGAAATCGCGGGACGCGCAATCCTGGTATCAAAGGTTTACCCCGCGCCGACCCAAGGCGATGTGGTCCAAAAAGAACCGCGAACATGCTGAAACCCTGATCGCCGACGGCCGGATGCAGCCGGCTGGGCAACGGCTTGTGGATGAAGCGATGGAGAACGGCCATTGGGACATGGCTTATGCGGGCAGCGCTGAAATGGAAATCCCGGAAGAATTTATGGCAGAACTCGCCAAAAACCCCGCCGCGCAGCAGGTTTTTGACGGGCTTAACCGCGCCAATCTGTTTGCCATTTATTACAGGCTGCATGCCGCCAAGCGACCCGAAACGCGCGCCCGGCGCCAAAGCGATATTATCGCAATGCTGGCGCGGGGCGAGACGTTTCACTAAAGCGGGTCATCAAGGCTTGAAGGCGCCTAATCGCCCTTTTTGCTCATCTCGATCATGCGTTCCACAGCCCGGCGGGCGTCGGGGATGATCGCGGGATCGACCAGCACTTCCTCGGTCATGGTGTGCAGCGACCACAGAATGTTCTCAAGGTTGATGCGCTTCATGTGCGGGCAGATATTGCAGCCGCGCAGAAAATCAACACCGGTGGTTTCGGACGCCACATTGTCCGACATGGAGCATTCGGTGACCATCACCACCTTGGGCGGCTTTTCCGTTTTCACCCAGTTGATCATCGCGGCGGTCGAGCCGGAGAAATCCACCGCATCGATCACCTCGGGCGGGCATTCGGGGTGGGCGATGATTTTTGAGTTCGGGTAGGCGGCGCGCAATTCGGCAATGTCGGCGGCGGTAAAGGTCTCATGCACTTCACAGGCACCGGCCCAGGTGATGATTTTCTTCTTGGTCTTTTTCGCCGTGTTCTGCGCCAGATACTGGTCAGGGATCATGATGACTTCATCACCCTCGACCTGATTGACGATATCGACTGCATTGGATGAGGTGCAGCACACATCGGTCACCGCTTTCACAGCGGCTGATGTGTTCACATAAGTGACAACCGGTGCACCGGGATATTGGGCGCGCATGGCCATCACATCCTCAGCGGTAATCGAGGAGGCCAGCGAACAGCCGGCGCGGCTGTCGGGAATCAGTACGGTTTTTTCCGGGTTCAGCAATTTCGAGGTTTCGGCCATGAAATGCACACCGCACTGCACGATCACCTGTTGCTTGACCTTGGTCGCTTCCACGGCAAGCTGCAGGCTGTCGCCCACAATGTCGGCCACACCGTGATAGATTTGCGGGGTCTGGTAGTTATGGGCCAGAATCACCGCATCCTTCTTCTTTTTCAGCCGGTTGATCTGAAAGATCAGCGGCGCATAAAAGGGCCATTCGATTTCGGGAATCTGGTTTTTCACCCGGTCATAAATGCCGGAGGTGGATTTTTTGACAGCGGCGGAAAATTTCAGGTCGAAACTATCCGCCAGCACGGCGCGCGCCTCTTCGAGTGGTGTCATCGCGTTGATGAGCTGAACCATTGTGGATCCCTTCCGCGCGGCACCCTTGCGGCCTGTTGCCGGGCGAGCACCAAGATTAATCTGGTCGCGCCTGAATTCTGCCGCGAAACTGGATGCCTTCTATACCGCATCCCGTCGGGGCGGAACTTAGGTATTTTTGCCGGGCATTTCAATGAATGCTATGCTAGATCAGGCCCCGAAATTCATGCATTGACCGTAATTGATGAAAGAGCCCCGAATTTATGCCCCAGGATGCAGCCGTTTTAAAGAAAACCCTGTCGCTTGCCCCGGTCATTCCGGTCATCATTCTTGATGATGTCAGCGCGGCGCGTGCCATGGCCGAAGCGCTTGTGGCCGGTGGATTGCCGGTTCTCGAGGTCACCCTGCGCACACCGAATGCCCTGAAAGTCATGGCCGAAATGGCCAAAGTGCCGGGTGCCATTGTCGGTTCGGGTACTGTACGCACGGCCGAGCATATGCGCCAGTCGGTAGATGCGGGGTGCCAGTTCATGGTGTCGCCGGGTGCCTCGCCGCGCTTGCTCGATGCGGCTGAAGATGTGGCCATTCCGCTTTTGCCGGGGATCGGCACACCGACCGAGGCGATGACGCTGGCTGAGCGTGGCTATACCTATTTGAAATTCTTTCCCGCCGAGGCCATGGGCGGCGTGCCGGTGCTCAAAAGCTTTGCGTCCCCGCTGCCCGATCTGACCTTCTGCCCCACGGGCGGTATCGATCCGGCCAAGGCAAAAACCTATCTGGCACTGCCCAATGTGATTTGCGTTGGCGGGTCCTGGGTTACCCCCGGCGATGCAGTTGCCGCCGGTGACTTCGCCCGTATTGAACAATTGGCGCGGGAAGCTGCGGCGCTGGCAGGCTGATTGATGGGGCGGCGGTTCGAGATGATCCGAACGCCCCTTTCTGCCGTCTTCCTGCTATTGACGTTTTTTGCTGCCGCCCTGCCGGCCCGTGCCGGTGCGGCGACAGTTTATGCTGCCGCCAGCCTTACCGACATTATGGCGAAACTGGCCACCGGCTTTGAACAGCAGGGCGGCGGCCAGCTGACCATTGTGCCCGGCTCTTCTTCAACGCTGGCCCGCCAGATTATGGCCGGTGCGCCGGTTGATCTGTTTATCTCGGCCAACAAAACCTATGCGGATGCGGTTGCCAGCCAGATGGGGGGCACGGCGCGCGACTTGTTCGGCAATGGGCTGGTTATCATTGCGACCGCCGGTTTTGATGGTGATGTCACGCTGGACGCCTTGCCTGATGCGCTGGGCGGGGGGCGGCTGGCGGTGGGCGATCCTGCCCATGTGCCAGCGGGCATTTATGCCCGCGACGCGCTGGAACAGGCCGGATTGTGGGACCGTCTTGAAAACCGGTTGGCCCCGGCCGGTGATGTGCGCGGGGCCGTCGCCTTTGTTGCAAGCCATGCCGCACCCTTTGGCATTGTTTATAAAACCGATGCGCTGGTGCCCGGCGTGCGGGTTGTTGCTGTCATTGACCCGGCCCTGCACGCCCCGGTGCGCTATTGGGGTGTGGCGACGGGCAAGGACAACACGACAGTTGCAGAATTTCTTGGCTATATGGCCAGTGCAGCAGGCCAGGGCCTGCTGGCTGATGAGGGCTTTTTACCGTGACCGGCAATCATGACTGATATCGCGGGCATTGTGCTTTTAACCCTCAAGGTGGGACTGGTGGGCGTCGGTTTTGCCCTGCCTTTGGCCTTTTTTCTCGGGTTCGTTCTGGCCCGCTATTCATTTCGCGGCAAGGCGGTGCTGAGCGCTTTAGTCATGCTGCCTTTGGTTTTGCCGCCGGTGGTGACCGGCCTGGTTTTGCTGGACCTGTTTGGCCCGATGGCACCGCTGGGGCGGTTTTTTGCCCAGTTCGGTCTGCAGTTCGGCTTTCGCTGGACCGGTGCGGCGCTGGCGGCGGGGCTGGTTGCCTTGCCGCTGATGGTGCGCCCGATCCGGCTGGGGCTCGAAGGTGTCGATCCGGGATTGCATGAGGCGCTGGCGGTGGCCGGGCACGGGTTCTGGTCCCGGCTCTGGCGGCTCGATCTGCCGCTGGCCATGCCGGGGATACTGGCCGGGCTGATCATGGGGTTTGCCAAGGCACTTGGCGAATTCGGGGCCACCATCACCTTTGTCGCCAGCATTCCGGGGGAAACCCGCACCCTGTCCCTGGCGATCTTTTCGACCCTGCAATCGGCCAATGGCATGGAAATGGTTTATATTCTGGCGGCCATTTCGGTGACGCTTTCTGTGGTCGCTGTCATTGCCTCCGAGGTTCTGGTGGCCCGGCTGGCCGTCAGGCTGACAGGGCGGGAGACCTCCCGTGCTTGATATTGATGTCACAGCCCGGTTCGGCACTTTCGATCTCAAGGCGGCGCTGACCCTTCCATCCGGGGTCACCGCGCTGGTCGGGCCCTCGGGCGCGGGCAAGTCCTCGCTGCTGCGTTTGCTGGCCGGACTTTCGGTACCGGAGACGGGGCGGATCAAGCTGGGCGACAAACCGCTTTGCGATATGGAAGCGAAGCTTTCCATCGCGCCCGAACGCCGCCAGATCGGCATGGTGTTTCAGCGCCCAGCCCTGATGCCGCATATGAGTGTGCGCCAGAATATTCTCATCGGCGCGCGCGGGCACGCCCTTTCCGGTGACCTGCTCGAACGGACAGGCTGCGCCCGGTTGATCGGCAAACCGATAGCGGCATTATCGGGCGGGGAGCAGCAGCGGGTCATGCTCGCGCGGGCGCTCGTGGGCAAGCCGGCCCTGCTCTTGCTCGATGAACCCTTAAGCGCGCTCGATCCGGCATCGCGGGATGAATTGCTGGGTCTGTTTGCCGAATTGTTTCCCACTCTTGATATTCCGGTGATCCATGTCACCCACGCCATGGAAGAGGCCGGGCGGGTGGCCCGGCATTTCGTTCTCATGCGCGCCGGGCGGATTGTGGTTGCGGGCGATGCGCCAACTGTTCTTAGCCAATATGGCAATGCGGGCGAGGGCGGGATTGCCGCAATCCTTCATGGCGCGGTGCGCGATATTGCCGATGACGGGCTGGCCGCGATTACGGTTGGCAATCAGCAGGTCGAGGTGATGGGGGAGGGTCTTGCGCCCGGCGCGCGCGTCAGTCTGCGGGTCTGGGCGCGCGATGTGGTGCTGGCGCGTTCAGTGATCGACAATATCAGTGCCCGCAATGCGCTTACGGGTGAGATCGCCCGGCTCAACACTTTGCCCGGCGGGCAGGTGGAGGTGCGCATCGCCGTTGAAGGCCAGTATCTGCTCGCCATTGTCATGGCGCGCACGGTTGCGGAAATGGGGCTGGCGGCAGGTCAGAAAGTGACCGCGATATTCAAGTCGGCATCCGTCGAACGCATGGCTTAGGGCGGGGCTGAGATAAGGTCTGAAACTGGGCTTAAACAAGGCTGAGGTAAGCCTTGCACAAGGCTTACAAACACTCAGATTTTTCCGTTTTTTCAGACTGTTATCCTAAACTCTATAAATTCAGCAATTTCACAAAGCGTTTCAAAATCTTGCGCAGGTTCTTGTGCTGGGCGTGATCCAGTTCACCGGTCAGCGCATCTTCGAGCAATTGCCAATTGGCGGCGAGCACATCGGCAATGTCGCGGCCCTTCGCCGTCAGCCGCGCGCCGGGCAAAAGGTCCGGGCCAACGGCGACCCGTTCGATCACGCCCGCTTCAGCCAGCCGGACCAGCCGCATTTCAAGGGCGATGTCCCCGAGCCCGGTCATGTCGGTAAGTGCTTGTTCTGCTGCGCCTTTCGGATCATCCAGCGCGAACAAAAACGCGTCATCACCCGCCTCAAGGCCCCGTTCGTAAAGGGGGACGAGCATCTTCTGCCGGGCCAGATGGCCCGCTTCGATGAGCCGGTAAAGTGTCGTTTTTGCTGCGGGTTTCGGCATGAGGGCAAAATAGTCCGGAATCCGGGGCGGCGTCGATTGCTGATCGCATCCTATCGTTAATCCGAGGGCGATGAATAGGGCTTGGCTGTTCAGGATTTCTGCCTATTATACGCTGAAACGGGCGCGCGTTTGCACAATATATCTGGTGGTGTTCTGGTGTGCGTGCCGGTCGGCAAAAGGGCGATCTGCGTCCGGACAAGGCATGAGTGGATGACACAGGATCTCGCCCGTATTCGCGCTTTCGTGCAGGTTTATGATGCGGGCGGCTTTTCCGCCGCGGCGCGCCAGTTCGGCCGTTCCAAGGCGCTGTTGTCCAAGTATGTAACTGATCTTGAAGACTATCTTGGCGTGCGGCTGATGAACCGGACGACGCGCAAACTGTCGCTGACCGAGGCGGGCGAGGCCTATTATCGCGAAGTTGTGCAATTGCTGCAGCAGCTTGACGATCTTGATGCAACGATTACCAACCAGACCTCGGAAGCGCGCGGTTTGTTGCGGGTGTCGGCCCCGCGCAATTTCGGCGAGACCTCGCTCACCCCGGCCCTGTTTGCCTTTTTGCAAACGCACCCCGAAGTCACACTCGATTTGCGGCTTGAGGACCGGTTTGTCGATCTGGTGGATGAAGGGGTCGATGTGGCCTTGCGGATCAGCGCCATGCCGGATTCATCCCTGATTGCCCGCAAGATCGCTGATACAAAAATAGTCATCTGCGGTTCGCCGGAGCTGATAAAGCGCGTGGGGCTGCCGCAAAGCGGCGAGGCGCTGCGCAACATGCCCTGCATTGTTGATGTCAATTTACAAGGGCAGGCCAATTGGCGCTTTGTATCTGAAGACCAGGCGACGGCTGTGCATGTCTCGGGGCCCGTGCGGGTCAATTCGCCCGTGGCGGCGATGCAGGCGGCGTTGCACGGCCTTGGGTTTGCCGCATTGCCAGCCTATCTGGCCGAAAAGGAAATTGCTGACGGGCGTCTGGTTGTGGTGCTGGCGGACAGAATGCCCGCCGGACCGAGCCTTCAGGCGGTCTATCCGCATCGCCGGCATCTGGCCGGAAAGGTGAGGGCGCTGATCGATCATCTGGTAATCTGGTTCGATACGCACCCGGTGCAATGACGCTATTTTGAGGTTCCTGACGCGTAACAATTACATATTTTCTACCCAACTACCTGAAAATGCTATCAATGTTTCTCCGCCGATTTTCTGCTTGCCGGCACTAAAATTCAACTCTCGTACAAGAGGTGCGCCTTGACTGGCTGCCGTCGTCTTCTTGCTGGTGTTTTGACAACGCTCGCGCTGTTTATTTTTGCAATTCAACAGGTTCAGGCGCATCCGCATATCTGGATCGACGCCCGTTCGGTGGTCGTTTTCAATGCTGATGGTGATGTCAGCGCCATCCGGCATGAATGGACTTTTGATCAGGCATTTTCATCCTGGTCGATTCAGGGGCTGGATACGGACGGGGACGGGCAGATCAGCAAGGCTGAATTCCAGTCGCTGGCCGACGAGAACATGGTGGGCTTGCGGGAATATGAATATTATACCTTTGCCGGGGTGGGGCAGGAGAATGTCCGGTTCTCCCCTGGCCCCGATCCGCACCTGACCTATGATGGCGCACGCACGACACTGCATTTCACCCTGATCCCCGACGCGCCGATCCGTGTGGGCGGGTTGCTGGAGATCGAGGTTTCGGATCCTGAATATTATGCGTCTTTCACCTTTTTGACTGATCGTGGTGTGACGCTTGAGAATGCGCCGGACAGCTGCGTCGGCGAGGTAAATCCGCCCAAACAGATAGACCCGGCGATTGAGCAGCAATTGTTCGAGCTTGGGCCTGATGTCACCGTTCTGCCGCCGGAGCTGAAAAGCGTTGCGGCCGATCTTGCCAATGTGGTGATCGTGCGCTGCGACGGCATCGCACCGCGCTCGGCGCTGGAAGCCAGCGAACGGTTGTCGCGCGGTACAGCGGCACCCTTTGGTGCGCCGCCGGTTGAGCGGGGCTTGCCGGTCGTGCGTACCGGCCTTCTCGGCTGGGTCTTCAAACAACAGCAAACCTTTTATGGCGCCATGACCAATGCCCTCGGCCAGCTCAGGGCTGATGGCAATGCCTTCTGGGTTCTGAGCCTGATCAGCTTTTTATATGGCGTGTTTCATGCCGCCGGTCCGGGACACGGCAAGGTGGTGATCTCATCCTATGTGCTGGCGACCGAATCCGAATTGAAGCGGGGCATCGGGCTTAGTTTTGCCTCAGCACTCATGCAGGCGGTTACCGCTGTGGTGTTTGTACTGTTTGCCGCCCTTGTGTTGAACATGACCAGTATGCGGCTGAGCGAGAGTGCGAATGTTCTGGTGATCGGCTCTTATGTACTGGTGATCCTTTTGGGGCTTTGGCTGATTGCGCGCAAACTGTTCGGGTTTGGCCATAGCCATCATCATCACGCGCATAACCATGATCACCACGACCATGCCCATCACGATGACCATGTGCATATGGTGACGCCCAAACAAATGCGGGGCGGCTGGCGCGAGGTGCTGGGTGTTGTGCTTGCTGTGGGGTTGCGGCCCTGTTCAGGCGCGCTGGTGGTGCTGGTTTTTGCTCTCAGCCAGGGTGTTTTGGCTGCAGGTATTGCCGCCGTATTCATCATGGCACTGGGTACCGCGCTGACCGTGAGCGCACTGGCGATTGTGGCTGTGGGGGCCAAAGGCGCGGCGCGGTTGTTCTACAAGGGCCCCTATGCAGCGGTGGCTGCGGATGTGCTGTGGTGGCTTGAACTGTTCGGCGCTGTGTTGGTGCTGGCTTTCGGCGTTATTCTGCTGATGGCGAATTTGTAGCCAAGGTCCCAGTATTCAGAATAAAAAAAAGGGCGGCCATGCCGCCCTTTTTCATCAGATGCAGACGGCATTATTTTTTGACAATGCGGCCTTCAACCTTGGCATCGACCGACCCGGTTTGCAGGATATATTCGATGACATCATTGGCCATGAGATCGCCATTGCGATCGTCGATCAGCACATTGCCGCCGACAAAGGCCGTGTAACCGTCACCACCGCGCAGCATATAGTCATTGGTGGCGACCTTGTAGGTTGCTGCCGGGTCGAGCGGTGCGTCGCCCACCATGACCGAGACAACACGTTCACCCGCTGGCTTGCTGGTATCGATTTCGATCTTGATGCCAGAGACCTGCGGGAAGCGCCCGCCGCCTTCTTCAACCAGGCTGAAACCGTTTTCGAGGCCATCCAGGATCTGCTGGCCGGTCAATTCGGACACCACAGTGACATTGCCAAAGGGCAATTCGCTGAGAATGTCGCGGCGGGTGAGCATGGTGCCGGCTTCATATTCACGATCAGCGCGAATGCCGCCGCCATTGGTGATGGCCAGATCGGCGCCATTGGCAGCCCGCATGGCATCGGCAATCAGGTTGCCCATGGCCGATTCCTCGGTACGCACAATGTTGCGACGAGAATCGAGCGCGGTATTGGTGGTGCCAATATCGGTGTTGAGGCTGGCGTCGAGCGTGGTCTTGAGTTCATCGACCAGTGCCTGGGTTTCCGGATCCGGGGTGACGGTTGCGGTGTCGATGTAACGGAAATGCGGGGTCCAGCTGATGGTGCGCTTGCCGTCATTTTCGCCGATCTCGACGGTGAGGTCGAGCGGGGCGAGGAATTTTGCGTCCGTCGAGGTTTCGACATAGGCGGTGATGCCGTCATAGCCCGTCATGTAGTCATGGTCGTCGCCGGACATGATGACATCAAAGGCATGGCTGGCTGCGATCTCGCGGTCATTGGCGTGGTCGGTCTGGATGACGCCGACAACCAGATCTGCACCCTCGGCACGGGCGGCCTTGGCTGCAGCGATGGCGGAGGAGACCGTGCCTTCAAACTTCCAGTCGCCAGAACTGGAGACAACCGGCGTGGTGTCCTGGGCGACGGGAACCAGTGCGATCTTGAGGCCGGCGATTTCCTTCATCATGGTGCCGCCAAGCCCGTCAATCGGCGAGCCATCGGCATGGGTGATGTTGATGGCAGCCCATGGGTATTCGGACGCGCCGACTTTTTGCAGGAAATTTTCGGTGCCGAAATCGAATTCATGATTGCCCGGTACGGCAATGTCGAAGGGCACGATATTGGTCAGATCGATCGTGTTCTGGCCTTTATCGAAACCCGAGAGCAGGGAGGGGGACAGCATGTCGCCATCGAAGACATAAAGCATGTTGGGGTTGGCGGCCTTTTCGGCCCGTGCGACGGCATTGAGACGGGCAAAGCCGCCCCGGCCACCGGTTTCGGTGAAGTTATAGAGGTCACCCGCGCCTAGAATGGTCAGTTTGACGGTTTCGGCATAGGCCGGGGCCAGCGTGGCGCCGCTGAGGGCGGTGGTGCCCGCGATCACCACAGCAAGTGTTTTGAGATAGTTCGACATGTCGGTTCTCCTTGGAAACGGATGGCCACCGGTCTGTCAGGTGGTCGTTGGTGCGCTTGCTTGATGGTTCCGGGGGATCGCCTCCATACGCTGCGCCTCCGGGACGCCGGTGTCGTCAGCTCTGGATTTTGTGCTGACCTACATGGCTGACGACCCCACATAGAGCAGAATTGGTGCAGTTTTTTAACAAGCCCAAAAGCCTGCATTTCGGGCCATTGTGCTGACCGAAGCCGATTAAATGCCAGAATGGGGAAGCTGAAAAGAGCTAATTTGATCTTTTGGTCAAAACTGCCCGATGGTGCTTGGTGGCGGACACGGCATACTGTCACACGCGGACGGTCTTTCTTGCGTCCGGCGGGGGGATGGCTAAGGTGGCAGCGAACGCAACCAGTCCGAGCATACGGGTCCTATATGTCTGAGCACCTTCCCAAAGACCATCCGCCGGTGAAACCACCCAAAGTGGGGGTGCTGCTGCTCAATCTGGGAACACCCGATGCCACCGACTACTGGTCGATGCGACGCTATTTGAAAGAGTTCCTGTCGGACGCGCGGGTGATTGAGACGCCGCGGATAATCTGGTGGTTCATTCTCAACCTGATCGTTTTGACCTTTCGGCCGAAAAAAAGTGGCGCGGCCTATGACAAGATCTGGGATTATGAGGCCAAAGACAGTCCTTTGCGTGTGATCGCGCGGTCGCAGGCGGAAAAACTGCAGGCGCGGATGGGCGATGCGGCGCTGGTGGATTTTGCCATGCGCTATGGCAATCCCTCGACCGAGAGCCGGTTGAAGGCGATGCAGGCCGCCGGATGCGACCGGATTTTGCTGGTGCCGCTATATCCGCAATATTCCGCCCCGACCACGGCAACCGCCAATGACAAGGCGTTTGATATTCTCAAAACCATGCGCTGGCAGCCCGCGGTGCGCACGGCGCCGCCCTATTTCGATGATCCCGTCTATGTCGCGGCGCTGGCCGAGAGCATTTCCTCAGGCATTGCGGCGCTCGATTTTGAGCCGGATGTGGTGATCACCTCCTATCACGGCATGCCCGAGAGCTATTTGCAAAAGGGCGATCCCTATCATTGCCAGTGCGTGAAGACGACGCGGCTGACCCGGGAAAAACTGGGCTGGGACAAAGACAAGCTGATCGTGAGTTTTCAAAGCCGGTTCGGCCCTGAGGAATGGCTGAAGCCCTATACCGATGTGACGCTGGAGACGCTGCCGGAAAAGGGCATCAAGAAAGTGGCAATTCTGGCGCCCGCCTTTTCGGTGGACTGTCTTGAAACGCTGGAAGAACTGGCGATGGAGGGGAAAGACAGTTTTGAGACGCATGGCGGTACTCATTACGCCTATATTCCGTGTCTTAATGACTCTCCCGCTGGCATGGACGTCATAGAAAGCGTTGTACGGCGGGAATTAATGGGCTGGATATAGCCTTAATTACACAATTATTGCGTCTGCCTGCCGACACCCATAGATTGTTGTGTGGGGCGCGAGGAGATTATAATGGACGGCTTTTCAACGACGTTACTTGTGGCTGGTGTTCTGGCCATTCTGGTGCTGTTTGCGGGCACCAAAGTTGTGCCCCAGGGCTTTAATTTCACCATTGAGCGGTTCGGGCGCTATACGCGGACATTGAAGCCAGGTCTTAACCTGATCGTGCCATTTATCGACCGGGTTGGGCGCAAGCTCAACATGATGGAGCAGGTGCTCGACGTGCCGCATCAGGAAGTCATTACCCGCGACAACGCGACGGTGACTGCCAATGGCGTGACGTTTTACCAGGTGCTGGATGCGGCGGCGGCGGCCTATGAGGTGTCACAGCTGGAGCATGCCGTGCTCAACCTGACCATGACCAATATCCGTACGGTGATGGGGTCGATGGATCTTGATGAACTGCTTTCCAATCGCGACGAGATCAACCATCGGTTGTTGCATGTGGTGGATGCGGCGGTGTCGCCCTGGGGGCTGAAAATCACCCGTATCGAGATCAAGGATATCGATCCGCCCAAGGATCTTGTCGAGGCGATGGGCCGGCAGATGAAGGCTGAACGCGAAAAACGCGCAGCTATTCTTGAAGCTGAAGGTCGTCGCCAGAGTGCGATTTTGCAGGCAGAGGGCGCAAAGCAGGCGCAGGTGCTGGAAGCGGAGGGGCGCCGGGAGGCTGCATTCCGCGATGCCGAGGCGCGCGAACGTTCAGCGGAAGCGGAGGCCAAGGCAACCACGATGGTTTCCGAGGCCATTGCCAAGGGCGATGTGCAGGCGATCAATTATTTTGTCGCCAATAATTACATCCAGGCGCTCGAGAGCATTGCCAAATCGCCCAACCAGAAGCTTTTGATGTTGCCGGTCGAGGCATCCAATGTCATCGGGGCTTTGGGCGGTATCGCCGAGATTGCCAAGGAAACCTTTGGTGGCGATGCGCCGAAACGCTCGTCCAGCCGTCCGCCTTCGTCGGGGCAGTAGGCCATGGACCTGCTTGACCTGATCATCTCCTATGGGCCCTGGTCGTGGATTATCGGCGGGTTGATATTGCTGGGGGTCGAGTTGATCGTGCCGGGCGGCGTAGTGGTCTGGCTTGGGGGCGCGGCCATTATCGTGGGGTTGATCACGCTGATGCAGCCGGTGCCCTGGGCCATGCAATGGCTGCTTTATGGCGTCTTGTCGATTGTCAGCCTTTTTGCCTGGCTCAATTACTCGCGGCGCAATCGCGGTGAGGAGAGCGACCGGCCTTTTCTCAACAAGCGGGCTTTACGGTATATCGGGCAGGAAGCCGTGCTGGAGGAGCCGATCAGCGGTGGGCGGGGGCGGATTTCGCTTGATGATTCCGTGTGGCGGGTTATTGGTCCGGACTTGCCAGAAGGCGCGCGGGTGCGGGTGACGGGTGCCGATGGCGCTGTGTTGCGTGTCGAAGCGGCTTAACCCTAAGGCGTGAGTTCGACCGGCAGCGGCGGCTCTTCATCCACCAACATGATCGAAACGCGCTGGTTTGAGGCGAGATAGGGGTCGTCGGGGAAATAGGGTTCTGCATCACCCCGGCCGACGACCGAGAAAATCTGCTGCGATGGCACGCCGAATTCCTCGAGGATGGCACGGATTGCATTGGCGCGGTCGGCGGACAGTTCCCAGCGGCCATAGCGCGGATTGGCGTAAACCGTGCCCGCGGCGGTGTGGCCGGAGACGCGGATCTGGTTCGGCATTTTGGCCAGAAGCGGGGCCATGGCCGCGACGGCTTTCCTCGTGTTCTCGTAAGGATATTTCGAACCTTCGGGGAACATTGAGCGGCCTTGCTGGTCGGCGATGATCAGGTTCACGCCTTCCTCGGTATCCTGCACAATCAGATTGTCGGAAATGCTGGTGATTTCGGGCAGGTCCTGAAACGCCTGTTTCAGCGTCGCAGAGGCGAGCGAGAAGCGCTGCGGGTGATCGACATCGGTTTTCTCAATGTCATAAGTATTGGCTTCAGCACCCTGCTTTTCCGCCTCGTCATGTTCAACCGTTGCGAATTCTGTCTCGGCCTTGGTTTCCTCAAGGGTCAGGCGCTTCTGGAAGTCGCGCTCGGGATTGCCGTTGCGTTCGATGACGCCGGATTTCTTGGCGATGGCTTCAATGCCGAAGGCGTCCTTCATGGAACCGGCGACGACCTGCAGCTTTTCCTGATCCTGAATCGAAAAAGAGATGATGAGCACGAAAAAGCAGACAAGCAGGGACATGAGGTCAGCGAAAGTCACCAACCATTCTGGAACGCCTGAGGGGCTGAGCTTTTTGCGTGCCATGGTTTAACCGTCTCCAATCGCCGCTCAAGCGGCTTCGGGCAATTCTTCGCTGCGCTGATTTTCAGGCAGATAGGCCACCAGCATTTCGCGGATAAGAGCGGGACTTTTGCCGTCGCGTACCGACATGACGCCATCGATGATCAGAGTCTGGTTGATTTCTTCAAAACCCAGTTTGGCGGTCAGCTTGTCAGCGACGGGCAGGCAGATGAGATTGGAGATCACAGCGCCATAAAGCGTGGTCAGCAAAGCGACGGCCATTGAGGGGCCGATGGCGCTGGGGTCATCCATGTTCCCCAGCATCTGCACGAGGCCAACCAGGGTGCCGATCATGCCGAATGCGGGGGCGGCATCACCGAGAGATTTGAAAACGCGTTGACCTTCCATCAATCGGGTCAAGTACTGATCGCGGGCCAGCTCCATGGATTCGCGAATGAACGATCCATCATAGCCATCGGCGATCATCTGCGCGCCCTTGGCGAGGTTGGGCTCGTCAATTTCGACCGATTCAAGACCGAGAGGACCGGCGCGGCGCACGATGTCACCCATTTCAGCGATCTTGTCGATCAGCTCGCGGGATTCCACCTTGGTGTGGGTGAAGGCAACTTTGCCGCCGGTCTGGAAGGCGACCATGACGCCGGCGAGGGGGAAGCGGATCAGGGTCGCAGCCATGCCGCCGCCGATAACAATCAGCATTGAGGGCATATCGACAAAGGCACCAAAGGAGCCGCCGAGCATGATAGCAATGATGATGACGGTGCCACCGACCACCATGCCGATAATTGTTGCGAGATCCAAGCTGCCTACTCCTGCAAGCCGTAGTCAAGAATTCAATATGTTCGCCATATTGCGGGTACAGGCCTAAAGCGCTGTTAAATAATAGGGTTAATGGTGTGTAATCAGCGCTTTGTTTGGGGTTGGTAATATTTTGTTAACCAAACTTGCCGATGCATAATACTTGGTGTGTTTTTGCGCCGGGGAGCATTGGTTTTGGCGAGGCGGGGATCGCCCAAGTTAACGTTGATCGGCAGTGCAGCCCTGATGGCTGCGCTGGGGTTTGGTGCGTCCGGCCCGCTGCTGGCGGCAGATGGTTCCGGGGTCAATAATCCGCAATTGCTGCGCGGTTCGATCGATGCGAGTTGTGTTGACGGGCTGGCATGCAATTTTGGCCATACGCTTCGCGGACCGGCCGCGTCCGCCACAAGAACCCCACCCAAAGCACCCGCGCTCGATTGCAATGCTGTTGACCCCTACGGGCTTCAACAGATCGGTTGTCCGTCGCCTGATTACGACACGGTGTTCAAGGACGCTGCACCCAGACAGCAGGGTGCGCGGCAAGCGCCGGTTTTGCATGAAGCCGCTCCTGAAATCGCTGCTGCTCCGGCACCCTATCGGCAGGCCTATCCGGCGGAGCCCGCACAATTTCCCGGTCTGGAGGCAGACTGGAGTGTGACTTTGCGCGGTACGTATAATACGGGCAGCAATGGTCAGCGTTTCGGGATTGCAATTCTGCCCGAGGCCAGCGTGACGCGGCAATTAAATGCCGGCAATGTGGTCTTCAGCGGCAATGCCAACCTGAGCAAGGAAGGCGGCGACGTCTTTCGCCTGTCGAGCGGTACGCTCGATTTTACCGGCGAGCACATGCTCAACCGGCAAACCGAGATCAGCGGCGGGGCATCGGTCAGCATTGATCAGGCCAGCCCTTATGACCTCGATGCGGATACCGGCATTGCCGAACAACCATTGATTGTGACCGGTTCTGCGGATGTGGCGGTCACCCGCCGGTCGGGCCGGTTCGGGTTCGAGGGGCGCGGCGAGGTTGAACGTGTCGTTTATGGCGAAACACAACTCACTTCCGGCGGTACTGACCTGAATGGCGACCGGAACCGGGTTTCTGTCACGGGCACCGGCCGGGTCAGCTATGCGCTGAGCGGGCGCACCAATGCGTTTGTGGAAGCCTCTGCGGAACGCAGCCTTTACGACATGGCCTCGGCAAGTGCCGGGGTGGCGCTGAATAGCTGGACCTATGCTGTGCGCGCCGGGGTAACCGGGAACTGGGACAATGTGGTTGTTGCCGAGTTTTCGGCCGGATACGGGTTGCGCCGGTTTGACAGTGCGTTGCTGAGTGATGCACCAGCGGCGCTGGTCAACGCGACATTGACCTATCGTCCCAATGCGCCGGTGGAATTGTCTGCGTTGTTTGGCACCGAGTTTTCCGCGCCTGCCTCGTCAACAGGTGCGACGGCACAGATTGATTATTCAGCGTCCAGCGTGGCGCGCTATCTGATCAATGACCGGACGGCCGTCCGGGCCAATATTGGTGGCACCTGGACGCGGTATTCGGACACAACCGACCAGAGCGCGGTTTACACTGCCGGCCTGGGCGCTGATTTCACCCTCAATGCGCATACGGTGCTGAGTGCCGATTATGAATATGGCTTGCGGGAAGCGACCGGCAGCGCCTTGCGCGATAATCACAAAGTCTCTGTGGGGATGACCTATTCACGCTGATTTCTGAGCGTGATGAGTGGGCTATGCGGGGTGAGCGTGCGGGCCTTGTCGCTAAATTGGCGTATTGAGGCCTAAAGCACGAATTTCCTTGGTGAAATCATCGGCAATGTCCGGACGATCGAGGGCGTAGACCAGATTGGCTGTGAGAAAGCCCACCTTGGACCCACAATCGAAGGTGCGGCCATCGAATTTCACGCCGGTGAAATTCTGGCTTTCCATCAGGGTCTGCATGGAATCGGTCAACTGGATTTCGCCGCCAGCGCCCTTGTTGTGCTTGGACAGAAGCGAGAAGATTTCGGGCTGCAGAATGTAGCGCCCGGAAATGATGAGGTTGGAGGGGGCTTCTTCAACCTTGGGCTTTTCCACCATGCTGGTGATATCAAAGGCGCTGTTGGGGCCTTCGCCACGGCCTACAATGCCATAGGACGATACGTCCTTTGGGTCGACTTCCTCGACAGCGATGATGTTGCCGCCGCGTTCTTCATAAGCTGACATCATCTGGGAAAGCGCGCCGGGGGCGGCCTTGATCAGCATGTCGGGCAGCAAAAGGGCGAAGGGATTGTTGCCAACGAGTTCGCGGGCGCACCAGACAGCATGGCCAAGGCCAAGTGGCTCTTGCTGGCGGGTGAAGCTGGACCGGCCGGGCTGAGGAAGATCTTCACGCAGTTCAGCCAGTTCGTCAGTTTTGCCGCGCTGCTCGAGGGTATATTCCAGCTCGAATTGCCGGTCGAAATGATCTTCGATCACGCCCTTGTTGCGCCCGGTGACAAAAACGAAATGTTCGATGCCAGCGTCGCGCGCCTCATCCACGGCATATTGAATCAGCGGCCGATCGACGACGGGCAGCATTTCCTTGGGCATGGCCTTGGTCGCGGGCAAAAAACGGGTGCCAAGACCTGCGACGGGAAAAACGGCGGTGCGGACCCTATCGGCCATGTGCAAAATTCTCCTTGTTAAACAGGCTTAAACTAGCCGCGTAATGCTATCTAAACAACTAGCGACTAAAGCGGTTCCCTTAATGGTGCCGACTTTTTAAGTTGAATTATGTGTCGCCCTGATCAGGGGAATGAAATTCCTCTGCGGGCGGGTGCGGAAAACGGGAGATCCGAATGGCGGTGATGGTAACCGGTGGGGCCGGGTATATTGGCAGCCACATGGTGCTGCGGCTCAAGGATGCGGGCGAGGACGTGGTTGTGCTCGACAATCTGACGACCGGATTTGACTGGTCGATTGACGGGCGTGCAACTTTTGTCGAAGGGCATGCCGGCGATATCGAGCTGGTCAAGAAAACCATTGCCGAGCACGGAATTGAAGAAATCCTGCATTTCGCCGGATCGATTGTTGTGCCTGAATCAGTTGAGAACCCGCTTAAATATTACGCCAATAACACGGTGACCTCGCGGGCACTCATTGAGGCGGCGGTGACAGCCGGTGTGAAGCATTTCATCTTTTCCTCGACAGCCGCCGTTTACGGCATGATCGGCATGGACCCCGTGGATGAGGCGGCTGTGCTCAAGCCGGAATCGCCTTATGGGCGCTCCAAGCTGATGACCGAGATGATGCTGGCGGACGTTGCAGCGGCGCACCCCTTAACCTATGGCGTGTTGCGCTATTTCAACGTGGCAGGTGCGGACCCGGCCGGCCGTTCTGGCCAGTCAACGCCAGAGGCGACCCATTTGATCAAGGTCGCGGCGCAGACGGCTTTGGGGCAGCGCGCGTTCATGAATGTGTTTGGCTCTGATTATGAGACGCCGGATGGCACCTGTGTCAGAGACTATATTCATGTGACCGATCTGGTGGAAGCGCACGCCCTGTTGTTGGCGCATTTGCGCAGCGGTGGGGATAGCACGACGCTTAATTGCGGTTATGGGCGTGGCTATTCCGTGCGGGAAGTTGTTGATGTGGTCCGCTCGGTTTCGGGGGTAGATTTTGAGGCGCGGGAAGTCGGGCGCCGCGCCGGAGATCCGGCTGCGATCGTTGCCAAGGCCGACAAGGCACGGGCGCTGCTCAACTGGCAGCCGGCCCATGACGATCTTCAGGAGATTGTGCAGACTGCCTATGCCTGGGAAAAACATTTGATGACGCGCAATCGCTGATCATTGCCGCCGGGTGGCGGACAGAAGGAGGATTGGATGTTGCGGGTTTTAACGACTGTCCTGTTTGCATTGCTGGCTTTGCCGGCTGCTGCTGACCCCGTGGAAAGCTTTGATGCGTTTGTGCGCGGCTTTGAAGCGAAGGCAGTGCGGGCGGGGATTTCGCGCGATGTCTATCGGCAGGTGACAGCCGGGCTTAAACCCGTCAGCAATATTCCGGGACTGGTGACCAGCCAGCCAGAATTCTCGACCCCGATGTGGGACTATATCGAGGGGCGGGTTTCGTCGGGCCGTATTCAGCGTGGGCGGGATGCCATGGCGCGCAACCGGGCGCTGTTTGATCGCATCGGCCAGCAATATGGCGTCGATCCTGCCATTCTCGGGGCGATCTGGGGCATGGAAACCGATTATGGTGCGGTGCTGGGTAATTCAAAACTGATCAAACCCGTCATCCCCTCGCTGGCGACGCTGGTGCATCACCGGCGCGGGCGGCTGGCAGAGGATGAGAACGAGTTGCTTGTGGCCTTGCGATTGATCCAGGATCATGGCTGGCGGGCTGACACGCTGGTAGGTTCGTGGGCGGGGGCTATCGGGCACACGCAGGTGATTGTTTCCGGGCTTTTGGCCCATGGCACCGATGGGGACGGTGATGGCCGGGTTAATCCGCATGCCTCTTTAGCGGATGCATTGGCGACGACGGCGGTCTATCTCAGAGCCCTCAAATACCAGCCGGGCATTGACTGGGGGTTCGAGGTCGAACTGCCGACGGGATTTGATTATACGCTCGCCACGCGCACAGAGATGCGCCCGGTGCGGTTTTTTGCCGAGCGCGGCGTGCGCCGGGTGAAGGGACGGGAATTTGCAGACCTCAACCAGGATGTTTTTCTTTATGTGCCGACTGGACAGAACGGACCGAAATTCCTGATGACCCCCAACTACCTGGTGCTCAAGGGCTATAACTTTTCGGATTCTTATGCGCTGGCCGTGGCGCATTTGACGGACCGGCTGAAAGGGGCTGGGCCGTTTGTGACACCGTGGCCCAAGACAACGCAGTTTCCCAACCGGCAGCAGCGGATCGATATTCAGCGTTGGCTGAAACAGCTCGGGTTTTATGATGGGGAAGTGGATGGGCGGATCGGGCCTATATCGCAATTAGCCTATCAACGCTTTCAGGCGGCGCGGGGATTGGTGGCGGATGGGTTCATCACCCGAGACGCCCATGCGGCATTGCAGGCCGCGACACGCTAGATCAAAACGCAATCTGCCTTGGTTTTGACCGCCTGTTGCTGATAATGAAAGCTCATGATGCGCGTTTTGATCCTTGTTCTGTTCGTTCTTGGCTTGAGCCTGCCAGCACTTGTGCCGGTGGTGGCCCAGGCGCAGGACCGTATCGAGGTGGCGCAGCAACAAAAGAAGCGCACGCTGTTTGACCTGTTGTTCGGCTCGGACGACAAGCCGGCGGCGGAAGCGCCGCGCAAGACGCGCAAGCCTGCCGCCTCCAGCACCCGCAAGGCCGCGCTGCCGCCGGCGGTGCCGACCCCGAATGTAGAGAAGGCTCTCGACGCGACGCGGTTGGCGGTGTTTGGCGATTCGCTGGCGGTTGACCTCGCCAAGGCGATGGAGAGGTTTTATGCCGAGGATCCGAATCTGGTGATTATCGGGCAAGGCGTTGGATCTTCAGGCTTTGTGCGCGATGATTTCTTTGACTGGGACAAGGCATTGCGCGACGCGATTGCGGCGGACAGTTTTGATATTGCCGTGGTGGCGATGGGGATTAATGACCGTCAAAATTTGCGGGTTGATGGGACCAGCGTCAAACCGTTGACCGACGAATGGAAAGTCGCCTATTCGGCACGGCTCAATGGCTTTCTGGAGCAATTGCGTTTGGCGGGCAAGCCGGTGATCTGGGTAGAATTGCCGCCGATGGAAGCGCCGAGCTATGGCTCGGCGATGACGCAGATCTCCTCATTGCAGCGGCTGGCGGCGTTTTCTGCCGGGGCTGAATATGTGGAGACGTTTGACCGGTTTGCCGATGAGGCTGGCAATTATGTTGCCAATGGCCCGGATTTGAACGGCCAGAATGTTTTGATGCGCAAGAAGGATGGTATCCATTTCTCGAGCGCGGGGTCGGACAAGCTGGCGTTTTTCATCAATCAGTCGCTGAAACGGTTTTATCGCGGCGGCACGATCAGCGTCGCCGTGGTGGATCCCCTGGCCAATACGGACGCCGCCTCGATGGTGCGCCTGCCGTTTCAAGGGCTGGGGCAGGTGCGGTTGCTGGAGGTTGCCGGGGCGGTTATTCCGCTGAAATCGATCACGCGGCGCGCGGGCGATCTGTTGATTGCGGAACCGGGGGCCGGTGTGTCATCCGGCTTTTCACTGGACGAGATGGTGAAAGCGCCGGTGGGACGCGCAGATGCGTTCGGGGTTGGGGTGGATTTGAGCCAGTCCGCAACATCTGGTGCTGCGGACTAGCCCGATATTGCGTTTAGCGGGGCAGGTTGGTGGTGCCCATCAAATCCATATCGATGGAACGGGCGGCCTGACGGCCTTCCCGAATGGCCCAGACCACCAGTGACTGGCCACGGCGCATGTCGCCGGCGGCATAGACGCCTTCAACCGAAGTCTTGTAGCTGAATGTGTCGGCAAACAAATTGCCACGCTGGTCCAGCTTTGCACCCAGCTCATCAAGCATGCCTTCATGCACCGGATGGGCGAAGCCGATCGCCATCAAAACCAGATCGGCCTTGATGTCGAATTCGGTGCCGGGGATGGGCTTGCGGGCGCGGTCGACCTTGGCGCAGGCAACATGGGTGACGTGACCGTTGTCATTGCCCTTGATCTCGAGCGTGCCGGCGGAGAACTGGCGGATGGCACCTTCCGCCTGCGACGAGGAGGTGCGCATCTTCACCGCCCAATTGGGCCAGGTGGAGAGCTTGTCTTCCTTTTCGGGCGGCTGCGGGCGGATATCCATCTGGGTGACCGCAATGGCGCCCTGACGGAAGGCCGTGCCAACGCAATCGGACGCGGTATCGCCGCCGCCGATGACGACGACATGCTTGCCGGCGGCAACCAGCGGCTGCTGATCGGAAATATCTTCCCCGCCAACGCGGCGGTTCTGCTGGATCAGATAGGGCATGGCGTAATGTACGCCGGCAAAATGAGTGCCCTCGCAACCCGGATGGCGCGGGAATTCCGAACCGCCGGTGAGGAGGACGGCGTCATGATTGGCGCGCAAATCCTCGATCGTGCGGGTGACGCCGATATTCTCGTTGTAATGGAAGGTCACGCCTTCGGCTTCCATCTGCTTTACGCGGAAGTCGATATGCTCTTTTTCCATCTTGAAATCGGGAATGCCATAGCGCAGCAGGCCACCGGCTTTCGGCTCACGCTCGAACACATGTACATCATGGCCGGCACGGGCCAATTGCTGGGCCGCGGAGAGCCCTGCGGGGCCGGAGCCGATAATGGCGATGGTCTTGCCGGTTTTGACCTCGGCTATTTGCGGCTTGAGCCAGCCGGAGCGGATGGCCTTGTCGGCGATGGCCTGTTCCACGGTCTTGATGGCAACCGGGACATCCTCAAGGTTCAGCGTGCAGGCTTCCTCGCACGGGGCGGGGCAGATGCGGCCGGTGAACTCGGGAAAGTTATTGGTCGAATGCAGATTGCGCGCAGCTTCTTCCCAGTCGCCGCTATAGACCAGATCGTTCCAGTCGGGAATCTGGTTGTTGACCGGGCAGCCGGTATCGCCATGGCAATAGGGCACGCCGCAATCCATGCAGCGTGCAGCCTGATCGACAATCCGGCCTTCCGACATCGGGATGGTGAATTCGCCATAGTGACGCACACGGTCCGATGCCGGCTCGTAGCGCGGTTCTTCGCGGTCGATCTCGAGAAAGCCTGTAACCTTACCCATAATGCTTTTCCCTATTCCGCTGCCGGCTGATGCGTGGGCCGGCCTTTGTTGTTTTCCATTTCGCGAATGGCGCGGGCATATTCAACCGGCATGACCTTCACAAACTTGGGCCGATAGTCAGCCCAGTTGTCGAGAATGGTCCGGGCGCGGGTTGAACCGGTATAATGCAGATGGTTGGAGATGAGCTGATGCAGGCGCTCATCATCATGCTTGGTCATGTCGCCGGAAATGTCGACACGGCCATGCCATTCAAGGTCGCCACCATGATGGTGGATTGACCGCATCAGCTTTTCTTCTTCCTGCACCGGTTCAAGATCGACCATGGCGAGGTTGCAGCGCTCGCGGAATGTCTGGTCTTCATCAAGAACGTAAGCCACGCCGCCGGACATGCCGGCTGCAAAGTTGCGGCCGGTTTCGCCGATGACAACGACAACGCCGCCGGTCATGTATTCACAGCCGTGATCGCCTGTGCCTTCAACAACGGCGATGGCACCGGAATTGCGCACGGCAAAACGTTCGCCGGCGACACCGCGGAAATAGCATTCACCGGAAATGGCGCCATAGAGCACGGTATTGCCGACAATGATCGACTTCTCGGGCACAACGCGGGCGTTTTCCGGGGTGCGGACGACGAGCCGGCCACCCGAAAGGCCCTTGCCGACATAGTCATTGGCTTCGCCGACAAGGTCAAAACTGATGCCCTTGCCAAGGAAGGCGCCAAAGCTTTGTCCGGCAGTGCCGGTCAGCTTGACCGAAATCGTATCATCCGCCAGTCCGTCATAGCCATGAACCTTGGCCACAGCGCCCGAGAGCATGGCGCCGGTCGAGCGGTCGCGCGAGCGGATTGGTGTTTCGATCTGCACCGGGGTCTTGCTGGCGATGGCGTCTTTGGCTTTCTCGATCAATGTCCGGTCGAGAACCTCATCGATTTCATGGTTCTGGAATTCGGAATGATAGATCGTGTCGTCGCCCAGGGGCTCCGGCTTGTAGAACAGCTTGGAATAATCGAGGCCACGGGCCTTCCAGTGATCGACCAGACGGTGCTGGGAGAGCAGGTCGGACCGGCCCACCAGTTCATTGATGGTGCGTGCACCCATTTCCGCCATCAACACCCGCAATTCCTCGGCGATGAAGAAGAAGTAGTTGATGACGTGTTCAGGCGTGCCCTTGAAGCGCTTGCGCAGCACCGGGTCCTGGGTGGCAACGCCAACCGGGCAGGTGTTCAAATGGCATTTGCGCATCATGATGCAGCCCGCCGCAATCAGCGGCGCGGTGGAGAAGCCGAATTCATCGGCCCCCAGCAGTGCGCCGATCAGTACATCCCGGCCGGTCTTGAGACCGCCATCGACCTGCAGGGCCACGCGGGAGCGCAACCGGTTCAGCACAAGGGTCTGATGGGTTTCGGCCAGACCGATTTCCCAAGGGGAGCCGGCATGCTTTAGCGAGGTCAGCGGAGACGCGCCGGTGCCGCCATCATAACCGGAGACAGTGATATGGTCGGCGCGCGCCTTGGCAACGCCAGCCGCAACCGTGCCGACGCCAACCTCGGAGACGAGCTTGACCGAAATATCGGCGGCGGGATTGACGTTTTTCAGATCATAAATGAGCTGGGCCAGATCCTCGATGGAATAGATATCATGGTGCGGCGGGGGCGAAATCAGGCCCACACCCGGCGTTGAATGCCGTGTCTTGGCGATGACCCAGTCAACCTTGTGACCGGGGAGCTGACCGCCTTCGCCGGGTTTGGCACCCTGAGCGACCTTGATCTGGATGACATCGGAATTGACCAGATAATCGGTGGTCACACCAAAGCGGCCAGAGGCGACCTGCTTGATGGCCGAGCGCATCGGGTTGGATGAGCCATCGGGCAAAGGCTTGTAACGATCCGGCTCTTCGCCACCTTCGCCGGTGTTCGACTTGCCGCCGATCCGGTTCATGGCGATGGCAAGGGTTGAATGGGCCTCACGCGAGATCGAGCCGAAGCTCATCGCGCCGGTGGAGAACCGCTTGACGATATCCGCTGCGGGTTCAACCTCATCAAGTGGCACGGCAGGGCCGATCGGCTTGATGTCGAACAGGGAGCGGATGGCCTTGGCCTCGGATGCCTGATCATTGATCTCGGCAGCAAAGGCATTGTAGCGCTCTTGTGCGTTTTCCGGGCTGTCGTCATGGGTGCGCACGGCGTGCTGCAGGTTGGCAACCGCGTTTGGCGTCCATGCATGGGCTTCGCCGCGAATGCGGTAGCCATATTCGCCGCCGACATCGAGGGCGCGCTTCAGCACAACGTCGTCACCGAAAGCCAGTGTGTGGCGGCGGACCGTTTCGTTGGCAACAGCTTCAAGGTCCACACCTTCAATCGTTGTGGCGGTGCCGAAGAAGAAGCGGTTGACCAGTTCGGTGGAGAGGCCGACAGCATCAAAAATCTGCGCGCCGCAATAGGACTGATAGGTGGAGATGCCCATTTTGGACATGACCTTCAACAGACCCTTACCCACCGACTTGATGTAGCGGTAGATGACTTCATGCTCATCAACTTCGGGCGGATATTCGCCTTCGGCGTGCAGCGCTGCGAGGGTCTCGAAAGCCAGATAGGGGTTGATGGCTTCTGCGCCATAGCCTGCCAGCACGGCAAAGTGATGCACTTCGCGCGCTTCACCGGTTTCAACCACGAGGCCGGACGAGGTGCGCAAACCCTTGCGGATGAGGTGATGATGGACGGCGGCGGTGGCCAGCAATGCGGGAATGGCAATACGGTCCGCGCTGACCATCCGGTCAGACAGAATGATGATGTTGTAGCCTTCGCGCACGGCCGCTTCCGCCCGCTCGCAAAGGGTTACAAGTGCCTCATCCATACCCTCGGCACCCTTCTCGCCATTATAGGTAATGTCGAGAGTTTCGGTGCGGAACTGGTTGTCGGCGATATCGCCAATGGTGCGGATCTTTTCCAGGTCGCCATTGGTCAGGATCGGCTGGCGCACTTCGAGGCGCTTGACGTGCTTTTGCTCGCGCAATTCGAACAGGTTCGGGCGCGGGCCGATAAACGAGACAAGGCTCATCACCGATTCCTCGCGGATCGGATCGATCGGCGGGTTGGTGACCTGGGCGAAGTTCTGCTTGAAATAGGTATAGAGCAGCTTTGACTTTTCCGAGAGCGCGGAAATGGGCGTGTCCGTGCCCATCGAGCCAGTGCCTTCCTGGCCGGTGGTGGCCATCGGCGCCATCAAGATCTTGATGTCTTCCTGGGTGTAGCCAAAGGCCTGCTGACGATCGAGCAGGCTTTCTGAGGTTTTTGGCGCCTGGGGTTCGGTTTCGGGCAGGTCTTCGAGCACGATCTGGGTGCGGCCCAGCCACTGGGCATAGGGGAATTGCTCGGCGAGCTTCTGCTTGATCTCGCGGTCGGCGATGATGCGGCCTTCCTCAAGATCGACAAACAGCATCTTGCCCGGCTGCAGGCGCCACTTTTCGACGATTTCCTCTTCGGGAATGGTCAAAACGCCCGCTTCTGAGGCGAGAACCACATGATCATCGGTGGTCACGCAATAGCGGGCCGGCCGCAGGCCGTTGCGGTCAAGGGTCGAAACGATCTGCTTGCCATCGGAAAAAGTCATCGAGGCGGGGCCATCCCATGGCTCCATGATGGCGGCGTGATATTCGTAAAAGGCGCGCCGCGTGTCATCCATCAGGGCATTGCCGGCCCATGCTTCGGGCACCATGGTCATGGCTGCATGGGGCAATGAATAGCCGCCGCGCACGAGGAATTCGAGCGCGTTGTCGAAACAGGCGGTGTCCGACTGGCCTTCATAGGAGATCGGCCAGAGCTTATTGATGTCGTCGCCATAAAGCGCCGACGCCACAGAGGCCTGACGGGCAGCCATCCAGTTGACGTTGCCACGAATGGTGTTGATCTCGCCGTTATGGGCGGTCATGCGGTAGGGATGGGCCAGCTTCCAGGACGGGAAGGTGTTGGTGGAGAACCGCTGATGCACAAGGGCGAGGGCCGATTCAAAATCGGGATCGCTCAGATCATTATAGAATGCGCCCAATTGATAGGCGAGGAACATGCCCTTGTAGACAATGGTGCGTGCCGACATGGAGACAACGTAAAATCCATTGTCGGACTGCGCCTCGGGCAGGGCCGAATAAATGCTGTTGGAGATGACCTTGCGGGTGATCAACAGCTTGCGCTCGAAGGTGTCGAGGTCCATGCCCTCGGGGCGGGCGATGAATACCTGTTCGATGATCGGCTGCGTGGCGATGACGCCTTCGGACAGGCAGGAATTATCGAATGGCACGACGCGTTCGCCCAGAAGCGTGAGGCCTTCATCGGCAAGGCAACCCTTGAGCAGCTCGGCGCACTTGTCGCGCAGGCCTTCGTCATTGGGATAGAAAATCATGCCGATGGCATATTCGCCGGCACCAGGCAGGGCGAAATCGACGCTCTTGGCAAAGAAATTGTGCGGGACCTGCACCAGCATGCCGGCGCCATCACCCATTAAGGGGTCTGCGCCCACGGCACCACGATGGGTCAGGTTCTCGAGGATTTCGAGGCCCTTTTCCACGATGTTGTGGGATTTCTTGTTTTTGATATGGGCGATAAAGCCGACGCCGCAGGCATCATGCTCATTCATGGGGTTATAAAGACCCTGCGCCGCCGGACGCCCGGATTTAAGCGCAGTGGCGCCTGTTGCCAGAGGGGTCGCAACCGATCCGTTCCGCAGCTTTGCCATCACGTATATCCTCATTTTCCCCCGGCGGACATTATGTCCAAATTTGCCGGACACGTCACTGGTTCGGGTCGTACCTGGTACGGCTCGAGGCGAGTAACGCCACTTGGTTTATTGAGAGCGGCTCTTCATCCAAATGGCCACTCGGGTGGGCCGGGTGGCCCCATCACGTTGCTGCCGCCTCGCTATGGGCGGCGCATCACGATGTGTGACCTGTTCCCGGGAGACGGGAAGGCCACAGAACGATTTGCGCGATTATAACCCAGTTTTGGGTTGGGGTCTCGTTTTGACTCGCGCTTTTTTGGACAACAATGCTGTCCTATGTCTGGTGACATTGGCAGATTTTTATGCGGGGAGCAAGCGTCTGGAAGTAAATTTTTGATGAAAATTTTGCCCGGGTATGGAGCAGAAAATGCCCGGATATGGAAGCGGGCGCGCCCGTTGCCGGGCGCACCCTCTCGCCAGACCGGCTGCGTTCAGCGCATCCAAGGAGGGGAGATGCGCGAACATCACGGTCCGGAACTTGAGCGCGGGCGGTACGGTTTGCGCGCACCGCCCGGATGGGTCGGGTCGTTAGTTGACCGACTTGTCCTCGATGGTCTTTTCACCGGCATTGACGCCGTTGATCGGGATCTGGCGCGGCCGTTTGTTTTCCGGCACTTCGCGCTTCAGGTCGATGTTCAATAGACCGTTTTCGAGGGCCGCGTTGGTGACTTCCACATAGTCGCCAAGCTGGTAGCGGAGTTCAAAACTGCGTTCGGCAATGCCGCGATGCAGGAACTCGCGACCGTCATCTTCCGCAGGGGCGGTTTTGGCGCCCTTGACGGTCAGATTGTTTTCCTTGGCTTCGATCGAGATGTCTTCGCCGGAAAAGCCGGCAACGGCGATCGATACGCGCCAGGAATCATCGTCCAGCCGCTCGATATTATAGGGCGGATAGGTTTTTGTTTCCTGGCCGACCACGGTGTCGAGACGGTTGAAGAGACGGTCAAAACCGACGGTGGAACGATAGAAGGGTGAGAAATCAAGGGTTTGCATTGCAAGTTCTCCTAATGGTTGAGCAACAAGCTTCAATCGCGGTGTCTCCTTATGCTCCCTTAAAAGGCGAGCCTGGACGATAACCGCTATTCCCGGGTTATTCCGGCGAACAGGGAAAATGTAGGTGCGGTCGTTTGGCTTTCAAGAGGGAGAGAATTCGATTTGTGCGGGGGGCCCGGACGCGATGAATGATGGATGAACAAGGCGGTTGGTCCGGGTTCACCCACGGGTGGCTATATTTGCCCCATGCCGCCCAAGGAAATGCCTGACCGCGTTTTCGGCAGGGGCATGACCAACATGCCGGGCACTGTCATCCGCCCCCCGCACGGTGCCCCGGACAGGCGAAAGGCCAGCCCTCCTTTATTGGAGGCTGGCCTTTCTGCATGTGCCCTGTTGCCCCTTTGGGGATGAATGCCTAAATCTGTTGCATCAATTTATGGCGGCGGGGCTGTTGAATGAATGCGATTGTTGATCCGGATGGCCCGCAATTATGCAATTTACCCTCCAATCCCATCCCGCCGGGTGCCCGCGTCGCCTATATGCGCACCAGCGATAATGTGCGTTTGCGCTATGCGCTGTGGCGCAATGCCGATGTGAAGAACAAGGGCACGATCTGTCTGGTGCATGGGCGCACAGAGTTCATCGAGAAATATTTCGAGACGATTGGCGACTTTCTGCGCCGCGGGTTCAATGTTGCGACATTTGACTGGCGCGGGCAGGGCGGATCTGACCGGCTGACCGCGAACAGCCGGTTGGGTTATGTCGATCAGTTCGATGATTACTGGACGGATTTAAGTTGCTTCCATAGCGAAATTCTTCTGCCCGATTGTCCGCCGCCCTTTTACCTGGTCGGGCATTCCATGGGTGGGCTCGCCTCGTTGATGGCCGCCACGCGTGACCGGCTGATGTTTGACCGGGCGTTTTTGTCCGCACCGATGCTGGCGATTGAGGGGCAGCCCTTATCGATGGCGGGCATGGCACGGCTTGCCGAAGCGCTTTGTTATATCGGATTGGGACATTTGCCGATTGGGCGCAAGGGCGATAAAAGTCCGGGCGAGGATACGTTTCCCGGCAATGTGCTGACATCCGATTTTCACCGCTATATGCGCACTGTGGATGTGTTCCGCGCGCGGCCGGATCTTGAGGTTTCCTCTCCCGGCATCCGCTGGCTGGCGGCGGCTTTCCGGGCGATGGCGCGGGCGGGGGATGATGATTTTCCCGGCCGGGTGCAAATTCCGGTGCTGATGCTGGCAGCGGCGCGCGATGAAGTGGTGTCGACGGCCGCGATTGAACAATTGGGGCTCAGGCTGCGCACCGGGCGGCACGCGGTGATTGCCAATGCCCGGCACGAAATGTTCATCGAGAATGACGATATTCGCGGGCAGGTATTTGCCGCCTTTGACGCCTTTATTACCGAACAGTCGCCCTAGTTTTTGTCCCCCTCAAGGAAGCGCAGGGCCGTGGCGGTGAAGGGGATTGCGGGATCATAAATGGGTGCATGGTCGCCGCCCGGCACAATCCATAATTCGGCATCCGGTATGGACCGATGAATGCTGAGGGGAATTTCAACGGGAAAAAAATTATCGCGATCACCGTGCACAATGAGCGTGCGGGCTGTGATGGTTGAGAGGCTCTGGTCGGTGAAATTCATGTCGTCGTGGTTTTCGGCCAAGGCGTTGAACTGTGCGATGAGCTGACGGACCTGTTCCTCACCGCATTTTGCGCATTCCCGATACATTTCCTGCACGGCCCGGGGCATGGTGCCAAGCGAGGCCCGGCGCATGATGGCCCGGGCCTGATCGGGGAAATGGGTGGTGGCGCTGATCAGAACCATGGCGTCGATGCGCTCGGGTTGGCTGGTTGCCATATGCAGCAGCGTCATGCCGCCAGAACTGATGCCCATGGCCGAGAAGCGCTCAATTCCCAGCTTGTCGAGCAATAGGAACACGTCGCTGGCCGTTTGCCGATGTGTGAAGCTGTTGCCGGGATTGGTGGAGTAGCCGTGGCCGCGCAGATCGACGACGATCAAGCGGCGGTGCGCCGAAAGGTCGGCGATAAAGGGATACCAGTTCTGGGCGCAGCCCCCAAAGCCATGCAAGAGCACCAGGGGCTCCCCAGCGCCGTATTCTTCGTAGTGCATCTCGATGTCGTTGAGTTGAACAGTGTGCCCGCGACCGGTTGGACGCTCAGGAGCATATGTCGTCACGTGTTTGCCTCTACTGTGTTGAGACGGACTGCGGCGTGGCCTCGCATGCCCGCCAATGAAATTATATCGCCAGTGCCTCGGGAATCCTTTTAATGGGGTCTGTTAAGGGTTGTCGGGCCTAGGCAACATGCTGGCGCATGATGGCAAGGGCGGCCTCATGCAATTCGGGGGTGGCGGCCGCGATGATGTCGCCGCCTACTTCAGCCCGTTCGCCAGCCCAGGTGGTGACAATGCCGCCGGCATTCTCGATCAGGGGGACAAGCGCGGCGATATCATATGTGTTCATGCCCGGTTCGAGGATCAAATCGACATGGCCTGAGGCGAGGAGGGCATAGGCATAACAATCGCAGCCATAGCGGGCGAGCTGGACTTCGGCTTCAACAGCGTCATACCCGGCCCTTTGTCCCGGTTTTGAAAACAGGCTGGGCGTTGTGGTGAACAGGGTTGCCTCCGCAAGGCTGGTCACGCTGCTTGCCTGAAGTTCTGTGGTTTGCCCATTGTGGATGAGCTCGGCCTTGCCGTCGCCTGCCAGATAGGTTTCTCCGGTGAAGGGCTGGCTCATGATGCCGGCAAAGGCGCGTCCCTTATAGGTGACCCCGATCAACGTGCCCCATACCGGCACACCGGAGACAAAGGCCCGCGTGCCATCCACCGGATCGATGATCCATGCAAAAGGGCTGTCGCTTTCCTTGTTTTCCCATTCCTCGCCAATGATGGCGTGGTCTGGAAAGTGTTTGGTGATGACGGCGCGGATGGCGGTTTCCGCATTCCGGTCTGCTTCGGTGACTGGGTCGAACCCAACAGCATATTTGTTGTCGATCGCTAACTTGGTGCGGAAGAGGGGCAGGGTCTGTTCTGCCGCGGCGGCTACCGCTTCGCGCAATGTGTTACGAATATCAGCAATGTTAATAGTGTTATTTACTTCCAGTGGATGTGGATTATTAGTCATGAAGATTTGCCGATATTGGTTATTTCAAGGTTTTGGACGAGTTTTTGCACAATAAGTGATTCATTTTTGCAACAGATGTGCTTGCTTGTGGTATGCGGGGCGTTGAAAGCATTGCCCCGTTGCGCGAACAGGTTCATTTCGGAAGGGCATGATGGTTGCGGGCTCTCAGCGAATTTGATGGCCTGAACCGTTTCCTCCCTTGACTTACGGGCTACGCAAGTGGCCCGTTTTTTTTATTTCGAAGCCTTTTTGTCATGCCGGTTGTGGATGGCTATTCCGCCGCTTCGGCATAATCGCGCGTCAGGCGGGAAATATCGAGCTGGATAAGTGCCGCGCTGAACCGGGTCATGATTTGCTGGATGGCTGCAAAATCCGGTCCACGCGTCAGGGTGACTTCATTCATATAAAGATGCCGGCTGATCTCGATCTGCAGGGCATGCACGCCGTGCTGGGGGCGGCCATAGGTGCGTGTGGTATGACCGCCGGCATAGGGACGGTTGCGTGCCACCTTCAGTCCGGCACTGGTGAACAGGGTTTCTGCCAATTCGATGATCGCTGGTGCACAGCTGGTGCCGTAGCGGTCACCCAAAACGATGTCGGGCGGGATGCGATCGCCGCTGCGGGTCAGGCGCGGCATGGAATGACAATCGATGAGAACAACAATGCCGAACGTGTTCAGCGTTGTGCTCAGCAGGGTTTGCAGCGTGGTGTGATAAGGTTTGTAGATGCCCTCAATGCGCATGCGTGCGTCCGCCAGGGTCAGGCGTTCGCTATAGATATGTTTGTTTTCCGCAACGATGCGCGCCAAGGTGCCGAGCCCGGCGGCCACTCGTGGCGAGCTGGTGTTATATCGTTCGGGCAAGGTTTCCACGAACATGGCGGGGTCCAGTTCATAGGGCTCGCGATTGACATCGAGATAGGCGCGCGGAAAACGGGCCCGCAACAGCGGCACGCCAAGATGCGGCGCACGGCCGAACAATTCGTCGACAAAAGCGTCTTCTGACTGGCGAATGGAGAGGTGGTCGAGGCGCGTCAGTTTCAGAAAGCGTTCTGGATAATCCCGGCCGGAATGGGGAGAATTGAATACCAGAGGGGCCACGGCCCGGCGGGGCCGGATCGTTTCAAAGGCGGGTCTGTCAGCAAAATCAGACTGCACTTTTCCTCCCCGGGGCGGCAAATCACCTCTTTATACACAGGGGAGAGTTTGCCCCGCGTGTGTGAGAATGTCCATAAGGCACAATTCAGTCTATTTGTGATCATAAGGGCTGTTGCGCAGGGGTGAAACTAGATTAAACATCCTGCTCAAGATGAGTAGAATACCACCCGGAGATCGACGAGGCAGTGATGAATCGCATTCTATTGGCTGAAGATGACGCCGACATGCGTCAGTTCCTTACCCGCGCATTGAAGAATGCGGGCTATGAAGTGGTCTCGTTCGACAATGGCAAATCCGCTTATGAGCGGTTGCGGGAAGAGCCGTTTTCCCTGCTTTTGTCAGATATTGTGATGCCGGAAATGGACGGGATCGAACTGGCCCGCCGGGCAACGGAACTGGACCCCGACCTCAAGGTTATGTTCATCACCGGCTTTGCCGCTGTGGCCCTGAACCCGGACAGCGACGCGCCCAAAGACGCCTCGGTTTTGTCCAAGCCGTTCCACCTAAAAGACCTTGTGAACGAGGTTGAGCGATTATTGGCTGCATAAAGCGCGCAGACCCTATTGACCGGACGCGGCATTTTGTGGTCTATCGCCTCGCGACGATTGGGCCGCTAGCGGACCAGGCGGAAGATGGGCGTATAGCTCAGCGGGAGAGCACTACATTGACATTGTAGGGGTCACTGGTTCAATCCCAGTTACGCCCACCATCTCCGCCCTCGTTATCTTCGTTTGCAGCATCCCGGACATGTCGGCCAAGGCCATGCACCCCGGACCGCTGATGAACGGGTGTGTAGCTCAGCGGGAGAGCACTGCCTTCACACGGCAGGGGTCACAGGTTCAATCCCTGTCACACCCACCATTTCCTTTAAGTTCAATAGGTTAGACTTGGGATTCCCATAGGGGGCCATTGCGTTGGGCCCCCCGGCCTATGTAAGGACGGCGGCAGCTGGCGTGCGGGGCATGGATGCGTTTGGGGGCTGTGCCGAGGGTCAGGTGTTGACGCTATCGGCTTTGCGTGCGCGGGCAAAATCGCGGGCCACCGCTCGCCGTACATCCAGGACGTGGGTGCGCATCAGTTCTTCGGCTTCACGCGGCTGCCGGGCCAGGATCGCGGCATAGATCTTGTGATGCTGTTCAGCCCGGACGCGCATGGTTTCGAGAGAAAAGCTCATCACGTTCTGGCTGAGTGTTTGCGGAATAGTGTTACACAAAGCGATCACATCGCTCACCAGACGTGTCCGCGCGCCGCGTTGAATTGTGCTGTGGAAACGATCATTGGAGATGCCATAGACGCGGCGGGCCTCGGCCTCATCGGCCAGGGACAGGCCGGTGTCGCCCTGTTCCAGTGCAGCTTCGATTTCAATTTCATCCTCGGGGGTCAGCCCGCGTTCGGCGGCGAGCCGTGCGGCAAGACCTTCTGCCAGCGAACGCATTTCAAAGGCATCGATGACATCGGCGACGTCGAACCGGCGTACAAAAAAGCCACGGTTCTCTTTGTATTCGACCAGTCCTTCCCCCGCGAGCTGTTGTAATGCCGTGCGCACAGGGGTTCGCGATACGCCAAGCTGGGCGGCAAGCTGGACCTCGTTGAGGCGGCTTTCAGGGTGATAGGCACCATCCAGAAGTGATGAGCGCAAGTGTTGCGCTATTCCGTGAACGCGTTTTTCGCTGGTGGTGGCCATGGCTTTCTCCTTGGAAGGAGTGGAATTAGACCAATGATGTCCCCTATGCAATAATCGATTTGTACTAAATATCGTGAATCTTTATCGAATTGCATTTTTCTTCGTGCAATGTGGGCCAAATTGACTGAAAGCCAGCGCAAATCCATTTGCGATTGTGCCGTGAATTTACAGAAGAAAGAATGCCGCGGTCATGACGACGCCCACGGCGATGACAAAGTAGCGTAGTAGCTGAGTGCGTTTGATCCGGCGGCTCTGGCGCGCCCCGATATATCCCCCCGCAGTTGCGCTGATCGCCATGACGGCCGCCTGTTCCCAGGCGATGAGCCCGGATGCGATAAACGCGATCGAGGAAATCAGCGAGAGAACGGCTGAGAGAACGTTTTTCAAGCCATTCGCGCCATGCAGGTTTTGATATCCCAATAGTCCGAATGTCGCGAGCAGCATGATCCCCAGGCCGCCGTTGAAGTATCCTCCATAGACGGCGACCGCGAAGATGGCTGCAGCCGACACCAGCGGTCCGGCGGGTCGGACCCCGCGATCTTGCAATGTGTGTGAAAGGGATGGCCCGACGGCAAAAAGAAGGGTGGCCAGCAGCAGGAGCCATGGCACGATCCACATAAAGGCTTCGCCCGGCGTAACGATCAGCAAAAGCGCGCCCAGAATGCTTCCTACGGCAGCAAATCCAATAACGATGCGTATTCCAAGGCTGCCTTCCGCTTGCATATCCTTTCTGAAGGCCCACGCGCTGCTTATATATCCGGGCAGTGCGGTCAGTGTTGCCGTGGCATTGGCGCTGACGGGGGGCACGCCGACATAAATCAGGGCTGGAAGTGTGAGGAATGTGCCACCCCCGGCCACAGCATTCAGAAGTCCCGCAGCGAACCCCGTAACACACAACAACATGATATCAAACACAATCAGACCTTTCACAATGAGCTGTTGGAATCGTCTGTTGCATATTTGGCAATTGGTCTGCAAATTGGTCTGGAAAGGAAGATTCATGTCCCGGCAGACCGCAGATATTATCCAGGCGCGGCTCTTGGGCATGCTGGTTGATCTTGCTCCTGATGTGGGCGAGCGTCTGCCCTCTGAACGGGTATTGGCCCGAATGCTTGGCTGCAGCCGGGCCACGCTTCGAAAAGCACTCGATATGCTGGAAAAGGACGGCGCGTTGTGGCGGCATGTGGGGCAGGGGACGTTTCGCGGACGGCGGCCTCGGCATTTGCCCATTCGCGATACTGTCATGGTGCAGAGTGAGACGCCGGCAGAACTGATCCGGGCGCGCAGGCTTGTTGAGCCGCAAGTGGCGGCGGAGGCGGCACGTTGTGCCGTGCCGGCGGACGTGGCGCATCTACGTGCAATCGTTGCGGCGGGACGCGTTGCGCGCGACCGGTCTGCCTGTGAAGAAACGGATGCTGCTTTTCACCGGGCTGTCGCCGGGGTGTCCCGTAATCCTGTTCTTTTCAGTTTCCTGATTTATTTGTCCGGCGCTCGCCGACGCACTCTTTGGCAAAGAGAGTGGGACCGCATCTATCGGCGGGTGGGCATTGATGAATTTCGTACCGTTCATAGCGATCAGCATGATCGGATTGTCGATGCGATCGCCGCTGGAGATGCAGAGGCGGCCGCCGGGGAAATGGAAACCCATCTGGAAACCATCGAGGCCGCAATCCTCACGGAAACGGACTAGCGGGCCGAAGCGCCGTATCTGACATTTTTGTCTCGCGGCTTGCTCGTGACAAATAAAATGCATTTTGTGTTGCAAGTCCAAAAATTGCATGCAATAATTTTGTAAATTACGCAACATGTCCGACAATGATAGGGCGATATTGCGTGGCGTTACGTAATAGGGGGGGCGGCCAGAATGTATTTGATCATGACCATCAGCCTTGCCGGTCTGCGCTTTCACGTGCGCTCCCTTGCTTCTCCAACGGCGGCATTGCGGTGATTTTTCGCCCGTAAACCGCATTAGCTCCTCAGATCTCCAGAGACCCAATGACCAAAGTACATTTCCAAAGCGCCCCGACGACAATTCCAATCCATGGGGCTGATGAGGCCATTGCGGTGCGCCGCATTTATTGTGTCGGACGCAATTACGTTTCCCATATCCAGGAAATGAAGGAAGGCGACGAAAAGGAACTGCCCTTCTTCTTTCAAAAGCCCACCGATTCTGTTGTTCTTACGGGCGGCACGCTGCCCTATCCGCCGGCTACCGAGGACTTTCAGTTTGAAGTCGAGCTGGCCGTTGTGATCGGTGCGGAAGGTCGCAATATTCCTTCTGACAAGGCATTCGAGCACGTTTTTGGTTATGCGGTTGCGTTGGACATGACACGGCGCGATCTCCAGTTTGTGGCGCGCGATATGCGCCGTCCTTGGGAAATGGGTAAAAGCTTTGATCATTCGGCCCCGATCGGACCTGTGCTGCCCCGCGCGGTGGCAGGGGATCTGGCCGAGGGGACGATCCGCATTTCTGTCAATGGTGAGGTGAAGCAGGACAGCGATATCGGGCTGATGATCTGGGGGGTCGCGGACACGATCGCGCACCTGTCCACCCAATATCGCCTCATGCCTGGCGACGTCATCCTGACTGGGACGCCTGCCGGTGTCGGGCCTGTTTTGCCAGGTGACGAACTTGTTGCCTCCTGTGCCGGGCTGCCAAAATTGACCGTCACTGTCACCGGGGCGGAAACTTCTTCCATGAAGGAAACCATCCATGCTGCCGACTGAACGTATCACTTATTCCGCGATCACTGACCGCCCGAGGCTGGTCTTGCCCGAGGGCAAGCGCATGGGCGTGTGGATTATTGTGAATATTGAGGAATGGGATCCGAAAGCGACGATGCCCCGCACCGTGCTGACGCCGCCTGCTGGCGGGTCGCCCAGCCCGGATATTCCGAACTGGGCCTGGCATGAATACGGCAACCGGGTTGGCTTCTGGCGTTTGCTGAAATCGATTGACGAGATCAATGCAAAGGCTGTGTTGGCAATCAATGGCACAGCGGTGTCGAGCTATGCACCGATTTCCCAGGCTGCGCTGGACCGCGGATGGGAGTTCATGGGGCATGGCTTTACGCAAAAGAACATGCAGAAGGTCGAGGACGAGCGCGCAGACATTATCGCCACGACTAAAGCCATTCAGGATTTCACCGGCAAGCGGCCGCGCGGCTGGCTTGGGCCAGGGCTGACAGAGACCTGGGAAACACCCGATATCCTAGTCGAGGAGGGCTATGAATACGTGTGTGACTGGGTGCTGGACGATCAGCCGGTGCGGCTCAACACGCGCACCAGCCAGATCGTCAATGTGCCCTATACCCAGGAATGCAATGATGTGGCCATGATGCTGATCCAGCATCATCAGGCGGGAGAATATTTCCAGCGCGGCTGGGACCAGTTTCAGCAAATTCATGAAGATGCTGAAGACGGTGCCCGCATCATGGCACTGGTGGTGCATCCCTACATCATGGGGGCACCTCACCGCGCCCGCTATTTCCGCGACCTGATCCGGCGCATTGCCGAATATGACGACGTGGCCTTTATGACCGGCGAAGAAATATTCGACTGGTATTCGGCCGCCGTTCCAAGCTGAGGCGCGCGCCTGCCCGTTACCACATGCATCAAAAAAACAATAAATAAAACACTGAAAGGGAACACGATATGAAATGGATGATTGTTGCAGCAACGATTCTCATGCCCGGTATGGCCCAGGCGGCCGATACCGTCATGAAGGTCGGCTTTTTGACGCCAATCCAGTCACCGCGCGGCCAGGGGGCAACCCTCATGGCCGAAATGATTCAGGCATCTGATGCTTGCGATATCGAGGTACAGTTGTATCCGTCCTCGCAGCTGGGCGGCACTACAGACCTGATCGAGGGCATGCAGATTGGTTCGGTCGAAATGTCGATCCTGCCTGCCGCATTCATGGTCGGTTTTCAGCCGCTCGTCGGCATTCTGGATTTCCCGTATTATTTCCCCACTGACAAGGAAAAGCTTCTGGCACTTTACGAGAGTGATGCCATCCGTCAGTTGCTGGATACAACAACGGAAAAAGGGCTTTTGTCGCTTGATATCTGGCACACGGGTTACAAGACATGGACAGCCAACAAACCTCTTGTGACCCTTGAGGACTATAAAGGTCTTAGTGCCCGCGTTATGCCCTCGGAAATCATTAAAGAGCAGGATCGGCTGCTGGGCATGCAAGCAATCGATATGCCGTTTTCTGAAACCTATTCTGCCTTGTCCAACGGGGCGGTTGATGCACAAGAAAACCCGATCGATACCAATTTCTATATGCGTTTCCACGAAGTTCAGGATTACGTGACCCTGACAAACCATGGCACGCTGGACCAGATCGTGTCCGTATCTGCAGCCTGGTGGGCACAGCTTTCGCCTGATTGTCAGGCCGATGTGACTGCGGCTGTGTCTGCTGGCGGCAAACTGACCGCTGAGAAAACTGACGAGGTCATCGAAACATTGGCGCTTCCGGCCTTTGAGGAAAACGGCACTGAGGTGGTTGAGGTGTCCGAAGAGGCACGTGCTGAGCTTGCCGAGGCGCTTCTCCCGTCGATCAAAGCGCTCTATGTCAAGCAGTACGGCGAAGCTGGACAAGCTGTGCTTGATGCGATTGACGCAGAACTCGCCAAGTGAAATCTGTCCTCGCATTTTCCGAGCTGATGCTCGGTTATCTCGACCGCGCCGTGGCTTTGTTCTCCGGTGCGGTCCTGTTGCTCACCACTGTGCTGCTGATAGTGAATGCCATCGCACGCAGTCTTGGATATGTGCTTTTTGCCGGGGGGCCGACGCTCGCGGGCCTGTTGATCCTCTGGCTCACTTTTCTCGGCGCATATATTCCGGCGCGGCAGGGACGGCATATCACAGTTGATATGATTACGTCCCGGCTGGCGCCGGCCGTGCTGCGCTGGTTGCGCATCGTGGTGTCGCTGATCGCGATGGTTCTTTGTGTTTATGCAGCATGGCTTGGATGGACTTTCACCGCATTCCGTTTTGCTTCCGGTCAAATTGATCAGATGCTCTCAATTCCGGCGGGCTGGTTTTATGCGCCTGTGCCCATCGGGTTTGCGCTTTGCGCAATTGCGTGGCTGCACGCTGCCGCTGACGACCTCTGGGGAGCCCGTAAATAATGCCTGTCGCCGTTCTTGCCTCGACCGCTGTCCTATTGCTTTTGATGACCATGCCGGTCTTTCTGGCATTGATCGGCGGCACTTTTCTGAGCCATGCGTTCTTTGGCCCGCCGGTGCCGTCGATGGTGTTTGCCCAGCAGATGGTGCAGGGTATCAATAAGTTTGCCTTGCTTGCAGTGCCCTTGTTTATCTATGCCTCGGCAATTATTTCACGTGGCGAGATCGGCAAGCGGCTCTTGACGCTGGTGGAGTCCTGTGTCGGGCATATCACTGGTGGTGTTGCCTTGGCGACGGTGGTTACTTGCGCGTTATTTGGCGCGCTGTCGGGGGTCGGTCAGGCGGCTATCGTTTCCCTGGGGCCGCTGGTCTTTCCTGTTCTCATCAGACAGGGATATTCGCGTGGCTTTTCGATCGGGCTGATCCTGACGGCGTCGACCCTGGCGATGCTTATCCCGCCATCGGTTGCGATGATTCTTTATGCGCTTCAGGCAACCTCTTCGATCGAGAGCGGGTTTCTCGCCGGTCTCGCTGCCGGCCTTATCCTGCTCTCAATGCTGATCGTTTATGCATATACATATGCGCGTCGCCATGGGATTGCCGGTACGCCCCGGGCCTCTTGGTCCGAACGGGCGGATGCGGCCAAGGCTGCCATTCTTGCCCTCGGCCTGCCTCTTATTATTTTCGGGGGTATTTACACCGGCACGTTCACCCCGACTGAAGCGGCGGCAGGCGGCTGCTTTTATGCGATTTTTGTCGAGGTTGTGCTTTATCGCTCGCTGACGTTGCGAGAGTTCTGGTCGCTAACCCAGGAGACGGCCGCCACCATTTCGGCATTGCTGGTAATCCTCGCGGTCAGTGCGGCGATGTCCTATCTTTTGACCCTGCAACAGGTGCCCCAGCAGGTGGCAACGCTACTCAGCGATCGGTCATGGTTCGAAATACTGCTCATTGTTAACCTGACCTTCTTGCTGGCCGGGATGGTGTTGGACCCAAACTCTGCCATTATCGTATTGACGCCAATCGTCCTGCCGGCGGCCACGCTTGCCGGTATTGATCCGGTGCATTTTGGCGCAATATTGGTGCTGAACATTGCTATCGGCATGATCACGCCGCCCTTTGGCATCAACATCTTCACAGCGATGGTGACGTTCCGGGCAGGCTACGGTGAGATTATCGGTGCGTTGCGGCCGTTCATTCTCGTTGCGCTACTGTCCCTTGCCGTGGTGACCTGGGCCGCGCCTTTGGTGATGTGGCTCCCAAATCTGGTTTCTGGATAGGGGGGTAGAGCAGCAGGGCGTGTCAATACGCCCTGCGCCTTGGACGGGTAGTGTCTAAGGCGGCTCTTGTCCTGCGCCGCGAAAGCCGATGGTCAGTTCGCTTTATCTATCTGTTTGGTGGTGCGCGTGAAGCGGCTGTTTGGTGAATAGGTCATGCTGTTGCATGGCGGTGAGTACGTGGAAGAGGACCTGATCTCGGCATTTCCGGTCATCCAGAAAGCTGGGTACCCAATAACTGATCGCAACCCGCAGACCAAACTGATCCATCCCGGTCAAATGGACCTCGGGGGCGGGTTGCGTGAGGATGTTTTCCGCGCGCTTTGCGCTGTCCCGCAGGATTGCGCCCAGCTTTTCCGGTTCCTTTGACACATCTACGTGGACTTCAATCTGGGTCCGGTAGTGTCGCTGGGGCGCGCTGAAGTTTGTTAAGCGTTGCCGGGCGATCTGACTATTCGGCAGAATGATGTTCGTTGAATTGCGGGTTAAAAGTCTGGTGGTCCGCCAACCGATTTCGACGACCCGGCCACTGACTTCGTCGTTGATCTCGATCCAGTCGCCCATTCTGAACGGGGCTTCCAGGCTGAGAGCAATGCCTGAGAGAGTGTCTGCGACAACGCTGCGAACCGCAAAGCCCAAAACGGCAATGATCAGCCCCGAACTTGCAATGACGCCGGCGCCAGACTGGCCAAAAGCCACGCCAATCGTGGTGATCAGGGCGACAGCGAACAGGCAGGCAGAGACAAGATCACTCAACAGTTTTGGTGGCTTTGTCCGGCTGTCGGGCCGCCGCTTCAGCGCGGCGGAAACGATAGCCCCTGTTATCCAGGCGAGCGAAAATGAGCCAATGGCGACACCGAATATGCCCATGGCGGGTTGCGTTAATCGCAACCATTCCGGCATATCCCGTATCTGGCCGATAATCGAAAACCCAAAGCCAACGCAGACCAATGATATGGCGAGGGATATGTTGCGTATGAAGGGTGCTGGCTTGAACCTCACTTTGATCCATCCCTGATGCTGCCCGAATGAGCGGCCTGGTTTGTGCTGCCGGGATATGGCCGGTCAGCCACGGGTTGAGGCTTGAGGCACCAGACGCATCTTGATGCCGCCTTGGGGATGAATTCCTGACAGTAATGACAATAAATGGGTGCGCGCAGTAACCGCATGACAACCTCCACATGCGCCGAAGCGCAGCTTGAACATGTATATTGGATGTTTTTGCCCGAGGCGGCCTGACGGCCTTTAGCCGTGCAAAATAACCCCGCCCCGGGGTGAGGCGAGTGATGTAATCGGTGCCCTTGCGCAGGCTGATTTACTCATGATTTTCGGCATGTCTGAAATGTAGGCCAAGTAAATTTTTAAACAAGTTGAGTTTTTATCTTGTTGCGCGAAAACGCCGCGGCATAAGTGCGCAGTTGACTTGTCGGGCTTTAAGGCTAGGCTCGCTGTTATGAGCAAAAACAATTATCCACACGATCACAAGGCAGCTGTCGCTGATCGGGATGTTTAGCCGGAGATCCTGAGCGGGATCTCCGGAACGCAGCTTATTCAATTCACCAATATATAAGTACATGCCGTTGCGCCGAAGGGCCGCGGCATCGAGGAGGCACGCGATGTCCGTCGTTGATGCGTCGTTTGAAATCGATTTTGCGATCGATAAAACCTCAATGTCACGCAAGGCGAGTTTCTGGGCCCTGGGCAAGCGTATTGCGCGCTTGCGCGGCGATTCAACGGGCGATGAGATCGCCACTTATTTCATGCTGCGTGAGAGATTGGGTTCGACCTCCATTGGGAAAGGTGTTGCGGTTCCACGGGCGATGTTTCCGATGCGCGGCCGCCCATTGCTGCAGGTTGTGCTGTTGCATGCACCTGTGGATTTTGATGCGCGGGACGGTGTGCCGGTGGATATGATGTTTGCGATTGTTGGCGACCGGCGCGATCAACGGGAATTGCGCCGCGCAATCCTTTCGTGTTCGAGGCTTGCGGAGGATGATGGCCTGTTGGGCGACATTCGGGCTGCGCGGTCACGTGAAGATTTGACGCGTGTTTTGTCGCTTGCCGGCTCTTTTGGCCAGCTTGCAGGCGCCGCGCCATTATTGCAGGTGCGGCGATGATCTTGTCTGCATTGCAAGCGCCATGTCAGCGGAGAAGAAAAATTCCATCCCAACCCTGGTGACGACGGCAAAGCCCGCGTCACCAGGGAATGAAACCGCATCGGCATTTGAGGGATGCGGTTTAACGGGATTTGTTTGTGCCTTCCATGGGAGGCGGATAATGAGGAATGATCGAAATGGCCAAGAAAAAAGGCAATCAACAACGTTTGCAGCCAAAAAAAAAGAAGAAGGGAAGCGGCAAGACTGAGGTGACGCCTGATAGCGTCGGCGGCGCAATCAATGCCGGCTCTTCAATACCGAAACGCAAATAAATTTGGCCGGACGCGAGAATTCGCGTCCGGTACGCACTTGGCAATATGCCGGATGCATGCGTCCCGGCGGGGAGCTTTTTCGGGTTTTTTAGCAGCGAATGACAATGTTGACACTTACAACAAGGCCTAGAGGCCTCAACGAACCCTTGCACACCGAGTTGGGGGCGATGGGCTTTCAGCCCCACAATGAAGATGTGCTGGAGATAACGCCGGTGGAATGGCCAACCCAGTCGCTGTTTCGTATGGCGGCGCTGGTTGTCACCTCAGCCAATGGTGCGTTCGAACTGGGGAAAGTGCCTCATGCGCCTCGAGAAATGCCTGTGTTTGCTGTTGGTATAGCCACAGCTGCCTGTCTCAAGAGGTTTGGCTTTATCAATGTTTATCATGCCGATGGAACGGCTGTGGACCTGCTCAGGCTTGTGATGCGCAAAATGCCGCCCGGTTCGGGGCCCATTCTGCATGTTGGTGGCTTGCATCTATCTCTCGACATGGCGGCAGCCTTGCGATCACAAGGCTATGAGGCGATACGCGTAATAGTCTATGAGGCGACGGCCAGAGCGCGATTGTCGGCGGGAACAGAACAGCATTTGCGCCGCCACAAAGTCGGCGCCGTTGTTCTGATGTCAAAAAGGACTGCCGAAATATTCGGTGTGCTGGTGAGAAAAAGCGATCTGGTGCCGTCCCTTGCAAGGATAGAGGCATTTGTCATGAGCCCGGCGATCGCGGCGGTGCTTGATGCGGCAAAGTGGCGGCGCATTCATATCGCCGCCGCGCCATCCCGCGCCGCCTTGACCGACCTTCTGGGCTGTGAAGCCGCGCGCATCGCCTTGTAGCGCCAAAATATTCAGCTTTGCTAAGATCTGCCGCCGTTATCCGACAACCTCTATGGTCACCTTGGCGGTGCCGGGACGGATCATGTCGATTGCATTGGCGGCGCTTTTGGACAGGTCGATTACGCGCCCGCCAATGTAGGGGCCCCGGTCATTTATGCGAACGAGTACCGACTTGCCGTTTTCATTGTTGGTGACCTTGACCTTGGTCCCGAACTTGAGCGTTTTGTGTGCCGCCGTCATGGCGTACATGTCATAGCTTTCACCATTGGCTGTTGTCCGGCCATGGAAGCCGGGGCCGTACCAGGAGGCCGTGCCTGTGATAGCGGGTGTCGAGGCGAATGATGCTGGAACGATCGACGTCGACAGCGTGGCTGCGAGGGCCAAACCAAGGGCGATGCGGGAAAATTTCTTCATGTGAGGGGAACCATTTGCTGTTGCTTGCGTTATGAAGCGGCATCAAAGGGATGGATGTGGCTCGAAAGAGCAGGCTTTCAGGCAGCTTGAAGGTCATTTGGTGACGCTGCCTTTTTCTGGGCCAAATGCCTGCGATCCCCGCCTCACATGTGACCAGAACCGGGCTGTCGAGGTTTTTGTCCGCGTCCAGTTGACGCGGATTGGTAAATGATAAGGGGGATGGCCTAAGCGCGTGGATGGTTGCGTCCGGCCGCTTAGGCCGCGTGGCAACCTTAGTTCCATTCGCAACCGGTGCCGTCATTGTCAGCATCGAGGCCGTGTATATCAGCGCCGGTTATCTCCACGGAGCCGTTGATGTCCTTGCAGTCCAGATCGCCGGTCTGGGGGTTGATGCTTCCAAAGACGCCCATGCGTTGTTGCCAGGTACCCGGTATATAATTTTCTGCCCCCGGCATGATGATGAAAGATCGACCTGTGCCTAGGTGTTCCGCTTCCTGATCGGGCAGTGCTTGCAAACTGGCAAAGGAACTGTGCCCTGATATTGCCGGGTCAGCTTTGGATGGCGTTGCTGCACTGACGACGCCGCAGGTGCAGAGCAATGCAACGATGTGTGGTGTCAGGTTGGCCATGTTCCATCCTTTTGTCAGATGCACACAGAATGCCTGCCAAGCTGAAAACCTGTCGTGAATACTCATGTAAAGTTTGATGCAAATCTGGACTTTCCCGCCAGTGGTTGTGCCTTTCGGCGCTTTGGGCGGGTGGGGGATTGCCTTGTCGGGGTAACTTATGTCATATGCCATATGTCAGAAGTTTAGCGGTAGGAATTCATGTCGAGCATTTTTAGTGTTGAGGGTAAGGTTGCGGTTGTAACCGGAGGTTTGGGGCAATTGGGGCGCGGATTTGCGGCGTCACTGGCGCAAGCTGGTGCCAGGGTTGCCATTTTCAGCCGCCGGCCGGTGACGGCTGAGCAATTGCAGGAACTTTTTCCCGATTGCGCGGACAGCATCCGCGTTTACGAGGCCAGCGTGACCGACAAGGCAGCGCTGGAAGCGGCGACCGAGAAATTGTGTGCCGACTGGGGTGCGCCCGATATTCTGGTCAATAATGCGGGCATCGATTCCAAGCCCGATGGGGCGGCGGACCAGAATGCGCCCTTTGAGGATTACCCGCAGAAATACTGGGATGACATTATTGATGTGAACCTGACCGGCGTCATGCTGTGCAGTCAGGTTATTGGCACCAAGATGGCAGAAGCCGGCCGGGGCAGCATTATTAATGTGGGCTCGATCTATGGTCTGGTGTCGCCCAATCAGGCGCTTTATGCCTATCGCGAAGCGCGTGATGGTGTGCCTTTCGTCAAGGCTGTCTCTTATGCGGCGTCGAAATCCGGCCTGATCAACCTGACGCGTTATGTGGCGACCTACTGGGCCGAGAGGAATGTCCGGTGCAACCTGATCTCGTTTGGTGGGGTGAAAACGGGCAGTTTCGACAAGGAATTTGTCGATAATTTCCTTGAGCGCGTGCCGATGCGCCGTCAGGCCGAGAAAGACGAGTATAACGGCGTTGTCCAGTTTCTCGCCTCCGAAGCCTCGTCTTACATGACCGGTTCCAATGTCGTCGTTGACGGCGGGTTTACGGCCTGGTGATGGCTGTGGCCCCTGAACGCAACAAGCTTTATGTCACGGTGGTTTCGGCCATTGAGGCAGAGATCTTGTCGGGCGTCCTGCAGGTCGGTGACAGGTTGCCTTCCGAGGCGGATCTGGCGCGCCGGTTTGGTGTGGGCACTCGTTCTGTGCGCGAGGGGCTGCAGATTCTCGAGACCAAAGGGCTGGTGCTGCGCCGGCATGGCGAGCGCGCCGAGGTGGTGCGTGAGGATGTGGGGCAGTTCCTTGAATCCCTTGCCTCGACCGTTCATTCCCTTTTTGCCAAGGATACCGACTATCTCGTGCAGCTAATGGATGTGCGCCGCATGTTCGAGCTGGAGGCAGTTGGCCGGTTGGCGAGCGGGGAAGGGCAGTTGAGCGACGATGTTGATTCAGCGCTCAAGGCGATGGCCGAGGCCAGCGATTTCAGTGCCTATGCCAATGCGGATGCCGATTTTCACCGGGCGCTGGTGCAGTCGCTGGGCAATGAGATCATGGCGACGGTCTATGACAATCTTTACGGGCTGATCACCGAAGTCATCCGGCTGACCAGCCGGGTGCCAAGCAAGACAATGGCTGAGGGCGTTGCCGAGCATCATGCGATTTGCGCGGCAATCCGCAGTGGCGATGCAGAAGCCAGCCGTACGCTGTTGCGCGAGCATATCGACAATTCAACGACGTATCTTCAACAGGCGATCACCGCCGCAAAGCATCAAGGGCAGAACGCATAATGGCCGCATATGACTACAACAACACAGACTGGGCCGCGATTGCGCGCTTGTCGCAATGGTATTCGGGCGACATCCACGATGTGCTTGATGGCCGCGGCCCCTATGGCTACCTCAAGGGGATCAGCCAGTTTGGTATTTTGAAGCCAGGGCAGGTGGTTTGCGGGCCGGTTTCGACCGTTCGCTATGAGCCCAGTACCCGCACCGGCCAACCGCAAGACATTTATCATGGTGCGATTGATGCCGTGGTGAAGGGTGGCATTCTTCTGGTCGATTCGTCCTGCGCCGAGGGGTCGGGTACGGGTGAATTGATGACGAGCGGGGCGAAGACCAAGGGGGCCGCGGCCACTGTGGTCAACGGTACCGTGCGTGACCTCGCCGAGGTGCGCAAGCTGGACTATCCGCTATTTGCCAAGGGTATGAGCCCGGTCGGCGTATCGGGGCGTATGGAGCCTGCACATTACCAGGTCGATCTGGATATTGACGGCGTGAAAGTGCGTCCGGGCGATGTGATCTTTGCCGATGTGACCGGCGTGGTGGTGATCCCGCAGGATCTTGTCGGGGTGATTGCCGATGCAGCAGATGCGAACGGGATGGCGGAAGCGGCCTGTCGTGAGCGGATTCTTGCCGGTGAAAAGTTGCGTGACATCTGGCCGGTCGGCGGCGGCGGCCCGGTTTAAGCGAAAGAGGGGGCGGTCGGTTCAGGCCGCCCTTTGCACAATGTGAAGCGATGCCAAGGGAGGGCAGATGCGCAAGCTAGCGAACATAGCCCAATCTTTGGGAAATCAGGTGCGCGTGGTAGGTGACGACCTTGCTCAGTTCGTCGATTTCGGCGGGTGGCATCTGAAAGCTCGGCGCGCTGACGCTGATCGCGGCGAAGACATTGCCAGACTGATTGTAAATCGGTGCGCCGATGCAGCGCAGGCCCGGCTGATGCTCGCCATTATCGATGGCAAAGCCGCGCTCGCGGGTTGTCGCCAGTTCTTCAGCGAATTTTGCCGGATCGGTGATCGTGGTTTCCGTGAATTGTTTCAGGCCAGCATCTGTCACGCGCTGCACAATATCGGCGGGCTGGTATGCAAGGATCGCCTTGCCCACGCTGGTGCAATAGGCCGGAGAGTTCTCGACCATGGTGTTGGCCAGGTTGGGGTCGGCTTCGGTGCGCTGGATGATGACGGCGCGCAAACCATCGAATACCGCCAGATGGACGGCGCGGTTGGTGAGCCGGTGCAACGATTCAACGATCGTGTGCCCCTCTCGGTGCAGTTCGAGATTGGCAAGGGCAATGCTTCCCAGTTCAAAAAGCTTCAGCCCAAGGCGATAGGAATCCCGTTCGCGGTCCTGCTCGATAAAGCCGACCTCGCGCATGGCGGTGAGCAGGCGGTGGGTGGTCGAGCGCGGATATCCGGCCTCAGCGCAGATTTCGGCAAGGGTGAGCGAGCGCTGGTTGGCGGTGAAGCAATCGAGTATCCGCGCGATTTTGGTCAGCGATTTGATGCTGCCGTCGCTTTGCGCGGGTTTGCCCGGCTTGGTCGTCGCGGCGTTGTCGGTCATTCTGTGTGCCCCAGCGCTGTGTTTGGCCGATTGGCCTGGCCCGCAAAAGCCGTCCAATCCCTTAATTTATTTACCGGTTTACCTCAAGTGCGACCCGGAGATGCGCTGTGAACGCCCGTCACCGCCCAGACAAGTTCGGCGAGCGCGAGCATGCCCGGATCATCGAGGCCGATGCTTTTTTCGGCAAACATGCGCGCACGGCCCATGGTGCAGGGGCGGTTGCGGAACGTGTTCAGAACATCTTCCATTGCGGCATTGGCGGCGGTGGCCATTTCGGCGGGGTCGCTGAGGCCGTCAAGGCTGATCGCCAGGGCATCGAGCGCGTCAATAATGGTTTTCGCGCCGAGTTCGGCTTTGCCGCGGGCCATGGCACCATCCCGGATAGTGCGCAGCATTGGGGCCAGCTGACCCCAGTCGAGCGCCTGCTGGTTCGCGCAGAATTTCCCCGATGTCATCATCGCGCCAATGATCAGCGTGCCAAGGCTCGATCCGGTCGCGCTGGTACCCGCTTTGGCCAGCGCGATGAACGCGGCACCCAGGTCCGGCGTTTCGGCAATATCGACAGCGGCGAAGGTGCCGATCAGTCGCGACAGCATGGTGCCGGTATCGCCGTCGCCCAGTTTGGCGTCGGCGGCGTTGAGCGTGTCACCGAGGGTCTGCATGCGGGTGTTGGCGCGGGTGAGCGCCGTTTGAAGGCTTTGTTGGGTAATTGCCATGGTTCAGCCCACCCGCCAGAACGGACAATCAGCCGGCGCTGCAAGAAGCGCTTCAATTTCGTCATCGAGGAAACAAAGGCTGATCGAGGCACCGCCCATTTCCATCGAGGTCACATAAGGGCCAATGAGCGGGCGGACGATTTCCAGACCGGCGGTGTTGAGCTGTTCGGCGGCGCGCCGGTAAAGAATGAACAATTCCTCGAGTGGGGTGGCGCCGAGACTGTTGACCAGAATGGCCACGCGGCTGGTGTTGTCGGGGCGTTCGGTGAGCAGTTTGGCGATCATTTCGTCGACCAGCTCATCGGCGGGGCGGATCGGGCTGCGCCAGATGCCGGGTTCGCCATGGATGCCCATGCCCATTTCAATTTCGTTGTCGCCAATGATGAAATTGGGCTCGGCAGCGCCGGGGATCTGGCAGGAGGACAATGCCACGCCGATGGTGCGGGTGCGGTCGACGGTCTTTTGCGCGATTTCGGCAACGCTATCGAGATCCGCGCCGGCAGCCGCTTTGGCGCCTGCAGTTTTATAGGCAAAGATCAACCCGGCGACACCGCGCCGCTTACTGGCTTCGTCTGGCCCCGCGCTGGCAATATCGTCGGTGCCAAGAACCGTGCGGGTTGTAATGCCCTCGAGTTCGGCGAACTCGCTGGCCATTTCAAAATTCATCCGGTCGCCACCGTAATTGCCGAACAGGCAAAGAACGCCTGCGCCGCCATTGGCCGCGGCGATCGCGTCCTGACAGGAATTGATGGTGGGGCCTTCAAAGACATTGCCGATGGCGCAGGCATCAAGCAGCGCCTCGCCGACATAGCCGGTGAACAGCGGCAAATGGCCGGAGCCACCACCGGAAACCAGCCCGACCTTGCCCTTTGGCATGTCGCTGCTGCGGGCGATGGTGCGCTGGTCTTCACCGACGCGCTTCAGTCCGGGATGGGCCAGGCAGAGGCCGTCGAGCATTTCCTCGACATAATTGGCGGGGTCATTGATCAGTTTTTTGATGGCAGCCTCCCATTGGCCGATTGTGACAGAGGCCGGCCGCAGACATTGCGACCGGCGAATTTGCTGGCCGTGGCCTTAGCGGGCGCGAATGTCGGTCAGTTCGAGCACTGGGCCGAGCGCGGCATCGATCTGCTTTTTCTGCTCTTCGGTCACGCGCTCCATGGGGGCACGCGGCTGGAACAGGGGCAGACCCTGGCGCGATTGCACATATTTGACGCAAGCGGGCAGGTTGTCGTGCCGCATGGAATTCCACAAGGCGTTGAGCTTGAAGTGAATGTCCTTGGCCGTTTCATGATCACCGCGTTGCACAGCCTCATAGAGATTGACGGTAACACCGGGCACAGCGCAGGTCAGCGCGCTGATGGCGCCGTGGGCACCAAGCGCGAAGCCGGGATAGAGCAAGGCATCAATGCCGCTCAGAACCAGATTTTCCGGCTTGGCACGCAGCAGGAGATCGGAGACGGATTTGAGATCGCCCGAGGACTGCTTCATGCCAACGACGCCAGGTACGGCTTCCATAATGGCAAGCATCGCGTCAGCGCTGAGATAATTCCAGGGAATGACATTGTAGATAAGGATCGGCACCTGGGTTGCTTCCCAGATGGCACGGAAGTGTTCGATCGTGGCTTCCAGGTCCGGCTTGAACAGATAGTGGACGGGGGTTACCTGAAGCGCGGCGATTTTCATGTCGCCCAGTGCCTTGACGCGCTCAATTGCTTCGCGCGTGGACTGGACAATCAGGCCGGCGATAAACGGCACGCGGCCATCGGTTGCTTCGTAAGCCTCGGTCATCGCGTCGACAAATTCGGACGAGGACAGGGTGTGACCCTCGCCGGTCGAGCCGCCAACAACAACAGCGCGTACACCGCTGTCGATCATAAAGTCGACCTGCGCTTTCAAAGCGCCTTTGACCAGGTTCCCCTCGTCATCGAATGGCATCGACAGCGGGGGCAGGATGCCAGTGAGCGTTTCACGCACGGACTGGGCAATAGGGTTCGACATTTCTTTCCTCCAAAGGCAGGTGCGTCTGACAAGAGACGTAGACCTGCACGTTCAATCAGCCAATGGCAATGTCGTGCTGGGCAGTCCAGTTCGCGAAATAGCCAATTCCATAATGTGGGACATGATCCCGATTTGTGTTTACTGCCAGAAAGCCGTGACTGTCAACATATCTGCAATGTATATGGACAAAAAGTGCATTTAGATGCGATTGCAACGAACCTGTTGCGTCAAAAGCACGTGCATGTTAGTTCCACAATGTGGCATAACTTCTCGCGATCTGGTTTGATCGCATCATCTGCTGGCAAGCCTGCCAGCTCTTAAGGGAGGACTTTGATGAAAGTCGTAAAGAATCTCGCGCTCGCGTTCGCCGCGACACTTATGGTCTCCGGCACTGCCATGGCGCAGTATCCGGAACGTCCGATCGAGTTGATCATTCCTTGGTCAGCCGGTGGTGGCACGGATGCGACCGGTCGCATTATTGCGACCATGCTCGAGGAAAAGCTTGGGCAGCCGATTACCATCAATAACCGCACTGGCGGCGGCGGTATTGTCGGCCATGAGGCCATCAAGGAAGCCAATCCGGATGGTTATACACTCGGCATCGTCACAACTGAGCTGTCGATGTTCAAGCCGGTTGGTTCGGCTGAAATGACTTATGAAGATTACACGCTGATCGGTCTTTATAATGCTGACCCGTCCGCAATCTTTGTCAGTGCCGATTCCAAGTTCCAGTCGATGCAGGAACTGGCGGAAGCGATCAAGGCGGATCCCGCAGCGCTTAAAGCCAGCGGTGCCAGCTTTGGCGGTTTGAACCATTTGTCATGGGTCAGCCTGGTCCACCTGCTGGGTGCACCTGCTGACAAGGCTTTCTGGGTGCCCACCGATGGTGCTGTGCCCTCGCTTCAGCTTCTGGCCTCGGGCGCAATCGATGTTGCCGTGTCCCAGTTCCCCGAAGCGCAGTCGCTGGTTGACGCCGGTGAAATCCGTCCGCTCGGTTACCTGGGCAACGAAGCCAATCCGAAGCAGCCTGATGTGCCGCCGATCACCGACGCACTTGGCCTTGAGTTCGCAATTGCGGGCTGGCGCGGTCTTGGCGGACCGAAAGGCATGCCTGACGACGTGGTCGCCACGCTCACCGAAGCGCTCGACGAGATCGTGAACAGCGCGGAATTTGCTGAATTCATGGACAGCCGCAACTATGGCGTTGTCTGGGAAGGCGGCAGCGATTTTGAAGAATACCTGCGCAAGCGCGGGGAAGCCTTCGACGCTGCAATCAGCTCAGCCGGTATCACGGCGCAATAATATCTCTTGCTGCCCCCGGTCGTTTGGCGATCGGGGGCGGTTTTTCGTGAAGGAGTGGATATATGCGATCACGGAATTTTCCGGACATGGCTTTGGGACTGGTGTTTCTGGCACTGGGCGTTCTCATTCTCATCCAGGCGCAAGGTATCCGTTCCGTGCCCGGGCTGCCGGTCGGCCCTGGGCTGTTTCCCACACTGACTGGTGGCGCGATTGCCGTGTTTGCTGTGGTTCTTGTGATACAGAGCTGGTTCGTATCCGAAGATGATGTGACGCTTATTCCTGAGGGGGCGGAAGCCGCCGATGGATCGGAACCGAGCGGCCTGTTCACACCCTTCGTGTTTGGCATTCTTGGCGCGACGCTGGCGGCCCTGCTGGTGATGCCGCTCATCGGATTTTTGGCGACCGCGCTGCTTTATACGTTTTCAATCGTACTTTTGGGTGGCGGGCGATTGCGGGCGGCGCTTGTTTTCAGCCCCATTGTCTCGCTGACGATCTATGCGCTATTTGCATTCGGGTTCAGGGTGCCGTTGCCCCAGGGAATTTGGGGTTAGATCATGGACGCATTTCTTCTGGCTATGGGGCTGGTCTTTAATGTCGAGACCCTGCTTGTTATTCTCGCGGCATCGATTTTTGGGCTGTTCGTCGGTGCCTTGCCCGGCCTGACAGCAACCATGGCCACAGCGCTTTTGGTGCCGGTCACATTCTATATGGCGCCAATTCCCGCTATTGCAGCGATCATTTCGTGCACCGCGATGGCGATCACAGCGGGTGATTTGCCCGGTGCATTGCTGCGCATTCCCGGTACGCCGGCTTCTGCCGCCTATGTTGAAGATTCCTATGGCATGGCGAAACAGGGCAAGGCGGGGCTTGCCATTGGTATTGGCGTTATCGGCTCGATGCTCGGCGGATTGTTCGGTTTTGTATTTCTGTTGTTCACCGCACCCGCGCTGGCAAAATTTGCGCTCAGCTTTTCCAGCTTTGAGTATTTCTGGCTGGCGGTTCTGGGGCTGAGCTGTGCGGCGCTGATCTCAACCGGTGGTATGGCCAAGGGCGCCTTGTCGCTGTTGCTGGGGCTGTTTATTGCCCAGATCGGTGTAGACCCGCTCATGGGCGCGCAACGCTTTACCTTCGGGTTCAGCGAGCTGTCGGGTGGTATCAGTTTCATTCCTGCAATGATCGGCATGTTCGCGCTGGCCGAGATCATGCGGGCGGGCCGCAACGGCACGAAAGCTGTCGCGCAAGCGAATGTCGGCAATCCGTTCAAGGGCACGCTGAAAGTGCTCTGGCAATATCGCAAGAACCATTTGCGCGGCTCAATGATTGGCAGCCTGTTGGGTGCATTGCCTGGCGTGGGCGGAGATCTCGCCGCCTGGGTGACCTATTCGCTGGCCAAGCGGACGTCCAAGACGCCAGAAAAATTCGGTACAGGTCATCCTGAGGGGCTGGTTGAGGCGAGTGCGACCAATAACGCGGCTCTGAGCACATCCTGGATTCCGGCCATGGTGTTCGGTATTCCCGGTGATGCAGTCACGGCGATTGCCGTTGGCGTTCTGGTGATGAAAGGGCTGGATCCCGGACCGCAATTGCTGACCGTCAACCCGCAGAACTTTTATGCGGTGCTGTTGGTGTTCGTGGTTGCCAATATTTTGATGCTGCCCCTGGGATATGTGGCAGCGCGGTCGGCCCGCTGGATTTTCGAAGTGCCGCGCGCCCTGCTGAATGCGGCCATCCTGCTATTTTGTCTGGTCGGGTCGTTTTCGATCAACAACACGATGTTTGGTGTTGGCGTCATGCTGGCGCTGGGCATTATCGCCTATGTTCTTGAATCGCGGCGGTTTGCGATTGCACCGATCATTCTGGGCATTGTGCTTGGACCATTGGTCGAGGGGAATTTTACCACGTCGATGATTATCACAAGTGGCAATTTCCTTGGCTTTTTCGAGCGGCCCATTGCCGCTGTTCTGGGTATCGCGACCATCATCATCTGGGGCACGGCGATCGGGGGCACAATCCTGCGCGCCTATAAGGGACGACAGTTGCGCCTGGCTTAAGGCCAGCAAAGGGGGCGTCGATCCCTAATGCGCAAAACTAATCCGGCAGGGCTTTCGCCTTGCCGGATTTTTTGTATCGACGATTATGTCACCCCATTGCATCGGCCTGACGGGCTGCACAACCTTGTCTCATTCACATCTGTTTCGAGCGCGGGCGCGGCCCGGTTTTCGGCTCATGTTCTGCGATGTCCCCGTTGTGCGTGGCATGGGCGGCTGCATGTTCTCAACGGGCTGTGCCTTGCGTTCAGAAAGTTGTCGACAATTAATATACGGAAGATATATTACAGACCTGCCCGATTTTATAATTGAGCGCTTGCGACCGATGAGGGTTGTGGCGGGCATCCGCAATGACGCGCTCTATAGGAGAGCTAAATGACGACCAGTATTTTTTCCGGCACGATTCCGGCGCTGATGACGCCCTGCAAGGCGGACCGCACACCTGATTTTGAGGCGCTGGTGCGCAAGGCCAAGGAGTTGATTTCAGCTGGCATGTCGGCCGTGGTCTATTGCGGGTCGATGGGTGACTGGCCGCTTCTGACCGATGCGCAGCGCATGGAAGGTGTTGAGCGTCTGGTGCAGGCTGGCGTGCCGGTTATTGTGGGTACTGGTGCTGTCAACTCGGCAATGGCTGTGGCCCATGCCGCTCATGCGGCCAAGGTTGGGGCCAAGGGGTTGATGGTGATCCCGCGGGTTTTGTCGCGCGGGTCATCGGTTGCGGCACAGAAGGCGCATTTCAAGGCTGTGCTTTCGGCCGCACCTGATTTGCCGGCAGTGATATATAACAGCCCGCATTATGGTTTTGCGACGCGCGCTGAGCTGTTCTTTGAGTTGCGCGCAGCGCACAAGAACCTGATCGGGTTCAAGGAATTTGGCGGGCCGGCAGACATGACTTATGCCGCCGAGCATATCACCAGCCGCGACGACGCGGTGACACTGATGGTCGGTGTGGACACCGCGGTGGTGCACGGGTTTGTCAATTGCGGTGCGACCGGTGCCATTACCGGAATTGGTAATGTGTTGCCCAGGGAGGTGCTCAATCTGGTGGCCTTGTCTAAGGCTGCTGCCAGGGGCGATGCCATGGGGCGTCAACGGGCGCGGGAACTGGGTGACGCATTGCATGTGCTCTCAACCTTTGATGAGGGCACGGACCTCGTGCTTTTCTTCAAGCATATGATGGTGGTGAATGGTGACGCTGAATACACGCTGAATTTCTATGAGACCGATGCCTTGAGCGACAGTCAGCGCGGATTTGCGGAAAGCCAGCTGGCGCTGTTCAAGACCTGGTATGCGGACTGGTCCAAACTGCCCGGTGCCGTTGCGGCGTAAACAGTCCGGAATTGAATCATTGCGAAAAGGCCCTCCATTTGAGAGGGCCTTTTTTTGGGCATAGCGTTATTCAGGTTTTGCCAGAAGGCGCGAGACAGTCTAGCTGACGGCGGCCAGGCCTTCAGTGCGCAAGCGTTCAAGCTGTGCCATTTCCTCGGCGGTCAGGGTGATGCCATTGGTCAGAGCCTCAGCCCGTGCGGCGAAGCGGCGTTGCGAGGGCAGGCGTGCGCCTTGCCCCATGATGGCCTCGAATAGTACTTCCGCACGGTCAAAGGCGTTCTGGCCACGATTGGCCGCGAACTTTTCCGGGCTGAACGCAATGATCAGTTCGCCGTGACGCGGGGCGATGGTCGTGACGCCGAGAAACTCCAGCGCTTCGGGGCTGGTCATGTCGCCGATCATTATACCGGCCAGCAGTTCAATCATCGTTGAAATCGCAGACCCCTTGTGACCACCAAAGGTGAGCATGGCGCCGGCGAGCGCCGCTTCCGGGTCGGTTGTCGGCTGACCGTTTGCATCAAGCGCCCAACCTTCAGGCAAAGGCTTGCCTGCACGCCGGTACAACTCGATTTCTCCCCGAGCGGCGACACTGGTTGCGAAGTCAAATACATAGGGGTTTTTGCCTGGGCGCGGCCAGCCGAATGCCAGCGGATTGGTGCCCAGAAGTGGTTCGGTGCCGCCGGTGGGGGCGACGGTTGCATAGCTGGGACACATGGCGATGGCGGCGAGACCCTGATCAGTCAGAATTTCGATTTCCGGCCAAAGGGCAGAGAAATGCGAGCAGTCATTAATGACCATGGCTGCCAGCCCCAGTGCGCGGGCCCGCTCTGCAAGCACAGGCGCGCCCTGTTCGAAAGCAAGGTTGGCGAAGCCACCCTTGGCCTCGACGCGTACAATGGCGCTGTCGTCAGCGGTAACAACCGGTATGGCATCGGGTACGACTTTGCCCATTTTTAGCGTGCGCAGACACCCCTCGACCCGATAGACGCCGTGGGATTTGCAACCGTCGCGCTCACCTGAGACGATGACGCGTCCCAGCGCTGCAGCGTGGTCGGCACTGAAGCCGCCGGCACGAAAAACCTCTTCAACAACAAGGGTCAAAGCCTCTATCGTTAAAACCGTGCTCTGGCTCATATCGTCATTCCTTTACGTGGCCGGTTGTGTCCTTGAATACAACGTGTATGCGATATGCGTAGGGTGGGTGCAAGGCGCATCAGGTCGGTGCGTAAAGCCGCCGCATCCCTGCGTCAGTTGACCCGGATTGATTGTGACAATTTTATATCCGGTTTTCTCGGTATGCGGGTGACGTATTGGTCAATACCGTTGACCAATTGGTCAAATTCCTTGTTGCACGTCAAAACAAAACAGGCTTTGTTGGCCTTCAGGTCGCCAGAATGTGTGTCTGGTGACATGAATTGTCAGGGAGACAGAAAAATCATGCAAATGATGAAAACGTTGCTCGCCGCCACCGCGATCGTTTCGGTAATGGCCAGCGCAGCTTCTGCCAAAACACTCGTATATTGTTCGGAAGGTTCGCCAGAAGGCTTTGATCCGGCACCCTATACTGCCGGTACCACTTTTGATGCTTCTTCGCGCGCGATCTATAACCGCCTCGTGGAGTTTGAGCATGGCAAGACCAGCACAGTGCCGGGCCTTGCCGAGAGCTGGGAGATTTCCGAGGATGGTTTGGAATACACTTTCAAACTGCGTCCCGGTGTAAAATTCCAGACCACAGATTACTTCACCCCGACCCGCGATATGAACGCAGACGATGTGATCTTCTCGTTCGACCGTCAGCGTATTGCCGATAATCCCTGGTTTGAATATGCCACCGGTATTTCCTGGGAATATTTCAACGGCATGTCGATGCCTGATCTGATCAGTGAAATCGTCAAGGTTGACGATATGACGGTCAAGTTCGTGCTCAACCGTCCAGAAGCGCCGATGATTGCCAATCTGGCGATGGATTTTGCCTCGATCATGTCCAAGGAATATGCCGATCAGCTTGAAGCTGCGGGCACCAAGGAACTGCTCAACCAGCAGCCTGTCGGCACCGGGCCTTACCAGTTTGTTGCCTATCAGCAGGATGCGGTCATCCGTTACAAGGCCAATCCTGACTACTGGGCCGGCAAGCAGGCGATTGATGATCTCGTGTTTGCGATCACAACCGATGCTGCCGTGCGCCGTCAGAAGCTTGAAGCTGGCGAATGCCACATCATGCCTTATCCAGCACCGGCAGATATCGCCGCGTTGCAAGAGAATGACGACCTGACCGTTGGTGAGCAGGAAGGCCTCAACGTTGGCTATCTTGCTTACAACACGCAGATGGCCCCGTTTGACAATCCCAAGGTGCGCAAGGCGCTGAACATGGCCATCAGCAAGCAGGCCATTCTTGATGCCGTGTTCCAGGGTTCCGGCCAGGCTGCCAAAAACCCGATTCCGCCCACCATGTGGTCATATAACAACGCGGTTGAAGACGATGCCTTTGATCCTGAAGCTGCCAAGCAGATGCTGGCAGATGAGGGTGTGACGGATCTTTCCATGAAGATCTGGGCAATGCCTGTGCAGCGTCCATACAACCCGAATGCCCGTCGCATGGCCGAAGTCATGCAGGCTGACCTTGGCAATATCGGTGTGGACGTGGAAATCGTTTCCTATGAGTGGGGCGAATATCTGGCCCGTTCCTCGGAAGTCGATCGTGACGGCGCAGTACTGCTCGGCTGGACCGGTGATAATGGTGACCCGGACAACTTCCTTGCCGTACTGCTCGGCTGTGACGCGGTTGGCGGTTCCAACCGGGCACAATGGTGCAACGAGGAATTCGAAGCCCTGATCCAGAAGGCCAAGGTGACGTCCGACGTTGCAGAGCGCACCAAGCTTTATGAAGAGGCACAGGTTGTATTCAAGCGCGAAGCGCCCTGGAATACGATTGCCCATTCGAAAGTGTTCATGCCGATGTCGAAGAAGGTCACCGGTTTTGTGATGGACCCGCTCGGCTATCATCGTTTCGATGATGTCGATATCGCTGAATAGTCAACAGGTTTGGGGGAGGGTGCCGCTGAGGTGGTGCTCTCCCTCATTTTTAAAAACACATGTTCCGATTTTTTCTTGGCAAGCTGGCGCTGATTATTCCGACCTTTATCGGGATCACAATCGTAGCGTTCGCCTTTGTACGCTTCCTTCCCGGCGACCCGGTGCTGCTTCTGGCCGGGGAACGCGGGATGGACCCCGACCGCTACAAGCAATTGCTGGTGCAGTTTGGCTATGATCGCCCGATCTGGGTGCAGTATTTCGACTATCTTCTGGGGCTGTTCCAGGGCGATTTCGGGGTATCTATCTCGACCAAGCGCCCGGTGTTTCAGGAATTCCTCACTCTGTTTCCGGCGACGCTGGAACTGGCAACATTCGCGATGGTCTTCGCCACGTTGCTGGGCATTCCCGCCGGCATTATTGCAGCGGTGAAACGTGGCTCCATGTTCGATCAGTTGACCATGGGCGCGGCGCTAACCGGTTATTCCATGCCGATTTTCTGGTGGGGCCTGCTGCTGATTATTCTGTTCTCCGGCATGCTCGGCTGGACGCCTGTGTCAGGGCGGATTTCGCTTTTGTATTTTTTCCCCAGCGTTACAGGGTTCATGACCATTGATGCGCTGTTGTCGGGGCAAAAGGGGGCGTTCACCTCGGCGGTGCAACATCTCATTTTGCCCACCATTGTGCTTGGGACCATTCCGCTGGCGGTGATTGCGCGGCAGACGCGCTCGGCCATGCTCGAAGTTCTGGGCGAGGATTATGTACGTACCGCGCGGGCCAAGGGGCTGAAACCCCGCCGCGTGATCGGCCTGCATGCCTTGCGCAATGCGATGATCCCGGTGATCACCACTATCGGGTTGCAAATGGGCATGCTGATGGCCGGGGCCATCCTGACCGAGACGATCTTTTCCTGGCCGGGTATTGGCAAGTGGATGATCGACAGTATTTCGCGGCGCGACTATCCGGTGGTGCAGGGCGGGCTGGTGCTGGTGGCGGGTCTCGTCATGCTGGTCAATCTGATTATCGACGTGCTTTACGGCCTCATCAATCCGCGCATCCGGCGCCAATAGGGAGGGCGTGATGACTGATCAAACCTCAACAACGCCCGCGGCACCGATGCCTGATACCCGCCTGCAAATGCTGGCTGAGTTCTGGCATTATTTCCGCCAGAACACTGGGGCGGTCATTGGCCTTGTCGTTTTTGTGCTTTTGGTGCTGGTGGCAATTTTCGCGCCGGTTCTGGCCCCGCATGAACCCAACCAGCAATATCGTGATGCGCTGCTGACCCCGCCCTTCTGGGTTGAGGGGGGCAGTACCACATTCCTGCTCGGCACCGATGCTGTGGGGCGCGATATGCTGTCGCGGCTCATTCACGGCTCGCGCTATTCGCTGATGATCGGTCTGTTCGTGGTCTCGATTGCGCTGATTTTTGGCATTGGTATTGGCCTGTTGGCGGGGTATTTCCGCGGCTGGGTCGATGTGATGATCATGCGGGTGATGGATGTCATTCTGGCGTTTCCGCCCTTGCTGCTGGCCCTGGTGCTGGTGGCTATTCTCGGGCCAGGCCTGTTCAACGCGATGATTGCCATTGCGCTGGTGTTACAGCCGCATTTTGCCCGTTTGACCCGGGCCGCGGTAATGGGCGAAGGCAATCGTGATTATGTCACCTCGGCCAAGATGGCCGGGGCCGGGCACTTGCGGCTGATGTTTGTGACCATCCTGCCCAATTGTCTCGGGCCGTTGATCGTGCAGGCAACGCTTTCATTCTCCGGGGCCATTCTGGAAGCGGCAGCGCTTGGCTTTCTCGGCATGGGCGCGCAGCCGCCCACCCCTGAATGGGGCACGATGCTCGCTGAAGCGCGCGAATTCATTTTGCGGGCCTGGTGGGTTGTGACCTTCCCCGGCCTTGCCATCCTTATCACCGTGCTGGCGATCAATCTGGTCGGCGATGGTCTGCGCGATGCGCTTGACCCGAAGCTGAAACGGAGTTGACCATGCCTCTGCTTGAAATCGAAAACCTGACCGTTGCCTTTGATACCTCGGCGGGTCTGTTCACGGCCCTCAACAAGGTCTCCTATAGCGTCGAGAAGGGCGAAGTGCTGGCCATTGTCGGCGAGAGTGGCTCGGGCAAATCGGTGGCCATGCTGGCCGTGATGGGGCTGTTGCCCTCAACGGCCACCGTGACCGCCGACAAGATCAGCTTTGAAGGGCTTGATCTTATGGGGATGAGTGCCAATGAGCGGCGCCGGATCATCGGCAAGGACATGGCGATGATTTTTCAGGAGCCGATTGCCAGTCTCAATCCCTGCTTCACCATCGGTTTCCAGATCGAGGAAGTGCTGGCCGAGCACCTCAAGCTCGACCGGCGCGCGCGGCGCAAACGCGCCATTGAGCTGTTGCATGCGGTGGGGATCGCTGATGGCGAGGAGCGGCTCGATGCCTATCCGCACCAGATGTCCGGCGGCCAGTGCCAGCGGGTGATGATTGCGATTGCGATTGCCTGCGAACCCAAACTGCTGATTGCCGATGAGCCGACCACGGCACTGGATGTGACCATCCAGAAACAGATCCTTGATCTGTTGGTGCAATTGCAGCTCGATACCGGCATGGGGCTGATCATGATCACCCACGATATGGGTGTGGTGGCCGAAACCGCTGACCGGGTGGTGGTGCAATACAAGGGCCGCAAGATGGAAGAGGCCGGGGTGCTGGAATTGTTCGAGAATCCGAAAAGCGGCTATACCCGCGCGCTGTTATCGGCGCTGCCGGAAAATGCCGTGGGTGACCGTTTGCCGGTGGTGGCGGATTTTGTGCCTGAAGACGAAGGAGCCTCCGCATGAGCGAAATCGTTCTCGATGTGCGCAATGTCACCCGTGACTATCATTCCAAGGGGACGATGTTCACCAAGCCGAAGGTCGTGCATGCGGTCAAGGGCGTCAGCTTTACCCTTGAAAAGGGCAAGACGCTGGCGATTGTGGGGGAAAGCGGCTGTGGCAAGTCGACCCTTGCGCGCATTCTGACCATGATCGACGCGCCGACCTCGGGCGAGCTTTATATTGATGGCGACCGCATTGATATCGCCGATCAGGCGGTAACGCCGGCCCTCCGCCGCAAGGTACAGATCATTTTTCAAAACCCCTATGGTTCGCTCAATCCGCGCCAGAAAATCGGTGATGTGCTGACCGAACCGGTTCTGCTCAATACCGATAAATCTGCCGCTGAACGGCGCGACATGGCCATGGCCATGCTGAAAAAAGTCGGCATGCTGCCGGAGCATTACAATCGCTATCCGCATATGTTTTCGGGCGGGCAACGCCAGCGCATCGCCATTGCGCGGGCGCTGATGCTCAACCCCTCGCTATTGGTGCTGGACGAGCCGGTCTCGGCGCTCGATCTCTCCGTGCAGGCGCAAATTCTCAACCTGCTGGCCGATCTGCAGGACGAGTTCGGACTGACCTATGTGTTTGTCAGCCACGATCTGTCGGTGGTCAAATATATCGCGGACGAGGTGATGGTGATGTATTTTGGCGAAGTGGTGGAATATGGCAGCCGCGACGCCGTGTTTGGCAATCCGCAGCACGACTATACCAAAACCCTGTTTGCAGCGACGCCGCGCGCCGACGTTGCCAGCATCAAGACACGGCTTGCGGCCAAGGCGGCGCTGGTCTGAATTGTGTGCTCTGACTGAGTAGGCTCCCTTGCGTCCAATAGGCCATTGGTGCCATCCCGGCTTTATCCTAAACTGCCGCTGATGTTGGTTTTCTTTTGCGGCATTCGCTGATGCACAGCATTGCAAAATTTTAATGAGCCGTTGTGTCAAAATTCGCCGACTCCCCAAAAAATCACTAAAAATCATGGATTTGGACGGTGTGGGGTCAATTTTGCACAGCTGTGCATTTTTTCTTGACAGCGCGTCATGGTTGGTGAAACCTTAAGCTCAGGATGCCGGTGTTGCCTTGACGTCCGGAAGAGATGTCAGGCGCGCTTTATGGCAGGAGGTTGGTGTTTGGGTGACAACGGTCGCCTGGCACCTTGAGTTGCGCCGCGTTCTTGGGGGCGGCCGCAGGAGGAGGACTGTCGATGATAATCTGTAGTGGCCCTGTCGTATTTTACGGGCTGTGTATGCCTGATGGTGGTGTTGGCCGGGTTTCGGGCACCGCTCTGCAGCGTGGTTTCATCGCATGAGCATTCTGACGAATAGCGAGTCTGATGCGCGCCGGGCCGAGTATATTCCCGCCACCCGGGGTCAGCGCCTGCGCTACCGGTTGAAAATTGCCATGCGCGAACCGACCACGGTTATCGGCATTATGGCCGCGCTGCTGTTCACCTATCTCATTCTGGTGCCGATTTTATCAATTCTGACCGATGCGGTTCAGGTGCAGTTTGGCGACAGTCGCCGCACCGGTGCCGGGATTGGTGAGATGACGGCCTATTATCTGCATCGCACATTCATGTCGCCGATTTCGCGCGATCTGTTCTGGGAGCCGTTGCAGAATACCATCTCTGTGGCCTTGGGGGCGATGGTTGTCTCACTGTCGGTGGGGGGTGTTCTCGCCTGGCTGTTGTGCCGGACCGATATGTTTGGCCGGCGCTGGTTCGCCACCGCCCTGATCGTGCCCTATATGCTGCCGGCCTGGACGTTTGCGCTCGCCTGGACGACCCTGTTCAAGAACCGTACCGTTGGTGGCCAGCAAGGCTGGTTTGAGGCGCTCGGGTTCACGCCGCCGGATTGGCTTGCTTATGGGCAGGTGCCGATTACGATCATTCTGGCGCTGCATTATACCCCTTTCATCATTCTGCTGTTCGGCAGTGCATTGCGCCGCTTTGATTCACAGCTGGAGGATTCCGCACGCATTCTGGGGGCCAAGCCGCACCATATTGCCTGGCAGATCATTCTGCCGTTGATGCGGCCCGCGCTGATGTCAGCCCTGATCCTGATCTTTGCCAAATGCCTTGGTGAATTCGGTGTGGCCTATGTGCTGGGCTTGCCGGTCAAGTTTGATGTGCTGGCAACCTCGCTTTACCGCAATATTGCCTCGCGCCAGACCGGTGTGGCCGGTGTGCTGGCCGGATCGATCATGCTGATCGGCATCACAACACTGATGATTGACGCATATCTGGTCAAGGAAGCCCGGCGGTTTGTGACCGTTGGTTCCAAAGGGTCGATGAACCGGCTCAGCCAACTGGGGCCGCTGCGTATGCCCGCGACGGGTCTTGCCGGGTTGATGTTCCTTTTGAGCGTCGGGTTGCCGGTTCTCACGCTGTTCCTGTCAACGATCATGCATGTGCCGGCCCGTTTCAACTGGGATAATTTCACGCTTCAATACTGGATAGGGCAGAACCTCGACACGGTCGCCTTGCGAACGGGTATTTTGCTGACGCCTGACCTTTGGAAGGCCGCCTGGAATACATTATGGATCGTTGGTGTCGCGTCTCTGACCTCGGGCTTGTTGGGTCTGCTGGTCGGCTATGTTGTGGTGCGCACACCCTCGCGCGGTCTTTCCACCTATCTGCGGCAGATAACCTTTTTGCCTTATCTTGTGCCGGGCATTGCCTTTGCGGCCGCTTATCTGTCGCTGTTCGCTGTGCAACGGGGGCCGGTGCCTGCGCTTTATGGCACCGTCATGATCCTGATGCTGGCGTTGATTGCCGATCAGATGCCCTATGCATCCCGGGCCGGTATTTCTGCGATGATGCAGTTGGGCAAGGAGCCTGAAGAGGCGGCGCAGATTTCTGGTTCCGGCTGGCTGCATCGCATGCTCTCAGTGGTCATTCCCATTCAAAAGGGATCGCTTGTGACAGGCATTTTGTTGCCCTTTATCTCAGGCATCAAAGGGCTAAGCTTGTTCGTTATTCTCGCCGTGCCAAGCACGGACGTGCTGACGACCTATTCGCTGCGTCTCATCGACTACAACTACACCCAGGCCGCCAACGCCGTCGTTCTGATCATTGCAGGCATTGCCTATTTCGGAACCGTCGCGGCCCAGAAACTCACCCGAACAAATCTTGCCGAAGGACTAGGTGGTTAGCATGCCGACAATCAACCTGCGCGACGCGCAAAAAAACTACGGTGGAAATGCACCCAATGCCGTGTCTGATCTGGATCTTGAGATTGGCGATGGCGAGTTCATGTGTCTGCTGGGGCCCTCGGGTTGCGGCAAGACCACCACTCTCAGAATGATCGCAGGCCTTGAAAATCTCAGTGGCGGCGAAATCCAGATTGGTGATCGCGTCGTGGATTCCGTCAACGAGGGCAAGTTCATTGCGCCTGAGAACCGCGGCATGGGGCTGGTGTTTCAAAGTTACGCGCTTTGGCCGCACCTGACGATTGAACGGAACACCGATTTCGGTCTGCGGTTGCGCAAAATGCCCAAAGCAGAGCGCGAAGCGCGGGTGACCGAGGTGATGCAGGCGCTCGGTATTGAGAAATACCGCGACCGGTATCCCTCCCAGCTTTCCGGTGGCCAGCAGCAGCGCGTTGCGCTGGCGCGTATGCTGGCGGTTAACCCAGGTGTTCTGCTGCTCGATGAGCCCTTGTCCAATCTTGATGCGCGTCTGCGTCTCGAGATGCGGGCGGAGCTGAAGCGCATTCACGAAACCTATAAAACCACGATCGTTTTTGTGACCCATGATCAATGGGAAGCGATGACGCTGGCGACGACAATTGCCGTGATGAACGAGGGCACGCTGCAGCAAATGGGTACGCCCGACGACATTTATGAACGTCCGGCAAACCGGTTTGTGGCTGAGTTTGTGGGTAGCCCGCCGATCAACATTCTCGAATTTTCAGAAGCCCAGGCCGGTGGGCTGGCAGCGATTGCTGGCAAGTATTTTGCGGAAAAATATGCCGGTCTTGAGGCGATTGGCTCCATTGGCATCCGACCGGAATCGATCCGGTTGTTCAAAGGAGCCGGAGATGTACCAAAGCGGTATTTCTCCGCACCGGCGCGTATTACCGGTGTGCTGCCGACAGGCGGTAGCTGGATTGTCGAACTCGAATGCGCGGGTGAAACAGTTTTCATGACAACCCATGAGGCGCCCACCGTTGCGGCGGGCGACAAGCTTCACCTTGGGGTGGCAGCCAAGGCGCTGCACGTGTTCGACAAGACGGGAGCCCGTTTGCTCGAAGCGGATAAAGCATTGGGTGTGCAATAGAATTCCATTTGTGGCGGATCGCGGCACCGGCCCCCAGAAGGTTCGGGCCGCTGACCGTCATGAATGCATAAACGTCGAAAGTTAAACAAAGGGAGGATATCTTATGAGTTTTGAGGACAAGAGCAGAGGACACGCCCGTTCGGTGGGTGCGCTGAGCGCCGTGCTTGCTGCCAGTTTGATGAGTAGCGTCGCTTTTGCTGACGATACGTTTGATCTGGACGCACTGATTGAAGCGGCAAAGGCGGAAGCGCCAATTCAGGTCTATGACAGCACCGGCAAGATTGTCGAAATGGCCGATAACTTTACCGCCAAATATGGCGTTGAGGCGGTCGGTACCAAGGTGAAAGCCCAGGCGCAGCTGGAGATGGTGATCCGCGAGGCACAGGCTGGGAATGTTCAGGGTGATGTCACGATGATTTCGGATGCACCGGCCGTCATGGCACAATTGGTGCCACAGGGATTTGTCACAAGCTGGCTGTCGCCTGATCTCAAAGACAAGGTTGCGCCTCGTTATCAGGATCCGCTGGTTGTCGTTACGATGGCCAATGTCTGGGCCTATAACGCAGAACTCTCTGATAGTTGCCCGGTTTCCAATATCTGGGAGCTGACCGAACCGGCATGGCGCGGCAAAGTGGCAATGCAAGATCCGCTGAACAAATCGGTTTACACCGACTGGTTCAATCAAATGGAATCGCATGGCGATGCGGCGGTCGCTGAAGCCTATGAGGCTTATTTCGGCAAACCGCTGGAAACAGATGAGGCCAGCGCCACGGCAGCCTGGATCAAGGCAATGGCTGCGAACGGTCCATTGCTGGGCAGTTCTGACAGTGCAGCTGCAGAAGCCGTTGGTGCGCCAGGACAGACAGAATCCTTCATGGGCCTGATGAGTTCAGCCAAATTCCGCGAAAATGCCGATAGCGGTTTCAAGCTTGGTCTGTGCACCAGCATGAAACCCTGGGTTGGATTTACCAATGCCGGTGTCGGGATGATTACGGCGGGCACGGACAGCCCGAACGCCTCCAAGCTGTTCATGCATTATGTCATGACAGAAGAGGGCATTGCCCCGCAGTCCGTCGACGGCAAGATGTCGACCAATAGCGATATCAAGCTGCCCGAAGATGAGCCTTCCGGTATCGGCGCGGTGCTTGACCAGGTGCTCGCCTATGACATGTCGACGGCTCTGGATGACTGGGACATGCGTCAGGACTGGCAAGATTTCTGGCGGCTCAGCTACACCAAATAATTTGATTGGTTTGCAGCTTTCCGATTGTTCCAAAAGGAAGAGAAAAATGACTTTTGCATATAGGGTGTCTGAATATTTCAGGCCATTCTCGTTGGCGGTGCTGTTTGGGCTGGCGACGGCTTTGCCAATACAGGCCGCTGATTTTGATCTGGATGCGTTGATTGCGGCAGCAAAAGCCGAGCCCCCCATTACGGTTTATGACAGCACCGGCAAGATCGTCTCTATCGGTGAGAATTTCACCGCAAAATACGGCATTCAGGCCACAGGTCAGAAGGTGTCGGCCAAGGCTCAGCTGGAAATGATTATTCGCGAAGCTCAAGCGAATAACGTCCAGGGTGATGTCGTCATGATCACTGACGCGCCGGCGGCAATCGCCCAGCTGATCCCGCAGGGATTTGTTGAAAGCTACCTGCCCGGCGATATGGTGGAGAAGATTGATGCGAGCTATCACAACCCACTGACGGTCACGACCAATGCCAATCTCTGGGTTTATAACAGCGAGGTCTACGATTCCTGTCCAGTCAGCAACATGTGGGAGCTGACACAGCCGGAATGGAGCGGCCGTGTAGCGATCGTTGATCCTTTGCTCAAGGGTACTTATACGGACTGGTTCAGCCAGATGGCGGCACATGGCGACGATGCGGTTGCCAATGCTTATGCTGATCACTTCGGTAAGCCGCTTGCGACGGATCAGGCCAGCGCGACGGCCGCATGGGTCAAGGCGTTTGGTGAAAACGGTCCTTTGGTGACTGAGGGCGATGATCAGGTGTCGGAGGCGGTCGGCGCAAAAGGTCAGGCGGAACCATTTTTCGGTCTGATGAGCTCTGCCAAATTCCGCGATATCGAGGGTAAGGATTATGCTCTTGCAGTCTGCAAGGACATGGCACCGTGGGTGGGTTGGACCTATAGCAAGCTCGGTCTGATCGCCTCGGGCACAGACAGCCCGAACGCGGCAAAATTGTTCATCCATTTTGTGCTGACCGAAGAAGGTATTGCCCCTCAGATGGCTGACGGCAAGGTGCCAACAAACAGCGATATCCAGATGCCGGATGATGAGCCCTCGGGGCTCGCATCGGTCGCTGACAAGCTGTTCTCTTACAATTCCGAGTCGGGACTTGAGGATTTCGACACCCGTCAGGATTGGCAGGATTTCTGGCGGTTGAGCTATCGCCGCTAGTTGATGGATGCCGGGCGGCGGCGACCTGCCGCCCGGCACATTTTTATGTTTCACGCCGATTGGATATCCCATGACTTCTGATGACCGCATGTTCAGCCGCTTTCGCACGCCCGGTTCCCGTAACCAATCGAGCACGGAATTGCGCCTGATTGCGCAGGATGCCGCGCTTGAGGTTCGGGCCGCGCTGTTGCAGGCGTTCCGGTCGGAAATGAAGATTGACTACAAGGTTGACCTGCATGATCTGGTGACGGTCCATGACCAGCAGACGGAGGTCAAGCTGCGCGAATTCCTTTTGTCGCATGTGCCGGATTCAACCTTTATGGGGGAAGAGGGCGGCAAGACCGGTGAGGGCCCGGTGCACTGGTATGTTGATCCGATTGACGGCACATCGAACTTTGCCAGCGGTTTGGCTTTTTGGTGTGTCTCTATCGGGGCGGTGTTTGAAGGCGAGATCGTTGCCGGGGTTGTTTATGACCCGGTGGCAAACAACATGTTCTCAGCCGATTTGGGCGGCGCTTATCTCAATGGCAAGCCGATGCGTTCGAAAGCTGCCGCGGAGGAAACACGGGCGACGCTGATCACTGGCTATCCGGTGGCACGCGATTTCCGCCTTGATGGACGGCAACAATCGCTTGAGGATTTCGGGGAGCTGGCCAATACGTTCTCGACGCTGCGGCGTCCGGGCAGCGCGGCATTGAGTATCTGCCATATTGCTGCCGGCTGGTCGGATGCGGCGGCGGGGTTCGGGGTTAACCCCTGGGATGTGACGGCCTCTATTCTCATTCTTGAGAAGGCGGGAGGCAGTTACAAGCCGCTGACACTTGGCAAGGTGGCGGCAGGCAGTCCCAACTTCATGTGCCCCGGCTATGTCGCCCTGGGGCACGGCGCGAATTATCCCACATTAATGCGCGTTGCAAATCGCATTTCAGAGCGGCGCGACAAGGTCGCGATGACAGCGTGATCCCCCGTATCCCGGGCTGAGAGGAAGCGGCGGATGGCCGCGATAGTCGCGGAATCTATTGACCAAATTGCACAGCTGTGCAACTAGCATTTTTGATACGAACGGAGACCGAATAATGACCGCAAGTACGGCACATAACCGGACCATAGATCAGGCCGGAATGGAGCTGCGCGCCAAGCTGTGCCGGGAGATGGCATTGAGCGCGGGGCAAGTGGCCATGGAGGGGTTTGCCCGCCGGGACGGTTCGTCGATCGGCATGAAAGGTCCGCAAGATTTTCTGACCGAGACCGATTCTGCTGTGGAGCGTCACATCAAGGCGCGTATTGCGGAAGTGTTTCCCGAAGACGGGTTTCTGGGTGAGGAAACCGGCATTGGTGGCGACGTAACCGGCAATGTCTGGGTGGTTGATCCGATTGATGGCACTGCCAATTTTGCCCGTGATATACCGCATTTCTGCATTTCGATTGCTTTTGTGGTTGATGGGCAGGTGGTGCTGGGTGCGATCAACAACCCAAGCCTGAATGAACTGTATTTCGCCCGGCGTGGCCGGGGGGCGTGGCGCAATGAGGTGCAATTGCAAGTCGCCAAAACGGATGAATATTCGGCGGCATGTGTTGAACTTGGCTGGTCCAACCGTCGGCCGTTGGGCACTTATATCGATGTTTTGACCAATATACTGGAACGGGGAGCCAATGTGCGCCGCTCTGCATCCGGGGCCTTGGGATTGGCATTCGTGGCCGATGGGCGCTCTGATGCCTATCTCGAATTGCACATGCATGCCTGGGATTGCCTTGCAGGTTTGTTGCTGGTGCAGGAAGCTGGTGGCGTTGTGGTGCCGTTTCTTGAGAATGGCGGTTTGTTGAACGGCGGGCCTGTGCTCGCAGCGGTCCCTGCAATTGCAGAAGATCTCTGCATCGCTTCGGGCATTGCGATGCATGTCGAGAGTGACCGGGATACGGCGAAGCCTAGAAGTTCAGTGCCGGTGGCGGGATAAAAGACGCGCAAGCCGCCTGTACCTGATGAGTGAATCACCAACAGTTTTACGAGAGTGGAGAGAAGTATTGAGCCATCCAATCCCAAGATATGAGCGTCCAGATATCAGCCTGATCGAGGAGAATGTGACGCCTTACGGTGTTTCGCTCTATATCGCGGGCAGTAAGGGGGCGAGCAATCTCGATCTTTTGCGGGAGCATGGTATTACAACGGTTGTGAATTGTGCGGTGAACCTCGATTTCAATTTCGTGCGCGATGAAGATGATCAGCGCGAACCCGGTGAGAATGCGGTTCCGAACGGGGCGGGCGCCGTTCGGTATTACAAGCTGGGTCTTGTTGATGGTCATGGGAACCCCGAGACGATGATGCTGGCAGGGTATTATTTGCTGCGCAGTGCGCTCAATCAGGAGTTGCCTGAACGCGCCAGCTACCCACGGCGCGAGCGTGGCAATGTCTTGGTAAACTGCCGGGGCGGACGCAGTCGCTCGGTGGCGCTCGCGGGCTTGTTTTTGCATCAAAGCATGCCCGACAAATATCCAACGCTTGACGACGCTTTGCAGCATGTCCGGGTTCAGCGCCAGCTGCGGCCGGATGAATGGATTGAGGCGCCGAAGCCCATGTTGGTCAATGCCGCGCTGCAGGCATCAAAATGGATCGAATATATCGGCCATGATGAGCCTACCCGGGCCAATGCTTCTTGAATTCTGACACAGGATCGCGCACAAACCGGCGCGTTCCAGGAGGCCCTTGATGGCAAGCAAACGTGTTGCGGTGATCGCGGATCCACATTTTCATGATGTGTATTTTGGCCGGTCTCGGGCGCAGGAAGCCCCTGAATTTGTGCGAACTTTGGCTGATACGCTCGCGTCCACGCGTGTGTTCAATGAAAGCGAACTGGCGTTCCGCTCTGTGCTCGATGAGATTGCGGCACGGGGCATTCGTCTCGTGGTTTTGGCCGGCGATCTGACCGATGACGGACAGCGGGCAAACTGGCGTGCTGTTGATGCACTGCTGCAGGAATATGCCCAGCGATATGGGATGCGGTTTTTCGCGACGCCGGGCAATCATGATCAATTCGCCGAAGATGGCTGTCATCTCGCCAAGCGTTTCGCCAATGCTGATGGTAGCTTTGACCTGGTCGCCAGCAATGCAGCCACCAGCAAACATGCCCGGCAAAACGTGGTGCTTGAGGACATGTATTGCGTGGGGTATGCCGACGCGCTTGATCGTAATGTCAGCCTTGGATATTTCCGCACGCCGGGCGATGTGCACTGGGAAAGCCCTTTTGGTTTCGATGACGCGCTTGCGGGGCGGTGGTATGAAATTGCGGCAGGCAGTGACATGCCACCCCTACGCATTACCGATGCGTCTTATCTGGTGGAACCTGTTGAGGGGCTCTGGGTTCTGTCGCTCGACGCCAATGTTTACGTCGCGGAAGCCGGTGTAGTTTCCGCCGACAGGAGCGGTGAAGGCTGGAACGCCGTGCTGGCCAGCCGCCCCTATTTGCTGGACTGGGTAAAAGATGTGGCGGATCGCGCGCGGCGTCTGGGCAAGCAATTGCTGACCTTTTCGCATTATCCGATAGTGGATGTGGTCAATGGCACGCATGAGCCGGCTTTCCGGTTTGACCATCAAGAAGGCGGCAAAAAGCGCGAAATGCCGAACCCTGAGGTGATGAGGGCATTCGCTGGGGCGGGCATCGGGGCGCATTTCAGCGGGCATTGGCACGTGAACAATACCGGGTGTTTTCACGAGGATGGTGATTTTCTGGTCAATGTGGCTGTGCCATCGCCGGTGGGGTTTCCCGGGGGGTTCAAGGTCGTCACACTGACCGATGGGCAATTACATATCGAGACCGTGCCGCTTGGTGCGTTGCCTTTGCCGCCTGCGATAGGCGCGCGCTATCAGGCAGAGAGGGGCACTGCCGATGACGGGGATATTCCCGTGCATTCCTATAAGGAATTTCTGGCGTTTCACCTTTCAAAGCGCGTCCGGGGAAAATATCTGTCGCGCGACTGGCCGGAGGGCTTTGCAATCCTTGCGGCTGAGTTCTCGCTGGCTGATGTTCATCAGTTCGCCAATGTCCCGGCAGCTCTGGACTATGCCGATCTGGCCAGGTCGGTCAACAGGGAGCCGCTGGCGGCCAATTTGCCTGATCTGTCGTTTGAAGCGGTGTTGATCGATTTCCACCGTCTGATAATGGCCGGGGACCCTGTGCTTGCTGGTGTCGGGCCGGAGCGGTTGGCAGCTTATGCGGCGCTGGCAGCAGCTTATGAAAATGGAGATTGGCCTGCGGGCAGTGTGCAGAGTGATCTAGCCAAGTTTGCAGGGATGATGCAGCGCACGCTTGAAAGCGCGCCTGCCATGAATTTCGTGATCGATACCGCGGCGAAAACTGTACGGGCGACGCCTATCGCGGCCGCACCGAGCGCCGCCAGACAGGTTGAACCTCAAACACCTTGATTTCCTCTTGCGGCGTTAAAGCATTCACGTCGGTGAGCAAGCTGACAATGTGGTCGGCCATTTGTTCGACGGGTTGCTTGAAGGTTGTCAGATTGTACGATTCCCAACCCGCCTGTTCGATGTCATCGAACCCGATGACGCAAAGATCTTGAGGAATTGACAGTCCGAACTCGTGCCTTGCGGCATCCATAAATCCCAAGGCCAGCAGATCAGTTACGCAAAATGCGGCGTCGGGGCGCTCGCTGCGGCTTAACAGCAGACGCGCGGCATCAATGCCGGATTGGTAAGTGGTGGGTCCCGCCCGCGTTACCGTTGCCTCAATGCCGCCGGCCCGGGCCGCATTAAGGAACGCATCCTCACGTCCGACGAGGCTCGAGGTGCCGGCTTGTGAGGAAATAATCGCCAGACGTTTGCACCCGGCCCGACGCAATAGTGCAAAGGCTTCCTTGCCGGCAGCATCGTTGTTGACGATGACTTTTTTGACGCCCTCGAACTGTTCATTGCGATTGATCAGAATGACGTTCTGGCCATTGGCCAAACAGGTGTCGATCAGGGAGATTGCCGGGCTGCCAGAGAGGACGACGGTTGCGTCGGCGCGATAATGCAGGGTCTGGCGCAGGGCATTGGAGACACTTTCGCTTTCGCCGCCAGTGTTGATAACCAGCGATACTTTTTCGAGTATTTGCAGCTTGTCCGTGAGTAATTCCAGCATGCGGGACTGGAACGGGTGCGCCATGTCGGCTGCGACGATGCAAACGATATTGCTTTGCTCGTTGATCAGGCCGCGTGCCAGATGATTGACATGATAGCCCAGTTCTTCGGCGGCCTTGAGCACCTTGATGCGGGTGGTCTCGGAAACGCTGGCGCCGTCGGTAAATGTGCGTGAAACGGCGGAGCGGGAGACGCCGGCGCGTTCGGCAACCCGTTGCGCGCTGACATAGGATCGATTGCGACTAGGTTCAGTCATCAATAAATCCTCCTGCGACAACCTTTGCATGCTTGTGTGCATGAATTCTGTTCTGTTGGAAATAGACGGGTGGGTGTCTGTTTTCAATAACTCTCTGTTTTTTGCCTGTATATCCCCGCACGGTCGTTGCGGGCCCCGTTTACGCGATGACGGTTGCAATTCGCAGACAGTACTATAAATTCCAAATTTTGCACAGCTGTGCAATATGATTTTGCCGTTTGCGACACCTAGTGGTCGACCGGCATTGGGGAAGGGTTGTCCGGGAATGGAATCGACGGTTCATCTGATAGACCTGCTTGGTGCTGGCGCGCTGATTATCTGGGGCCTGCGATTGATCAAGACAGGCATTCTGCGTGCGTTTGGTTCCAGCTTGCGCTTATGGATTGCCAAGGGTACCGGCAATCGTTTCACGTCGGCTCTATCGGGGCTGATGGCGACGCTTGCGGTACAGTCGAGTACCGCAACGGCTGTGATTACCGCATCTTTTACGGCGCGTGAAATCATCAATCCGCGGATGGCACAGGCGGTCATGCTGGGGGCGAATGTGGGCACCGCGATTGCCGCGGTCATTCTGTCGTTTGATCTCCACTGGCTATCGCCCGCGCTGATCCTTGTCGGTGTCATTACCTATTCGCGGAGCAAGCAGACACGCGGACGCGGCGTTGGTCGCGCCCTGCTGGGGCTTGGGTTGATGTTGCTGGCCTTGCAGCTGCTGGCAGGTGTGACCGATCCCTTGCGCTCCTCTGAGGTCATCGCAACGGTATTGCAGGGCATGAGCGACGCGCCGGTTTTTGCGCTGGCTTTCGCCATGGGGCTGGCCTTTCTGGCTTCATCCAGTCTCGCTGTCGTCCTGCTGATTGCCCTTTTGGCCCAGTCGGGGTTGATCGATGCAACTTTGGCGGTGGTTTTGGTCGGGGGTGCAAATCTGGGGGGTGCCATCCCGCCTTTGCTGGCTGTGGCGCGCGAGGGTGTTGCCGCGCAGCGTCTGGCCGTGAGCAATCTGCTGGTAAGGGCGCTGGGGGCGCTGGCGTTTGTTTTGTGCGCGCCGTTGATCGCCGAGGGATTGCTGATGGTCCTGACCAATTCATCGCATTTGACGATCGCGACGCATCTGGGTTTCAATATCCTTTTGCTGGTCGTGTTCTTGCCCTTGCTGGGTATGATTGCCGGGCTTGCGGCCCTGTTGGTGCCAGCTGCGGAAGACGCCGAGCATGACATCAACTATCTTGATGAAGGGGTGCTGGAGACGCCGGCATTGGCACTGGCAGGTGCTGCACGGGAGACGCTGCGTGTCGGAGACCTGGTGCGGGAGATGCTGGAGCGCAATCTGAGAGCGCTGGAGCAGGGCGATACAACCGCCTCGGAGGCAATCGCCCAACTGGATGATGCCGTGGATGCGCGTCAGCACGGGGTCAAACTCTATCTTGCCAAACTTAAACGGACCGAACTGGGCGAAGAAGACCGGAAACGCTGTAGCGAGATCACGTCCTATGCGATCAATCTTGAGCATATAGGCGACATTATCGATCGTGACCTGATGCGGATGGCGGTCAAGAAAGTGCAGCGTCAGGTGCGTTTTTCAAGCGAGGGGCTGGCCGAGATTACCGAGATGTATCGCAAAACTATCGTCAATATGCAGCTGGCCCAGTCCGTTTTTTTTACCCGGGCACCTGAACTGGCGCATCAACTTATCGCCGCAAAGGTTGATATAAGGCATTTGGAGGCACGTTCCGCTGAGCGTCATTTGGCCCGTGTTGAAGACCAGCGTTCTGAAACGCTTGATACGAGCGCGCTCCATCTCGATATACTGCGCGACCTGAAGCGTCTGAATGCACATCTTGCGTCGGCAGCCTATCCGATACTCGAAGAGATCGGGGCCTTGCGTGAGAGCCGCGTACGTTCACCCAGGAAGTCTGTTGATCTGGCCAGCGCGCAGCCGGAAAAAAGCTAGGCAGGATTTTGTGGGGTTGGCCGTAAGAGGCCCGCTACTTGTCGCGCGCGCCGGCCTTGGCCCATAATTCGTTTACATGATCGGTCAATGTCATCGGGTCGAAAGGCTTGACGATAACGCCGATGGCACCCAGCCCGAGATAGGTCTGCTGTTCATGGGTCTGGGCTTTGGCGGTCATGAAAATGACGGGCAAATTCTGCATATCCGGGAGTTGGCGAATCCGGTTGAGGGTTTCCGGTCCGTCCATGCCGGGCATCATCACGTCCATCAGCACCAGCTGCGGGGCGTAGGCAACAATGGTGTCCAGCGCCTGTTGGCCACTGCTACAATGTTTGACCTCGAAGCCGCCCAAATCCTGCAAGGTCATCAAGACGATTTCGGCAATGCTTTCGTCATCTTCGACATAAAGCAGTTTTTGAAGTGTCTCAGGCATGGGTTGTGCTCTTGGTGGTCTGGTGACGGGAAAATCCCCTTGGTGCCAGATACACTGTTTGCTAAGCGGATGCTCGTCAATGGGAAAACCAAAATGCGCCGGTTGTGATGCGCGCACGTATCCGAGCGAAAAAAAGCCTGAGATCGCGGGAGGGGGGTGGATTTATCCCTGGTTAACCCTGTCTCGATTTTGCAGCGAGCATGAACCTTCAGTTTATAAGTAGCCACTAACGTTTGTTGTTTGGCATCTGTTCGTCAGGGATTTGAAAACATGGATGGGAAGCGCATTGCTGTTGTGGACGACGATCCACTTTTTCTCGAACATGTTACCGCTATTCTAGCACAGCATGGTGGCATGCGTGCCGTCCCGCTGGAGAATGACGAAGAGTTGTTCCGTGCCCTTGATTCACAGGACCTGTCCTGCATCGTGCTGGATTATGATATGGGCAACCAGACCGGGCTGGCGCTTGGACAGGCGATCAAGCAAAAATATGCAGATGCGCCGCCTATCGTCATGTTGACAGGGCAAGGCAGCGAGCGCACGGCAACCAAAGCGTTTCGCATCGGTTTCAGCGATTATATTTCCAAGCGCAATCTCGACCCCAAGGAATTGATTTTGGCCATTCGCGGGGCGATTGCCCAGCGCGAAGCCGAACAGGCACGTCAGCGGGAAACCGAACGTTTGCGGCGTCACCAGCGTCAGGACAGCCTGACGGGTTTATATTCGAGCTCCTATGTCCGGGCGCGGCTTGATGAGATTGCGGCGAGCCAGTCAGGCAACGGCTTTACCCTTTTCACTATCCGGGTCAGAAATCTGACCGAGTTGCGGATGCGGGTGGGGCATGCGGCCTCCGAACGGGTATTTCGCGATTTTGCCAGCCGCCTTGGTGACGTGCGCCTGGATGACGGCTTTATCGGTCATTTGGGATCATATGATCTTGCATGTGTTTTTGAGCGCGTGATGGCACCTGAGGCTATTGCGGATGTGCAGCAGCGCCTTATGGAGAAATCCAGGTTTACAGCAGACTACGAAGGCTCCCGTATTGATGTTTCGGTAGCGATCGGCTCGGCTTGTTTCCCGGAAGACGGTGATGATCCGCAAGAAGTGATCAATGCGGCGATGGAAGGCATGAAGCCTGACGCGATGCCAGGAAACCCGGAAGAAGACCGGCGCCAGGATGATCTGCCTCCCTTGTCAGGGGATGACCTGCGGGAGCAGAAGCGCCGCGCCGAGCAGCGCTTCCGCGTGCTGAAAAAGGGTAAGATCATTATCAACGGGCTGAACACGGTCCTTGATTGCAGTGTGCGCAATATTTCCGAGTCCGGTGCCTATATTCGCGTTGATGGATATTTTGCGGCGCCCACCCGGTTTCAACTCCAGATTAGCGGCGATGACCCGAGATGGGTTTCGACCCGTTGGCAGGTGGGCGGCGATATTGGCGTTGAATATCAGGAGGGCGCACAATGAGCGCGACAGAGGCCGCCTTTTCTGCCCGGCATGCGCTGCTTAAGGAAAAATTTGCACTGCGCACCTGCGCAGAGGCCGAAAGATTAAGCGTGCTGATTATGGATCTGGATGTGTCAGCGCCTGAGCCGGCTTTTGCTGAAATTCACCACATTGCGCACCGGCTCGCAGGTGGCGCTGGTGTCTTTGGCCTTAACGAGTTGACGCAACCCGCAATGCAGGTCGAAGACCTGATCACCGCCAGGGCCATGCCTGACGCCGTCGCGAAAGCGACGATGGCCCTTGTTGAACATATCAAACAGGTGACTGCTCCCTTGGTGGCCGCCGCAGGAACACAAGAGGGTTCCGATTAGTCAGGAGACTGTCGATGGCATTGCCGCGTACCGCAGAGCATGACAACGAAACGAGCAGGCATGAACCTGGAGAGGCGCTGGTTGTGGCCGATACCCGCATCAGGACTGTCTCGGTTATTGACGCCGATGCCGTGTTGGGGGATCTGAGCAAGAAGCTTTCAGGATTGGGCTATCACGTTGTGGATGGTCGTTTCGCTGAGCCGCCCGAGGATTGTGTCGCTGTCATCATGAATATTGCGATGGATCCGGATCTTGTTCTCACCCGGTCGCTGGCGCAGAAGCACCGTATCGTGTTGATCGCAGAAAACCGGGACTTTGATTTCAGATTGCAGGCCGCACGGGCCGGAGTGGAGGCGGTGCTCTGGTCCCCGCTTGATCTCGTGGATCTTGGTGCCTGGCTGGCCGATTTTGATGACGCCGAAAAAGAAGCCTATACCATCCTGATCGTGGACGATGACGAACTGGCGGCAGAAACCTATGCGCTGACGCTGGAGGCGGCGGGCATGCATGTGCATGTTGTCACGGATGCGACCCTGGCGACCGAAGCCGTTGGTCAGGTGATGCCGGATCTGGTGTTGATGGACTTGCAAATGCCGGGCGCGAGCGGGCTGGAGATAGCCAGGGTTATCCGCCAGTCGCGGCAACATCTTTCCTTGCCGATTGTCTTTCTTTCGGCTGAACGGGATCCCGAACGGCAGCATATGGCCCGCAAGGTGGGTGGCGACGATTTTATCGTCAAGCCGGTCAATCTGGAGAATCTCGCCGGCCTTGTTGGCATTCGTGCCGAGCGGGCGCAGGCCCTTCGCCAGGTGATGGAGCGTGACAGCCTCACGGGATTGCTCAACCATGCCCGTTTCAAGGATCGTCTTGCGGCAGAGTTTGAGCGTTCAAGGCGCACGCAGTCGCCGCTGGCAGTTTGCCTGCTCGATCTCGATCACTTCAAACGCGTGAATGACACTTATGGTCATCAGGCAGGTGACCGGGTTTTGCAGACGCTGGCCCATTCTCTTGCCGGTGCCTTGCGCCGCACTGATGTGGTTGCCCGGTATGGTGGCGAAGAATTTGCCATATTGCTGCTGGACACGCCGGTGGAGGATGCCTTCCGAGTGATGGAAAAAATTCGCACAGGGTTCGGCAACATCGTTTTTGATTCTGAAAGCGGGCCCTATTCGGTGACGCTGAGTGTGGGGATCTGCAACGATCTGGACGCGGTTTCGACGGAAAGCATGGTACGGCGCGCAGATGAAGCGCTTTACGCCGCAAAACGCAATGGCCGGAACCAGGTAAAGGTCGCGGATCGTGAATAATAACCTGCAAGATTTGAAACCCGCGCGGCACAATGCGATCAGGGTCGCCAGTTTGTCCCTGCTGCTGGCTGTCCTTTATGTTGCGTTTGGCTGGCTGGGTTTGCAATTGGCTGTGCCGCCTGGCTATGCCACCACGGTCTGGCCGGCTTCAGGCATCGCTGTGGCTGGCTTGCTGTTCTTCGGCGGGGGGTTGGCATCGGGTGTGTTTGTTGGCTCATTTCTGCTTAATGCCTATGTCAGCGGAGCTGTTGGATCCGACGGCTTGAATGCAGGTGCGCTGGCAATCGCCTTGGCCATTGCATCGGGATCAACTTTGCAGGCGTTGTTTGCGGCGTTGGTGCTCCGCCGAATTTTTGGCGTTCCGGTTGCGTTGAAAAAAGTGGCAGATATCGTTGTGTTTGCGTTGCTGGCGGGGCCGGTTCCTGCAGTTATTGCGGCTTCGGTCGGTGTGTCGACGCTTTTTGTAGCAGGCGTGTTGCCTCAGACGGCCATCGTCGACAACTGGCTCACCTGGTGGACCGGTGATCTTGTCGGCATCGCGGTTTTCCTGCCGATTGCCTTGTTCAGCCCCTGGCGCCCCTGGGACGTACAATGGTCGGGACGTTCTCTTGCAGGTTTGCAAACGGCTTCTCTGGTTGCCTTGCTGATCCCGGTGGGCGTGACCTTTTACGCCTGGAAGGTCTCCAGTGAGATTTCGTTCTCCCGCAATCAGGCTGCGTTCGCAGCTATAGCTGAAGATAGCGAACGGGCATTGAGCTACCGCATTCAATCCTACACCCAGGGGCTGGATGGCATGGCCGGGCTGATTGGGGCATCCGAGCATGTGACCCTCCAGGAATGGCGCGCCTATGTCGAGGTGCTTGATGTCGAAGAAACCTTGCCGGGCATCAATGGTATCGGCTTTATCGAGCAGGTGACTGCGGGGCGGCTGGATGATTTCGCCAGGGAAGCGCTGGCCGATGGTGTTGAGGACCTTGTCATCCATCCTGATACGCCGGCTCCGGCGAATTTTATCATTCGCTACATTGAACCGCTTGCACAGAACAGGCAGGCGGTCGGGCTGAATATCGCTTTTGAAAGCAACCGTTACAACGCGGCAGCGCGCGCGCGCGATACCGGCGAGCCGACGATTACAAAACGTATATTTCTCGTGCAGGATTCAGAGAAAAATGCGGGGTTCTTGTTGTTGCGCCCGGTCTATGCGGCTAACCGGTTGACCGGCACCGTAGAACAGCGCCAGGCTGCGTTCCGCGGTTGGGTTTATGCGCCGTTTATCAGTAACCGGTTTATGAACAATCTCACTGTCAGTCAGGGCGTGGGGCTCAACCTGAGTGTTTATGATGGGCCAAGCGCTGACCCGGACCAATTGATTTATTCGAGCACCGGGGTTGCAGAACCGGATGTTGATGCGCGGTTCTCGGTTGAGAAAACCCTCGATGAATTTGGCGAACAATGGACGATCGTCTGGACAAGTACGCCGGGCTTCGAGGCGAGCGTTGGCACGAATGAGGCCACCTTGGTGTTGTCGGGTGGATTGTTGCTGTCGGCGCTTTTCGGCATCTACCTTCAGTCCTTTGCGCGGCGCGAAAATGCGATCAGGCGCATTGTGGAACAAAAAACCCGCGAGATCGCTGCGCGCGAAGAGCAGACAAGCTCGATTGTCGATACGGCGGTTGTTGCGATTTTGCTGTTTGATGCGCAGGGGCGGGTGTTGACCGCGAACAAGGCTGCCGAACAGATCTTCGGCTATCAGGGGGTTGGTTTTAACGACACAAGCATTGACCAATTGCTGGGGCAGGCGGATGGAGAGCGTGGTCCACACCTGTTGCAGAAACTGACAGGGCGGGCGCCCGCCAGCGGCCATCAGGGCGCATTGGCTGCGCGGCGCCTTGATGGGGCCGAGCTGTTTGTCGACTTGCAATTGAATAGCTGGAAGACGGAAACCGGCGAGAGCCGATATACGGCAATCGTTCGCGATGTCAGTCTGCACCGGCAGGTCACCATTGCCCTCGAAGAAGCTGAGGAACGCTGGAGCACAGCGCTAAAGGGCGCCAATATCGGCGTGTTCGATATTGACTTGACCACAGGGGCATCGATTGTTTCCGACACGTGGTGGCAGATGCTTGGTCTTCAGCCGGATTCTGATGCGAACCCGCAGGTAGAGTGGCAGAGCCGGGTGCATGAGCAGGATCTGCCGTATATTCAGAAGGCAGACCAGGCCTGTCTTGAGGGCCGGGCCGAGCGTTCAGAGACGGAATACCGAATAAAACATACCAATGGCAGCTGGATCTGGCTGAGGTCGGATGCCAGCGTTACTGCGCGGGACAGCAAAGGCAAGGCGCTGCGGCTGGTGGGTACCCAGACCGACATTACCGATCTGAAAGTTGCCGAATCTGCTGTGCGCGCCAGCGAGGAACGTTTCCGCTCGGCCATTGAGAATGCGCCTATCGGCATGGCACTGCTTGACCTGCATGGGCGCTGGCTGAAGGTCAATGACGCGCTTTGCAAGTTCATTGGCTATACGCATGATGAATTGCTGCAATCCGATTTCCGGACCCTTACGCATCCGGATGACCTGGAAACCGATCTGGCCCTTGTGAACGAACTGATAGACGGCAAAATCGAGACCTATCAGCTTGAGAAGCGTTATATTCACAAGGATGGCCATGCTATCTGGGGATTGCTCAGCGTCTCTATTGCCCGCGATGAGGATGGCAACCCCGCCTATTTCATCTCGCAGATACAGGATATCACGCACCGCAAGGAAATGGATCGGCTCAAGAGCGAGTTCATTTCCAGTGTCAGCCATGAGTTGCGCACGCCCTTGACGTCCATTCGTGGCTCCCTTGGCCTGATCGTGGGGGCGATGGCCAATGATGTGCCTGAGAAAGTGATGCGACTGCTCAATATTGCCCATAAGAACAGTGAGCGCCTGATCCTTTTGATCAACGATATTCTCGATATGGAGAAGCTGACGGCCGGCAAGGTGCGGTTCGAAATGAAACACGAAAACCTCGGCGATGAAGTGCGCCAGATCGTGGAAGCCAATCAGGGATATGCCGAGCAGTTTGATGTCACTTATGACCTGAACCTGCCGGATGAGCCACTGGTGGCAAATATCGACCAGGCCAGATTTCAGCAGGTTCTGACGAACCTGTTGTCAAACGCCACAAAGTTTTCGCCCCAGGGCGGGCGGGTGCAGGTGAGCCTGACGCGCAACGGAAACACGGCGCGTATCTCGATCAGCGATAATGGCAGTGGTATCCCCGCCAGTTTTCACGGATCCATTTTCGAGCCGTTCTCTCAGGCGGATGGGTCTGCGACACGGCAGGAAGGTGGCACCGGGCTTGGATTGCACATTTCCAAGCAGATGGTGGAACGCATGGGCGGTGCCATCGACTATGAGAGTGTCGAGGGAGAAGGGGCGACATTCTGGGTCGATCTGCCACTGATTGACGAAGGTGCAGCGGTAAAGCTGGTGGCCCGCGATGATTTTGACGGATTGCGCGCATTGCATATCGAAGATGATCTCGATTTCAGTGCCTTTCTGTCGGCGGCGCTCAAGGACGAGATGCTTTTGGTCAATGCGCCCACACTTGCCGATGGCCGGAAGCATCTGGCGGCGGAATCCTTTGATCTGGTGATTATCGACATTCAGTTGCCGGACGGCGACGGGTTGAGCGTTCTTGATGGTATTCCCCCTGAGTGGAACAAGCCGGTGATCGTGCTGACCGCTACAGAAATGGTGACGCCCGATCCACGGGTCAATCTGGTCATCGTCAAGTCAAAGACCCCCGAGGAGAAAATTGTCGAAGCCATTGTGACAGCGGCGCACGAAAAGCGGGCCCAGCCGGCCTAGGTGTGTAGCCGCAAACCTGTGCGGCAATTGATCCCGGTCAAGGTGTGGTTCGCCGATCGGGCGCATAAAGGACATGTATTTTAGCCTTTTCTAAACAAAAAAGGAGAAAAGCATGTCGCATATTGTCATTATTGGCGCGGGTCTCGGCGGGGTCATCATGGCCTATGAGATGAAGGCGAAAATGCGCCCAGAGGACACGCTGACGGTTGTCAATCTGGGCGCGGTTTACTCTTTTGTGCCGTCCAACCCCTGGGTGGCCATCGGCTGGCGCGACCGCAAGGATACCAGTGTCGATCTGACGGATATCTTCAGGCAGCATAATATCGGCTTGCGTACCGAGGGGGCCAAAAGGGTTCGTCCGGACAAGAACCAGGTGGAGCTGAACGGCGGTGATGTTCTCGAATATGACTATCTGATCATCTCGACCGGACCGGATCTGGCCTTTGATGAAGTACCGGGTCTCGGGCCTGCGGCCAATACCCAGTCTGTTTGTCATGTGGATCATGCGGTGGAAGCCAAAAAGGCGTTTGACCAATTGGTGAAAAAGCCGGGGCCGGTGGTGATCGGTGCCGTGCAGGGCGCTTCCTGTTTCGGGCCGGCATATGAATTTGCTTTCATGCTTGATACCGCGCTGCGGCGGGCCGGCATTCGCGATCAGGTGCCCATCACCTATGTCTCGCCGGAGCCCTATGTCGGCCATCTCGGGCTCGATGGGGTGGGGGATACCAAGGGATTGCTGGAAAGCGCCATGCGCGAGCGGCATATCAAATGGATCACCAATGCGCGCGTGACCAATGTCGATCCGGAAACCATGCATGTGGAACAGCTCAACGAGGATGGTACGGTCAAGGCCGAACACGATCTGGCGTTCAACTATGCCATGCTGCTGCCAGCGTTCCGCGGGGTTGCGGCGGTGCTCGGCATTGAGGGGCTGACCAATCCGCGCGGTTTCATCACCATCGACAAATATCAGCGCAATGCCGCCTTCCCCAATGTGTTCGGGATCGGGGTTTGCGTCGCCATTCCGCCGGTCGGCAAAACTGCCCTGCCGGTTGGGGTGCCCAAGACCGGGTTCATGATTGAATCGATGGTCACAGCGACGGCTGAAAATATCGGCGCGCTGTTGCGGGGCGAAGAACCTCAGGCTGTGGCGACCTGGAATGCGGTTTGCCTTGCCGATTTTGGCGACGAGGGAATTGCCTTTGTGGCGCAGCCGCAAATTCCACCGCGCAATGTCAACTGGTCCTCACAGGGCAAATGGGTGCATCTCGCCAAGATCGGATTCGAGAAATATTTTCTCGGCAAGGTCAGAAGCGGCAAGAGCGAGACTTTTTACGAGAATCTGGCGCTCGACATTCTGGGGATCAAAAAGCTCAAGGAAATCCATATCGAGCCGGATGAATAGTCGGTCGCTGATGCAATAAATGCTCAGGTATTTGCGGCTTCGCGGCCAAGCCGTTCAGCGGCCAGCTTCCGGATTTCTGTGAGTTCAGCCATCGTCGTTTTCAGGTCTTCGAGCTGACCGGCCAGAAGTTCCATGCGCGCATCGACCATTTCCACCAGCTTGGCCACCTGGGCGGTGTGGGTGCGGTCGGCGTCGTAAAGGGAAAGGTATTCGTGGATGTCCTTGAGACTGAAGCCCAGCCGCTTGCCGCGCAGGATAAGGATCAGCCGGGCACGGTCACGGCGGCGGAACACGCGGGTGCCCCCGACCCGCTCTGGTCTGAGCAGGCCTTTGGATTCGTAAAAGCGTATGGCTCTTGTCGATATGTCGAACTCCCGGGCGAGATCGGCAATTGCATAGAGGTCATGGCTTTCGGGGTCGGGCCGGTTCACTTTTTCGACTCTTTCATTTTTGCATATTCCTCGCGCAGCTCATTTTTGGAAAGCTTGCCGACGAGGGTTTTGGGTAGTTCGTCCTTAAAGATGATATCGCGCGGCATTTCCAGTTTGGAAATCTGCCCGCTGAGGAATTTTGTAATTTCCGGCGCACTGGCTTCCATGCCGGGTTTGAGCTTGACGAAGGCTATCGGGGCCTCCCCGCGATACTCGTCCTCGACACCAATAACGTTACATTCATCCACGGCGGGAAATTTGTAGATCGCTTCCTCGATGGTACGTGGATAGATGTTGAACCCCGAGGAGATGATCAGGTCCTTGATGCGGTCCACAAGGAATACGTAACCTTCCTCGTCGACATAGCCGACATCGCCGGTGCGGAACCAACCGTCGACAAAGGCAGATTCGGAGGCTTCCGGATTGTTGAAATAGCCGAGCATGACCTGCGGACCCTTGATCTGCAATTCGCCGCGTTCGCCCTGGGCTACCGGTTTGTCCGGATGTTCAATATCGGCAAAACGCACATCGGTGCCCGGTATCGGCTGCCCAATGGACATGTGCTTTGAGGGCACGCGCAGCGCGGAACAGCAAACGACTGGCGAGCATTCGGTCAGGCCATAGCCTTCAGCCAGAAGGGCGTCGGCGACAGTGGCGAATTCTTTGCGGGTTTCCTCAGGCAATGCCGCACCGCCAGAGATGATAACCTCCAGATTTTTGAGGTGTTCCTTGCGGGTTTGTCTTGCGGTGGCCAGAGCGTGGGTGAGGGTGGGCACGGCGGGCAGGACATTCGCCTTGGTGCGCACCAGCAGGTCCAGCAGCGACTTCACGTCGAACCGGGGGAGCATGACCACGCCTGCGCCATTGACCAGCGGCACGTTCATGCAAACCGTCATCGCAAAGATATGGAAGAAGGGGAGTACAGCGACCACTTTGGTGGGCGGGTAGAACAGGCCGCAGCCCCATGCATCGATCTGGTCAACATTGGCGGCAATATTGGCGTGGCTGAGCATTGCGCCTTTCGGGATGCCCGTTGTGCCGCCGGTATATTGTTGTACGGCGACATCTTTCTGGAAATCGACCTTCACCGGCTTGGGTTTATGGCCCTTTGCGACCATTGAACCAAAATCTGAAATACTGCTGGCGATGGGCGAGTGGATGGTGTTGGCGATATCGCCCCGTTTGGCTAAACGGAACAGGAGCGATTTCACCATTGGCAGGGCACTGGTGAACTTGCAGACAATAACTTTCTTGATCGGTCCCTCGTTGCTCAGCGCTTCCGCCTTTTCAAAAATCTGCTTGAGATCGAGGGTAATCATCAGTTCCGCACCGGCGTCGTCGACGATGTGATGCAGTTCGTTAAGAGAATAGAGCGGGTTGCAATTGACCACGATGCCGCCCGCCATGTGCACGGCATAATAGGCAATCGGATAATAGGGGGTATTGGGCAGCATCAGGGCAACGCGGGTCCCCTTCTTGACGCCGAATTCCGCCTGCAGGGCACCGGCAAAGGCGCGGATCTGTTCGCCAAAGCTTTTGAAACTGGTTTCCGCGCCGAGAAAATCGAGGGCGATCTTGTCACCATGCTGGTCGCAGGCGTTCAGAACACGCTCAAATATCGGTGTCTGATCGAGCTTGCATTCCCAGGAGATGTTGTCGGGATAATGGTCTATCCAGGGACGGGTGTGGGTTTTTGGTGCGGCCTTGCGCGTTGACTTGCTGGCGGCGGGCTTTTTTGTGGCCGGCTTTTTTACAGACGGTTTTTTGGCTGCCGCTTTTGTCGCGCTTGCAGCTTTTGATGTCGATGCCGGTTTGGGTGACGCTGCTTTTTTAGAGGTGGTGGCCCTTTTTACCGGTGCTTTTTTATCGGTCGCGGCCTTCGTGCCAGCAGTTTTTTTATCTTCCGCCTTGGTCAATCTATTCCTCCCGACGCTTTACGCGTTCATACAGATCAATCATCCCACCAATTTACGTAAGCGTCAATCTGGTGCCCTATGGATAGTTCAGAACTGGCAGGTCGTTGGCCACTTTTTAGGGTTTGCCGGATATGACATGCTTGACGGGCATCCTTGCATGATTCCCCGACCGGCATATATTGACTTAATAGGCGTCTGGTTGACGTTAACGTATAGCGCACTATGCTAGGCACAGCAGATGTTGGCGGACCGCTATTGTGCGGGTTTGCACGACCATATTGAGAGAGGCCCAAATGTCCCTGTTTCTCATCGTCCTTGGACTGATTGTTTTCTTTGTTCTCGCCTTGCGCTTGTCACCCCTGTGGCAATGGGCTGTCGCAGCCCTTGCACTCGGCGTGCTCGGTCAGTTGGTGACGGGTGGCGGCGGCTGGTTCTGGGCTTTGTTGCCCGGCGTTGTGCTGGGTGTGTTCACACTGGCACCGGTCCGCCGGACCGTGATCACCGGACCTGCCTATAAAATGGTCAAGTCGATCTTGCCGCGTGTCAGCCGCACCGAACAGGAAGCGCTGGATGCGGGCACGGTGGGCTGGGACGCTGATCTGTTTTCGGGCCGCCCGGTCTGGGGCAATCTTTTGGGCGTGCGCAAGCTAACGCTGACCAAGGAAGAGCAGGCGTTTCTCGACGGGCCGACTGAAGAAGTCTGCAAGATGATCGATGATTGGGACACGCGCAGCCGCGCTGACATGTCCCCCGAGGTCTGGCAGTTTTTGAAGGACAAGGGCTTTTTGGGCATGCTGATCGCCAAGAAATATGGCGGTCTTGGATTTTCGGCGCAGGCGCAATCGATGGTGGTCTCCAAAGTGGCCAGCCGTTCTGTTGCCGCCGGTATTACGGTGATGGTGCCCAACTCGCTCGGGCCAGGTGAATTGCTGGAAAAATACGGCACCGAGGCGCAAAAGGATCAATATCTGCGGCGGCTGGCGACAGGCAAGGAAGTGCCCTGTTTCGCGCTGACCGGCCCGCATGCGGGCTCGGATGCGGCCAGCATGCGCGATGTGGGCGTTGTGAAATACGGTACCTACAAGGGCAAGAAAGTGCTCGGCGTCGAGCTGAGCTGGGACAAGCGCTATATCACGCTGGCCCCGGTGGCGACGCTATTGGGCCTCGCGGTCAATCTGTTTGATCCCGACAATCACTTGGGCAAGGGCGAAGATGTCGGCATCACGCTGGCGCTGGTGCCCGCTGATTTCCCGGGGGTTGAAATCGGCCGCCGGCATTATCCAGCTCATTCCGCTTTCATGAACGGGCCGACCAAAGGCGACAAGGTTTTTGTGCCGATGGATTTCCTGATTGGCGGTACCGAATATGCCGGGCAGGGCTGGCGCATGCTGATGGAGTGCCTCTCGACCGGGCGCGCCATCTCGTTGCCGGCCATCGGCACGGTCTCGATCAAGCATGCATTGCGCACCACGTCGGCTTATGCGCGCATCCGCCGCCAGTTCGGCATTCCCATCGGTCTTATGGAAGGCGTTGCCGAGCCGCTTGGGCGCCTGGTCAAATCCGCCTATACGTTTGAGGCGTCCCGCGCCCTGACCGCATCCATGGTGGACGAGGGCCAAAAGCCATCGGTTATTTCGGCGCTGCTGAAATATCGCACCACGGAAGCCATGCGTGACCGGGTCAATGACGCGATGGATATTCATGGTGGCCGGGCCATTCAGGATGGTCCCTCGAACTATCTGTTCTCTGGCTATGCCAATGTGCCGGTGGCGATTACCGTTGAAGGCGCCAATATTCTCACCCGTACGCTGATTACCTTCGCGCAAGGTACGCTGCGGGCCCATCCTTATCTCTACAAGGAGATTGAGGCGGCGCAGAACGCGGACAAGCGTGCCGGTCTCAATAGTTTTGATTCAGCCTTTTCCGGCCATGTGAAATTCATGCTCGGCAATGTTACCGGTTCGTTCTGGCATGCGCTTACCTTCGGCAAGTTCGCCTCGTCGCCCGTCGACCATCACATGGCGATCTGGTTTCGCCAATTGCACCGCTATGCGCAGAGTTTTGCGCTGGTGGGCGATTGGACCGTGGCGTTTCTGGGTGGCGATTTGAAGCGCAAACAGCGTATTTCCGGACGGATGGCCGATATCCTTTCCGATCTTTACCTGCTCTCCGCCGTGCTCAAACGCTATGAGGATGAGGGGCGGCTGGAAGAAGACGCGGCGGTGGTGGATGCCATTGCCCGTGACCGGATTGTGGCCATCGAGAAAAGCTTCATCGAGGTGTTCAACAATTTCCCCAATCCCGTTCTGGCTGTGCTGATGCGCTTTCTGGTGTTTCCGCTGGGTGCCCGCGCGTCAGGCTCGACCGATCGCGAGAATTTCCGTCTGGCCAAATCGGTGTTGCAGCCTTCAGAATTCCGTGACCGGCTAACAACCGGGATCTATACGACAATGGATCCTGATGACAGTACCGGCCTTCTGGAGGATGCTTTAGTCAAGGTTGTGGCGGTTGAGGAAATCGAGAAACGCTTTATCCGTGCTCTGAAAAAGGGCGTTATTGACCGCCGCCTTGATCGGGACGCGATTGATGACGCTGTCGCAGCTGACGTGTTGACGGCTGAAGAAGCGAGACAGTTACGCGCGGCGGATCTCGCTACAGATGAGGCGATCAAGGTGGATGATTTTGCGCCGGGCGAGTTGGGTGGTTTGTCGCGCAGAGTGCCGGCAAAGCCGGCGGCCAGTGCCAAACCTGCACGGACCAAGGCGGCACCGGCCAAGACTGCACCGGCGAAGAAGGCGGCAGTCAAGGCTTCCGCGCCCGGGAAACCGGCGACAAAAAAGCCCGCTGCGCGTAAAGCTGGTGCATCCAAATCCGCTGCAGTACGTTCAACATCTAAATAGCGATACGCTTTTGAGGAGGAGTGGTTGATGGCTAAAGCCCAGCCCCGCAAGCTGACCATGCCCAAGACCAAGCATTGGACGTTCGAGATCGATTTCGAGAAAATCGGCTGGTTGACCATTGATACCCCGAAAGCCCCGGTCAATGTGCTCAGCCGTGAAAGTCTGACAGAACTCAAGCAGCTGGTTGACCGGTTCGAGGATCTGATTGCCTCCGATGAGTTGGCGGGCATTGTATTGCTGTCTTCAAAGCCGAGTGGGTTCATCGCCGGAGCCGATGTGACCGAATTCGACGACATGGCCGATTATGCGGTGTTGCCCAAGGCGCTGGAACAGACCCATGCCCTGTTCCGGCAGATCGAAAAGCTCAAGGCACCTGTGGTTGTGGGTGTGCAGGGCTTTTGTCTCGGTGGCGGGCTGGAACTGGCGCTGGCCTGTCATTACCGCATCGCGGTCAATGACGAGAAAACCCGCATTGGCTTCCCCGAAGTCAAACTGGGGATTTTCCCCGGCTTTGGCGGCACGGGTCGCTCGATCCGGCAGGCGGGGCCGGTTGATGCCATGCAGATCATGCTGACCGGTCGCTATTTGCGGGCCGGCGCGGCGCGCGGCATGAACCTCGTCGACAAACTGGTCAGCCATCGCGACCAGCTGCGCTGGGAAGCGCGCAAGGCGGTGATGCAGAAGCGCCAGTCGAAACCGGCACCATTCCTCAAATCGGTGATGGCGAAAGCGCCGATCCGCGGCATGATTGCCAAGAAAATGCGCGAAGAAGCAGCCAAGAAAGCACGGCCTGAACATTATCCGGCGCCATTCTCGCTGATCGATTTGTTTGAAGAGCATGGCGATGACTGGCTGGCGATGTCCAATGGCGAGATCGAGCGGTTCACCCCGCTTCTTCTGTCTGACACCTCAGCCAATCTGCGCCGGGTATTCTTCTTGTCCGAGGGGCTGAAAAAGCAGGGGCTGCGCGGGGCCAAGAAACCATCCTTTGCGCGGGTCCATGTGATTGGCGGCGGGGTGATGGGCGGCGATATTGCGGCCTGGTGTGCCTTGCGCGGTCTGTCGGTGACACTGCAGGATCTTGATATGGACCGGATCAGTCCGGCGCTGCAGCGGGCGAAGAAACTGTTCCAGAAGCGGCTGAAAAAGCCACAGGCGGTCAAGGCGGCTATGGCGCGGCTGGAGGCCGATGTTGAAGGCAAGGGCATTGCCCGGGCCGATGTGATCATTGAAGCGGTGGTTGAAAAGCTCGAGATCAAGCAGACGATTTTCAAAAATGCCGAAGCAAGTATGAAGCCCGGTGCGATTTTGGCGACCAATACATCGTCAATCGAACTGGAAAAAATCGCCAGTGTTTTGAAGGACAAGTCACGCCTGATCGGGCTGCATTTCTTCAATCCGGTGGCGCAATTGCCGCTGGTTGAGGTGATCCGCTCCAAATACAATTCCGATGAGGCGGCAGCGCTTGGCGCTAGTTTTGCGCTGGCCATTGGCAAGTCGCCGGTGATCGTCAAATCCGAAACCGGCTTCCTCGTGAACCGGGTTTTGATGCCCTATATGCTGGGCGCTGTTGAGCGCGTGGAAAAGGGCGAAGCCAAGGAAGTGATCGATGCGGCAGCGCTCGCCTTCGGCATGCCGATGGGGCCGATTGAACTGATGGATACGGTTGGGCTCGATGTCGGCAAATCGGTTGCTGAAGAGCTCGGACATCCGGTGGCCGACGACACGCAATTTGCCAAATTACTGGCGGCCAAAAAGCTGGGGCGCAAGACTGGCGAGGGCTTTTACGTCTGGGAAAAAGGCAAGGCGCAAAAGGGTGAGACACCCGCGCATGCTGATCTCGCCGGGCTGGGCCGGGAGCTGGTGCAGCCACTGGTCGATGAATGCGAGAAATGCGTGGCCGAGGGCATTGTTGCCAATGTGGACCTCGCCGATATCGGGGTGATTTTTGGCACCGGGTTTGCACCTTTCCTCGGCGGGCCGTTGAAAGCCCGGCGCGACGGCAAGGTATAAGGGAGAGACGAGATGGCCAAAGAGATGCGCAGAGTCGCAATCGTCGGGGGTGCCCGCATCCCGTTCTGCCGTGCCTATACCGGCTATGCGGACGAAACCAATATGTCGATGCTGACCGCCGCGCTTGGCGGGCTGGCGGACAAATATGGTCTGCGTGGTGAAAAGATCGACGAGGTGATGGCGGGAGCGGTGCTCAACCATGCCAAGGATTTCAATCTGGCGCGGGAGGCAACGCTCAATGCCGGATTCTCGCCCTTCACACCCGGCACGACAATCCAGATCGCGTGCGGCACCAGCCTGCAGGCTGCTTTGACGCTGGGCGCCAAGATTGCCTCGGGTGAGATTGAGAGCGGGATTGCTGCGGGGGCGGATTCGATTTCAGATTCCCCAATCGTCTTCGGCGCGAAATTTGCCAAGCGGATGATCAATCTTTCCCGGGCGCGTTCGTTCGGGGAAAAGCTCGGGGCGTTCAAGGGCTTCAGTTTTGGCGAGGTCGTGCCGCAGGCACCCAATGTCAACGAGCCGCGCACCGGGCTTTCCATGGGGCAGCATTGCGAATTGATGGCGCGTGAATGGGGTATTACCCGCGCGGCACAGGACAAACTGGCGCTCAAAAGCCATCAGAATGCGGCACAGGCCTATGATGAGGGTTTTCATGATGATCTGGTGGTGCCTGCCGCCGGGATCGTGCGCGACAACAATATCCGGACCGATACAAGCCTTGCCAAAATGGCGGAGATGAAACCCGCCTTTGACCGCAAGTCGGGCCATGGCACGCTGACCGCTGCCAATTCCACACCGCTGACCGATGGTGCTTCTGCAGTCTTGCTGGCCAGCGAAGAGTGGGCGAACGAACGTGGTCTGCCCATCCTTGGCTTTTTGACCATGGGACAGGTAGCGGCCAATAATTTTGCGGCTGGCGATGGGCTGTTGATGGCGCCGACAATTGCGGTTTCGGACATGCTGAACCGCGCGGGGCTGGGTTTTGAGGAAATCGATCTGTTCGAAATCCATGAAGCTTTTGCCGCGCAGGTTTTGTGCACCCTTAAAGCCTGGACCGATCGCAAATACTGTCGAGACGTCCTTGGACGCGACAAGGTGATGGGCAAGATCGATCCTGACAAAATCAATGTCAAAGGGTCGAGCCTTGCCTATGGCCATCCATTTGCCGCCACTGGTGCGCGCATTCTGGGTACAACCGCCAAACTGCTTGGCACGACCGACGCCGAGCGGGCTCTGATCTCGGTTTGTACGGCAGGTGGCATGGGTGTTGCAGCGCTCGTTGAGCGCGCCTGATCACCATTTAAAATACCGGAAAGAACGCAAATGCCAGCCGCATCCGTAAAGGAAGCGGCTGGTTTAATGCGCTTTTGCGGCTGCTGGTTATCCAGTGTTTTACCCACAGAACCTTCTGTCAGCATCTGTCAGGTGAACGTAAACGTAAAGCCTCTTGCCAAGACGTTAACGGCGAGGCTAGGCTTTAGAAATCTTGACCAGCGGGTCAATTCTTGCTGGCCATAAGGAGGACCCCCGGGGGGCTTTCACCCCGGGCAAAAATTCTCATTCAGAGGAGACGGGACAACATGAAATTCATACCGGCCCTTAAGGCGATTGCCCTTGCCGGGGCATTCAGCCTGGCACTCGGGGGCGCTGCGTCGGCGGCAACCCTGCATATGCATAATGGCGGCGAACCGGGGTCAATCGATCCACACAAGGTTTCCGGTGACTGGGAAAACCGTGTCGTTGGCGATTATCTCGAAGGCCTGATGACCGAAGACGAGAATGCCGAGGCCATTCTGGGCCAGGCAGCGTCCTATACGGTTTCCGAGGATGGCCTGGTCTACACATTCAAGCTGCGCGATGATGCCGTCTGGAGCGATGGCGAGCCGGTGGTTGCGCATGACTTCGTTGCTGCGTTCCAGCGTCTTATGGATCCGGCGACCGCTGCTGAATACGCCTATTTGCAGTACCCGATCAAGAATGCGGCGGCGATCAATGGTGGTGATATCACCGATCTTAACGAACTGGGCGTCAAGGAAATCGACGAGAAGACTGTCGAAATCACCCTTGAGAATCCAACCCCGTTCTTTTTGCAGGCGCTGACCCATTACACCGCCTATCCGATCCCCACACATCTGTTCGATGAGGTTGGCGACAGCTGGACCAAGATGGAGAACATCGTTGCCAATGGTCCGTTCAAACTGGTCGAGTGGCTCCCGGGTTCGCATTTGAAGTCGGTCAGAAACGAGACCTATTACGATGCAGCCAATGTGTCGCTGGATGAAGTGTATTACTACATTCAGGACGATCTGCAGGCCGCCTTGCAGCGGTATCGTTCCGGCGAATTCGACATCATGACGGATTTCCCCTCGGATCAGTACGGCTTGCTGGAATCGCAATATCCCGGTGAGGCACGTGTCGATCCGTTCCTTGGCGTTTATTATTACGTGATGAACCAGGACAATCCCAAGCTGCAGGACGTCAATGTGCGCAAGGCGTTGTCCATTGCCATCAACCGCAAGGTGATCGGCCCGGACATTCTGGGCACGGGCGAATTGCCGGCCTATGGCTGGGTGCCGCCGGGTGCTGCCAATTATGAGGGCGAGACCTATAATCCGGCCTGGGCTGATCAGGATTATGGCGAGCGCGTGGCCGAGGCGAAGGCGTTGATGGAAGCGGCAGGCTATACCGCGGACACACCGCTAACCCTGCAATTGCGTTACAATACCAATGACAACCACCAGCGCATTGCGGTGGCCGTTGCCGCCATGTGGAAGGAAATCGGGGTCAATGTTGAATTATTCAACTCCGAGGTTGCCGTTCACTATGACGCGCTGCGGGCTGGTGATTTCGAGATCGGTCGGGCAGGCTGGCTGATGGATTACAATGATCCCATCAACATGCTTGATCTGTTGAAGACCGGCGTGGACAACAATTATGGCCGCTACAGCAATGCGGAATATGATGCCTTGCTGGACCAGTCCAATGCCACGCTTGATCTGGTTGAACGGGCCGGGTTGATGCACCAGGCCGAGGCGATTGCCATGGACGAGTTCGGTGTTATTCCGATCTACTACTATGTCGCCAAAAACGTTGTCTCACCGAAGATTTCGGGCTTTGTCGACAACGCAGCCGACATCCATCGTAACCGCTGGATTTCCAAATCCGAGTAACGTGACCGCTACGGGGCCGCAGCTTTCAGGGCTGTGGTCCCGTCGCCATCTGGTTTTTCGCGTTACAACAAAGGGTACGAACCGATGCTCGGATACGCTTTCCGGCGCGTGCTCTCGGCCTTGCCGATTGCTTTGATCGCCATCACGATTGCATTCTTTATTCTCAGGCTGGCGCCGGGCGGTCCCTTTGATGGCGAGCGTGCCCTGCCGCCCGATGTGCTGGCGAATCTGAGGGCACATTACAATCTGGATCAACCGATCTGGGTTCAGTATTTCATCTATGTCAAAGGCGTGCTCACGGGTGATCTTGGCCCCTCCATGGTGGTTGAGGATTTCACTGTCTCGCAACTGATTGCCATCGGCCTGCCGTTTACGCTGATGCTCGGTCTGACCGCTTTTGTGTCAGCCACGGCCATTGGCATGCTGGCGGGTGTTGTGGCGGCGGTGAACCAGAATAAATGGCCCGATTATGCGCTGGTGCTGATTGTCATGCTCGGCGTGGTCATCCCGAATTTTTTGATGGGCGGGCTCTTGCAGCTCGTCTTCGGTGTCTATCTCAAATGGTTGCCAGCGGGGGGCTGGGTCAATGGCTCACTGCCGCATCTGGTCTTACCGGTCACGGTGCTGGCCTGGCCGCATGCAGCGCGGATTTCGCGGCTGATGCGCGGCTCAATGATCGAGGTGCTCGGCACCAATTTCATCCGTACCGCTAAATCCAAGGGCATTGGCGAACGGCTGATGCTGACGCGACATGCGCTGAAACCGGCGCTCATTCCCGTCGTTTCCTATCTGGGGCCGGGCTTGTCCTATCTGCTCACCGGCTCGCTGGTGGTGGAGAATATTTTCGGGCTGCCGGGGATCGGCAAATATTTTGTCACCGCCGCACTGAACCGGGATTACGGGCTGGTTCTGGGCACGACGATTTTTTATGTGGCGCTCATTCTGGTGCTCAATCTGCTGGTTGATCTGCTTTATGCGTGGCTCGATCCAAGGGTGAGGTTCCGCTGATGGCCGGGTTGACCAAAAAAGACGCCGTGCTGACGGCTTATGCGGAAAAGCTGGAACAGCTTGATGCGCCCCAGGGCCGCTCGCTGACCCAGGACGCATTTCGACGCCTCAAGGCAAACCGGGCCGCCATGGTCTCGATCTTTGTCTTGGGCTTTATCATTCTGGCGGCTCTGATAGGTCCCTTCTTTGTGCCATGGGATGGGGGCACGGTGGACTGGAGTGCAATCCGCAAGCCACCCGATTTCGAAAAAGGGCATTTCTTCGGGACAGATCAGAACGGGCGCGACTTGCTGGCCCGCTTGCTGCAAGGTACGCAGATGTCGTTGATGGTGGCGCTGGTTGCCACTCTGGTCTCGGTATTTATCGGGGTGATCTACGGTGCCGTCTCAGGCTATTTCGGCGGCCGGGTCGATGCATTGATGATGCGCTTTGTCGATATCATGTATGCGCTGCCCTATATCCTGTTCGTCATCATTCTGGTGGTGATTTTTGGGCGCTCGCCAGTCTTGCTGTTCGTGGGCATTGGTGCGCTGGAATGGCTGACCATGGCGCGGATTGTGCGCGGGCAGACCCTTAGCCTCAAGGAAAAGGAATTCGTGGAAGCTGCTCGCGCCGGCGGGGCCAAGCCCTGGACCATTATCATCCGGCATATCGTGCCCAATCTGACCGGTCCGGTGGTGATCTATGCCACGCTGACCGTGCCTGAGATCATCATCACCGAGAGTTTCCTCTCTTATCTGGGGCTTGGGGTGCAGGAGCCGCTGACCTCGCTCGGCACGCTGATCTCCAATGGCACGCCGGTGGCGGAAGTCATGCCCTGGCTGCTGATCTTCCCGGCCATCGTTCTGGTGGCGATGCTGATGTGTCTCACCTATATCGGCGACGGGCTGCGCGACGCGCTCGACCCAAAGGATCATTGATATGGCTGATGTTCTCACCGTTGACGATCTCAATGTCACCTTTGCGCTGCATGAGGCGGAAGTGCATGCCGTGCGTGACCTCAGTTTCACCCTGCGGGAGGGGGAAACCTTGGCTGTCGTGGGCGAAAGTGGATCGGGCAAGAGCCAGGCCTTTCTCTCGATCATGGGGCTGTTGGCGCGCAATGGGCGCGCCAGCGGGCAGGCGATGTTCAACGGGGTCAACCTGCTCGCGTTGAAACCGGAAAAGCTCGATCTTTATCGCGGCAAGGATGTTGCGATGATCTTTCAGGACCCCATGACCTCGCTCAACCCCAGCCTCAAGATCAAAAAGCAGCTGGCCGAGGTGCTGATCCGTCACAAGGGCGCTGACAATGCCAGTGCCGTGCGGGCGGCAACGGCAATGCTAGAGCGGGTGGGTATTCCCGAACCGTCCAAGCGCGCCAATGCCTATCCGCATGAACTCTCGGGCGGCATGCGCCAGCGGGTGATGATCGCGATGGCGCTCCTGTGCGAACCCAAGGTTCTGATCGCCGACGAACCCACCACGGCGCTTGATGTGACAGTGCAGGCGCAGATGCTTGAGCTGTTCAAATCGCTGACCGATGATTTTGGCACGGCGCTGGTGATGATTACCCATGACCTGGGCGTGGTTGCGGGTCTGGCTGATCGGATGATGGTGATGTATGGCGGACGTGCGGTGGAGAAGGGGCCGGTTGATGACCTGTTCTATGACCCGCGTCATCCCTATACCTTTGGCCTGTTGCATTCGACACCGCATGTTGGTGCACGGGCGCAGCGGCTGATGCCGATCGAGGGATTGCCGCCCAGCCTTGAGCAACTGCCGGCCGGTTGCGCTTTCAATCCGCGCTGCAAATTTCGCATGGAGCAATGTCTTGTGGAACGGCCACCGCTGGTGGGTGCACGAGGAGGGCGTTCCCGCGCCTGTTTTTACGAGGGCAAGCTGGCCTATGAGGAGGTGGACGCATGAGCGCGCAAACACTGCTCAGCATTGAGGGGCTGAAGAAAACCTTTGCCGTTTCCAGCGGCCTTTTTGGCCGTTCGCTGACCCTGACCGCGCTTGAGGATATTACCTTTTCGGTCAGCCGGGGCGAAACCCTCGGGATTGTGGGTGAAAGCGGGTGCGGCAAGTCTACGCTGGGCCGATGCATCCTGCAGCTATTGACGCCGGATACCGGCAAGGTGGTCTGGCTGGGCAATGATCTTACCCAGGCGCCTGCAGAAGAAATGCGCCGGCACAGGCGTGACCTGCAGATTATTTTCCAGGATCCGCTGGCCTCGCTCAACCCACGCATGACCGTGGGCGATATCATCGCTGATCCCTTGCGGACATTGATGCCTGAGCTTCCGGTGCGTGAGCGGCGGGCGCGCGTGTTGCGGATGATGGAGGCGGTGGGGCTATTGCCCGAAATGATCAATCGTTATCCGCACGAATTCTCCGGCGGGCAGGCCCAGCGCATCGGCATTGCCCGGGCATTGATCACCGAGCCGAAGCTGATCGTGTGCGATGAGCCGGTGTCGGCGCTTGACGTCTCCATCCAGGCGCAGATTCTCAACCTGCTCAGTGAATTGAAGGATGAATTCGGGCTGACGCTGGTGTTCATCAGCCATGACCTGTCGGTCGTGCGCCATGTCAGCGACCGTATCATGGTGCTTTATCTGGGACGTATCGTTGAACTGGCGGCGGGTGATGTGCTGTATCAGGCCCCGCGGCACCCCTATACCCAGACCCTTTTGAGCGCTGTGCCGATTCCCGATCCGGTGAAAGCGCGCGCGCGCGACATTGAAGCGCTCACCGGTGAAATTCCCTCACCGATCAACCCGCCATCGGGCTGCACGTTCCGGACCCGGTGCCGTCATGCGCGGGATATCTGTGCCGAGCTCAGACCGCCGCTGACCAATGCTTCAGGTGATCATCAGATCGCGTGTCATCGCTGGGAAGAGATTGCCGGACTTGTCGATACGTCCGGCTGATACCTTGCTCAGATGGCTTCGTTCTCAGCGGGCTGGCTGGCTTGTGGTGCGCGCTTGCGTTTTTCCTGCTCGGGCGGTGCATCCTGCACGCGCCGGCGACGATCGGGCCCCGCATAACCCTCCTCGGCAATAAAATCCCGGGGGTTTTGCAATATGGCTTGCAGCCGCTGTTGCACGATCTGTCCCGTCACCGGTTTGCGAATGAATTCGGTTACTCCTGCGTCCCGGGCCTTTTCGATATAGTCTACCGAGGCCTTGCCGGCGATGAGAATGACCGGGGTGCGCTGGTTGGGGGTATAATCGGTTGCACGCAACTTGCGGGTCACGCCGACGCCACCATGAGGGGCGAGGTCGTCGGTAATCAGCACAGCATCAAATTCGCGCCGCTTCAGTTCCATGAGCGCATCAATACTGCTGCGTGCAGAGGTGATTTCACGAATGCCGATACCATGCAGGATCGAATGCATGACGCTGAGCATGTGGGGATCATTGTCGGTGACGAGTATGCGTAACTTCGCTAGTGAATTGGTCATATTGAGTTGTCCTTCAACACAGCGCGTCCTGCTTAACAAACACAACATAGTCGAATAAGTTAAAATCCGGCTTAAGGCCCTGATCACAATGTCAACCACATGCGAAATGGTGCTTTGTGCAATCCCGAAACGGCACATTGACAGCGTGCGGCGTTGGTCCTATGTTCCGCCCCAATTGGAACAGGCGCGCGGCGCCTTTTTTGTTTGACTTGAGGAAATAGAGATGAAGATCCGGAATTCGCTCAAGGCACTGATGGCTCGTCACCGCGACAACAAGCTGGTGCGCCGCCGGGGCCGTACATATATCATCAACAAGGTGAACAAGCGCTTCAAAGCCCGTCAGGGTTAAGCGTCACCGCCAGTTGATGGCAGATTTCAAAAAGCCCCGCTTCGCAAGAAGCGGGGCTTTTTGCGTGTCGTGTGTCGCGCTGGATTGCCGCGCGGCGGTGCCGCTCGCAATGATGGCTGAGAGTTTTAGAACCTGTCACACCCACCACGTCATTCCCGCGCAGGCGGGAATCCAGTGCGCCGTGTCGACGGCGCGAAAGACGTTTTATGCGGGCGGGGCTGCCCGCGCTGGATTCCCGTTTTCACGGGAATGACGATGCGGGTGGGGATCATTTGTGCAGTAAGAACGCGTCATTGCGAGCGGCGAAGGCGCGCGGCAATCCAGAGCGGCGGGCACGGAGAGTGCCCTCTTCAGCCGCCAAAACCTGCCAGCACCCGTACCCAGGAGCGGATGCCCTTGTGGTAGCTGGTGAGGTTGTATTTCTCATTGGGGCTATGAATATTGTCGGTCGGCAGGGCAAAGCCGATCAAAAGCGTGTCCATGCCCAGCCGATGTTTGAATTCGCCCACCACGGGGATGGAGCCGCCCGAACCGGTCAGAATGGTTTCGCGACCCCATTCATTGCTGAGGGCCGTGCGGGCCGCGGCGAGGAACGGGCCATCAACCGGCACAGTGATGGCCGGGCTGCCGCCATGCTCGTGGAATGTCACCGAGCAATCCTTGGGCACGCGGGCGCGGACATGGGCGCGAAAGGCGGCGCGGATTTTTGCCGGGTCCTGATTGGAGACGAGGCGGAAGGAAATCTTGGCTTTCGCCTTGGCGGGAATGACCGTCTTGAAGCCCTCGCCGGTATAGCCGCCGATCATGCCATTGATTTCGCAGGTGGGGCGCGAGGTGATCTGTTCCATCACCGAACGGCCCTGTTCGCCAGCCGGGATTTTCAGCCCGGCTTCGCCGAGATAGGCAGCGCCATCAAAATCGAGGCCGCGCCACATCTCGGCGACTTCCTCGGGCAGTTCTTCAACATCATCGTAAAAGCCTTCAACCGCGACGCTGCCATCGGCATTGCGCAGGCTGGCAACGATCTCGCTGAGCACCTGCAGCGGGTTGCGGGCGGCATTGCCATACATGCCCGAATGCAGGTCACGATTGGCGCAGGTGATTTCAATTTCTTCGCCGACAAGCCCGCGCAGCATGGTGGTAATGCCCGGGGTGCGCTCGTCATACATGTCGGTATCGCAGACAAGGGCGATATCGGCTTTCAGCTCATCCTTGGCGCTTTCAAGGAAAGGGGCAAGATTGGTGCTGCCGGATTCTTCCTCGCCTTCAAGCAATATGGTGACCTTGGCGGGCAGGGTGCCATTGGCGGCCTTGAGCGCACGGCAGGCCTCGATAAAGGTCAGCAATTGTCCTTTGTCGTCGGAGGCACCACGGGCAACGATGATTTTTTCGCCATCGGGACCAGTCTTGATTTCGGCCTCGAAGGGATCGGAATGCCAAAGGTTGAGCGGATCGACCGGCTGCACGTCATAGTGGCCGTAAAACAAGACATGCGGACCGTTTGCACTCTGGTCATGAGCGACGACCATCGGATGGCCGGGGGTTGGGCGCGCGCTGGCGTCAAACCCCAGTTCTGTCAGTTCGTGAACCAGCCAATCAGCCGCTTTCGCACAATCGGCCTTGTTGGCCGGATCGGTGGAAATCGAGGGGATGCGCAACAGGTCTTTCAGCCGGGTCAGGCTGGTTTCAAGCCCGTCATCAACGGCCGCCAGGGCGGCTGTGAGGTCGGTATCTGAAAGCGCCATAATGCTTATCCTCTCGTTTGCTGTTCTCCTTTAGGGGGGGGCAGTCAGCAGCGTTTTTACGAGCTGCCGGTGCCGTCCTGCCCGACAAAGGCGATGCGTAGCATATTGGTGGCGCCGGGGGTGCCCAGCGGCACGCCGGCGGTGATTGCAACGCGATCACCCGGCTTGGCAAAGCCTTCCTTGAAGGCAATGTTGCAGGCCTGATCGACCATGGCTTCAAGATTGGAGGCTTCCGCTGTTTGCACGCAGTGCAGGCCCCAGACCAGCGCCAGCCGGCGGACGGTCTTGAGGTTGGGTGAGACGGCGATGATCGGTTTGGAAGGCCGCTCGCGGGCAGCGCGAATGCCCGTCGATCCTGAAGAGGTATAGGTGACGATCGCCGACAAATCGAGGGTTTCAGCGGTCTGGCGGGTGGCCGCGGAAATAGCGTCTGCAGCGGTTGCTTCCGGCTCGGTTGCCTGGGAGCGAATGATGGCGGGATAATTGCTGTCATTCTCTACCGAGACGGCAACCTTGTTCATCATTTCCACGGCTTCAACCGGGTAATCGCCCGAGGCACTTTCCGCTGAGAGCATGATGGCGTCGGCGCCTTCGAAAACGGCGATCGAGACGTCGGAAACCTCGGCACGGGTCGGCATGGGCGAGGTAATCATCGATTCCAGCATCTGGGTGGCGACGACCACCGGCTTGCCATAACGGCGAGCGATACGGATCATACGCTTTTGCAGCCCCGGCACGGTCTCGATGGGCATTTCCACGCCAAGGTCACCACGGGCAATCATGAAGGCGTCGCAGAGTTTGATGATTTCCTCAAGCCGGTCGATGGCCTGGGGCTTTTCAATCTTGGCGAGCACGCCGGCGCGGCCCTGAACGAGCTTGCGCACTTCAACAATGTCCTCGGGGCGCTGCACAAAGCTGAGCGCAATCCAGTCAGCCTCGTTCTTCAAGGCTTCGTCGAGGTCCAGGCGATCCTTTTCCGTCAGCGCGCCAACCGGCAGCAGCGTGTCGGGCAGGGATACGCCCTTTTTGTTGGAAAGCTTGCCGCCATAGACAACTTCAGTTTCAATCGTGTCGTCGTCGACCCGTGTGGCCTTGAGCTGGATCTTGCCATCGTCGAGCAAGAGGCGGTGCCCGGCTTCCACAGACTGGAAAATTTCGGGATGTGGCAGGTGCACGCGGCTCTGGTCGCCTTCAGCCTCGGAGGTGTCGAGAATGAATTTTGCGCCCTGTTCCAGCATGACCGCGCCATCCTTGAACATGCCGACGCGCAGTTTGGGGCCTTGCAGATCGACGAGGATACCGATCGGGTGACCGGTTTTTTCCTCCACCTTGCGGATGCGGGAAACGGTCCGGGCCAGCACTTCATGGCTGGCATGGCTCATGTTGATGCGGAACACGTCGGCACCGGCACGGGCCAGTTTTTCGATGGTCGCTTCGTCATCGGAAGCGGGGCCAAGCGTTGCGAGAATCTTTACACGTCTCATGCGTTTCATTGTGTTTCCGGACCTGTCGAATCTTGTTCTGTGAGCTGGAGAGTCCAGTCACTTCGGTTCTGGGTATCGACCTCGAAAAAGCCCGTGCGCTCATAGCCGCGTGCCAGGCAATCCTCGACGCCAAAAATTGTAAACGTCTCATCGCGGGTACAAAGATAAACGCCACCACCCCAGGCACCACCGCCGACATCATCTGCCGCGAACAGATAATAGAAGCGGGCATTCAGGTCGCCCTGAAACACGATGGCACAATCATCCGGTCCGGCAAGCCACCAGCCTTCAGATTGCCAGCCGCGTTCCGCACGGTAGCCAAGAGCGATGTTTAGCGGATTTCGCGTCTGATTGCACACCCGCAAATCCGCTTGCGCCGGTTGTGCCATAAAGGCTGCCGGTAACAGCAGTGTGAATAGGATCAGTGTGGTGCGGAGGGCTGAATACAATCGGTATGGTCGCATTGGTTTGACTAGGCTCTGTTCATGCAAAAGGGGAGTGCTCAAGTCAATGTCTAAGGGGGTGATTGGGCGAAATTAGAACGAATTTCGGTAAAAGAGACAAGTGTTTGTCGACGCTTTGCCGTCATATGGACCTATAGTGCGCACAGCGTCGTGGATAGCGGTGCCAAACCGCTTGAACCTGGGGCCTGAGTAAGGTTGATACGGGACACGTTAACAAAGAGGCAGTGCCATGGCAGACCACGGAGTAGCGCGCGATCAATTGCGTGCATTTGTAGAGCGTATCGAACGGCTGGAAGAAGAAAAGAAAGCCATCGCCGAAGATATCAAGGAAGTCTATGCCGAGGCCAAGGGCAACGGGTTCGACACCAAGGTGTTGCGGCAGGTTGTGCGCATCCGCAAGCAGGACAAGTCCGAGCGCATGGAACAGGAAGCCATTCTTGATCTTTACATGCATGCCCTGGGCATGGTGCCGGATACGAGCGGCGACGACGAAGAATAGGTTTGCTTGTGCCGGGCCGTGTGGTCCGGCATCAGGGCCATCTTGTGCCATTTTGAGGGATCACCCGTTTGCTTGGCGGGTGATCCTTTTTTTGCGCCGTGTTGAGAGATATCGAGAGATCAGAGCGGGGCTTTGTCCCGGCCCATGGCTGCCATCACCCGCCCGGCATCGGCTTCCGTGCCGATGGCCTGCATGGTCGCCGCGATAATGCCGGCGCGATCGAGTCCGGCGGCGGCATACATATTGGCCTGGCTGGAATGCTCATCAAAACGGTCCGGGATCATCAAGGGGCGGAATTTCAGCTTGCCGTCGAGCAGGCCATTCTGGGCCAGCCATGTGGCCACGTGTGAGCCGAAGCCGCCAAGGCCACCTTCTTCAAGTGTCAGCAGCAATTCATGGTTGCGCGCCAGATTGGCAATCATGTCGGTGTCGAGCGGTTTCATGAAACGGGCATCGGCAACGGTTGTGGAAAGACCGAACCCGGCCAGCGCTTCTGCCGCCGCCATGCATTCGTCAAGGTGCGCGCCATAAGAGAGAATGGCGACCGTGCTGCCTTCGCGCACGATCCGGCCCTTGCCGATTTCAAGCACCTTGCCATGCTCGGGCATATCGACGCCGGTGCCCTCGCCACGGGGGTAACGGAAGGTAATCGGGCCTTCATCAAAGGCTGTGGCTGTTGCCACCATATGGCGCAATTCGGCCTCATCGGCAGCGGCCATGAGCACCATGCCTGGGATGGCACCGAGATAGGCATTGTCGTAATTGCCTGCATGGGTTGGGCCATCGGCACCAACGAAACCGGCGCGATCTATGGCGAAGCGTACGGGCAGGCGCTGAATGGCCACATCGTGGATGACCTGGTCATAGGCGCGTTGCAAAAAGGTGGAATAGATGGCGCAGAACGGCTTCATGCCCTCAACGGCAAGCCCGGCGGCAAAGGTGACCGCATGCTGTTCGGCAATACCCACATCGAAAATGCGTTTGGGGTAGAGCTCGGCGAATTTATCCAGCCCGGTGCCCGAGGGCATGGCGGCTGTGATGGCGACAATCTTGTCGTCTCGCGCGGCTTCGTCAATCAGTGAGGAGGCAAAGACCGAGGTATAGCTTGGGGCATTGGAGGGCGCTTTTGTCTGGGCACCGGTGACCACGTTGAACTTTGAGACGCCATGATATTTGTCGCTGGAGGCCTCGGCCGGGGCGTAGCCCTTACCCTTCTGGGTGATCGCATGCACCAGAATCGGGCCGCTCTCGGAATCGCGGACATTGCGCAGGACCGGCAAAAGATGATCGAGATTGTGCCCGTCGATGGGGCCGACATAAAAGAAGCCCAGTTCTTCGAACAAGGTGCCGCCCGTCCAGAAACCGCGGGCAAATTCTTCCGTCTTTCTGGCTTTCTCATGGATGAATGAGGGCAGGCGCTCGGTGATATTCTTGGCGGTTTCGCGCAAACCCCGATAGGTGGGGCCGGAGACCAGTTTGGCCAGATAGGCGCTCATCGCCCCGGTCGGCGGGGCAATCGACATGTCGTTATCATTGAGAATAACGATCAGGCGCGCATCCATCGCGCCGGCATTGTTCATCGCCTCGTAAGCCATGCCCGCTGACATGGCGCCATCGCCGATGACGGCGATAACATTGCGTTTTTCGCCCTTCATTTCCGAGCCGACCGCCATGCCGAGACCGGCGGAAATGGAGGTGGAGGAGTGGCCTGCACCAAACGGGTCATAGGGGCTTTCCATCCGGCGGGTGAAGCCGGAAAGGCCGTCAGTCTGCCTCAATGTGCGAATGCGGTCGCGGCGCCCGGTCAGGATCTTGTGGGGATAGGCCTGATGGCCCACGTCCCAGATCAGCTTGTCATCGGGGGTATTGAAGATGGCATGCAGCGCCACTGTCAGTTCAACCACGCCGAGGCCCGCGCCGAGATGGCCGCCGGTGACCGAAACAGCGTCAATCATTTCCGCCCGCAATTCATCTGCGAGCTGTCGCAATTGCTCGCGGCTGAAATCACGAATTCCGGCGGGCTCGTTTACGCTGTCGAGCAGGGGTGTTTGCGGCTTCTCGCTCAAACTTCGAGTCCTCGCCTCAAGTCAGATCACAATAATGGATCTGGTTTAGCAGATGAATATGGCTTTGTAACGCACTTGCCGGTGATGTGACGATTCACATCAGGGGGCTTATGGGAAATTGTTCCAGCGGGGGCAAGTGTTTGTTAGCGGGAGGCAACCAGAAGCGGCGGCTTGGGCAGGAAGCGATGGCTATCGAGCCCCCAGGCAGTATCCGCGTCAAAGCTGGCCTTGTTGGTCTGGCGACCGATTTCGGTGGCCGGGTCAAAATCGGCCTCATCATGCTCGAAGATGACCGCATAGCGCTGGCTCGACATGGGGGCCGGATCAGCGAAAATCTCGGTCACATGGTCAAGGTCCGGGGCATGGAACACGCCTTGGCGGGTTTCGATCGGCAATTGCACAGCTTTAGCCTGGGCAAGCATTTTGGGCGCGCCGTTTTGCGTGACAGCAGTCCAGGTGCTTTCGATCAAGCTGCCCAGCGCGTCAAATTCGCCCGAGTTGGCAACCGAGGCGGTGCGGATCGCATCGGTGCTGGCCGGGCGCGCGATGGCGGGCTGTTTCGCATTCGCACTCGTTGCGGGAACAGCGCTGTTCCGCTCGATCAGTGCCTGCACAGCCTGCTGGGCGTCCAGCACAGGGGCATTGGCCGGTGCATAGGCGGCGACAAGCGAATTGGCGCGTTCAGCCGGCTGCGACATCAATGTGCGCGGTGCCGGGGCATCCTGCAGTGAGGCCACGGCGATTGTGCCCGCCGCACCATTATACTCGGCAGGTGCCGGTGTGGTTGTAAACAGGCCGCGTGGGCGGGCCGCAGGGAAAGGTGCGTCGGCGACAAGTGTGCCGGCGAAAAGGGGACGGGAGGCGGGAACCGGTGCGCTGGCCGGAATGCTTTTGGCCACTGTACGGGCAGGGGCGCTGGCAACGGCGGTTACCACATTGCCTTCTTCTTCGCCCTCGTCCTCGTCATTGCCGAACATCCAGCCCAGCAGGGTCTGTTTGGGCTTGCCGTCATCCTTGTCGTTGGCGCTGGCGAGGCGAATGCTGCTGCCGCTGCGGCCGTTACAGGGAACGGTGCGGCACTTTATCCATTGTGCCTTGGCAAACTGATAGCCCGAATTGGAGAGCGGCACGCCGTTTGTGGGAATGTGCAGGGTCTTGCCATCGGGAAAGATTTTTTCCAGCTGCGCTTTGGTCATGCGCGGCCATGCGCGCACATTGCCGGTGTCGAGATGCACGAAGGGGCTACCTGATGTCGGGTAATAACCCACGCCACCGACCTGCTTTTTCATGGCGATCTGGCGGAGCTTGCTAATGGAGACGCCGGGAATGAAGAAATCCATGGCCTGACCATGGGTGTGCTGGGAATTCTTGGCGACAGCGCTGGATTTGGAGCGCAGCATTTCGTTGGTTGCCGGGGCGCGATAGGCCGACACCACGTTAATGGGCTTTGTGGCCCCCGATTCCTGATAGACTTCCCAGACAAGATCGAACAATGCCGGATCCATCTTGGTCGGCTCGTTGCGGCGCCAGTCGCGCAGGAACTGGTTGAGCTGGGCGAGGCCCTTACTGTCATAGCGTCCATTGCGCTTGAAAGTAATTTTGGCCGTTTCTCTTGTGTGGGTATAGTAGAGATAGAGTGTGCGGTCGCCTGAGGCGGCGCTGGCAGGGATGCTCGCGGGCGGGAATACGGCTGCTATGGTGACGGAAAACGCCAGCAGGGCACGCAGAAAACGCTGCCAATATGTGTTGGTTTTTGTTCGCACGCCTGATGTAGCCCGATTGCCCAATGATCCCCGGTAGAAGACGCAAGATAGCATAAACTTCATTAGATTTTGTTAATGCTAACTGCGTGTCTATCCCGTTGATATATAGTTTAAAGCGGGCATAACCAAGGCATAAATCTTAACAAGCGTTAACGACTGATTGTTGGTTAACAAAAGGTTGCGTCACTAACTGTCTTGCTGCGCAGGCTGGCCAGTATTGTTTCCGGCATGGGGTGGGAACGTCTTGTCGTTCTGTTGGTCAGCACAATCGTGCTGGTGGCGCGGGCAACACATTGGCCGTTCTGGAACAGGGCCTGGGTGAACTGCACCGAACTGCGACCGATCCGGGCTATGCCGGTGCCGATATCCACCTGACCGGGCCAGAGTATCTCGCCAATAAAATCAATAGAGATATGGGCGAGCACAAAACCGAAGCCATCCTCCACCGGTACGGGGTTGTCCTGGTAGAGCAGGGTGACCCGGCCGGTCTCGAACAGTGTGGAGAAGACCGCATTGTTGACATGGCCAACGCTGTCGGTGTCGCCAAAACGCAATTTGTCGAAGGTGCGCCCGGGGAAGTCCGCGAGCGTTGGGAGTTCGCCCATTGAATAGCTGCCGGGATTAAACGCCCAGCAGGTCCTTCAGTTTTTTGTTGTGACCATAAACATCGCCATAGGAGCGGATCGAGCCGTCCATGTCGACGCGCAGGGTGAAATAGGTGAGATGCACCGGTATCTTGCGTTCCAGATTGTTCCAGCGCTCGCTCGGCCCCCGCTGGGATTCAAGGCTGGCCAGGGTCACCTTGGGTTCATGACGCAAAAGGGCTTCGGCGAATTCCCAGGGGTTTTGAACCCGCACGCAGCCATGGCTGAACGCCCGGAAGGAGCGCGAGAACAGCGATTTGGACGGGGTGTCGTGCAAATAGACATTGTGTGAATTGGGGAACAGGAATTTCACCGAACCCAGCGCATTGCTGCTGCCGGGGCGCTGCCTGATCCGGAAATTGTTCACATTGGTCGCTGACCAGTCGAATGCTGCCGCATCCACCACCTTGTTGCCGAACAGCAATTCCATATTGTTGCCGGCAATATAGCCCGGGTTTGAAACGAGTTGCGGGGCAATCTCATTGCTGGCGATGGACGGGGGGACGTTCCAGTAGGGATTGACCACGATATGCTTGATCATGTCCGAGAAAATCGGCGTCTTGTGCTTGGCTGTTCCCACAACGACGCGCGTTGTGTGAACGGGGGTATCGCCCTGCATCACCGCCAGGCGGAATTCAGGAATATTGACCATAACGCGGAAGTCGCCGATATCCTGGGGCATCCAGCGCCAGCGCTCCATATTGGCGATGATGTCGCCCTTTGAAGTGGCGCTGCCGCCATTGAGCGCCGCAATAGTTGCCGGCCCGGCAACACCGTCGACCTGCAATCCAAGATCGTCCTGGAAGGTCTCAATCGCTGCAACGATTTCGTCATCGTAAGTGATGTCGTCGGCATTAACGGGCAGGGGCAGGCCAAGGCGGGCGCGCATCAGGGGGACGCGCGCATCCTGCATGCCCAAACGCAAGGTTTTTCCGTCCGGGATAACGACCGGTTCCTTGGCGGTGCCGTCATAAAATCCGGCAAGTGCCTTTTTCAGCGCCAGAAATTCGCGATGGGTCGGCTCGAGCGAAGTCAGAAAAGCTGCCGGGTCGGCGCTTTCTGCCAGTTGCATGAGCAGATCGGATTCATCCAGCCGGTCCGGCTTGATGCTGATATCGCTGGCCACTCGGCGCGGATCAATGCGGCCGCTATGGGTATCGTTTGCGAAACGGATGGCGGCGGCGGAGAAGGCCGTCTCCAGCGCCGCAAGGCTTTCAGGATCGGTGCCTGCATTTCGCAGGTCGATGGCATCGGTGAGGTAATCGGCCGGATTAAGCCCGGTCAGTTCGGCCTGTTTGAAAACCGCGATGATTTTCTCGGCATTGTCCGAAAAGGCGATTTTGCCATTGGTGGTCTCGGTCAGCCAGAGCGGCTCGAAATGGCGGGCGCCATAGAAATAATAGAGTTTTTGCGCGTCCTTATAGGCGGCGCTGTCCTGACGGGCGGTGTAATAGGCATCGGCAAGGCCGGCCTTGATGGTTTTGGAAATCGCATTCTGTGGCGGCGCGATGACGACCCGGGTGGCTTCAATGCCAGCGACTGTTATTTTTTCCTGTGCCAGGCCAATCGGACCGGTTGCCAGAAATACAAATCCGGCAAAAATACCGGCCACCATCTTGCTCATGTGTGCTCCACGCCCGAACCACGAATAGTCGAACACCTATCCAATAATGATAGGTTTATGTCCGTTCGCATACTCTTCTATACGAGTAGCGTGAAGAATTGGTTCAAACAATCTGGTCGCGGCAATGTGACGAAAAATTGTTGCTTTGGTGCAACTAATCAGGCCGCGTCCTGTGTCATGCTCTCTTCAATCCCGTATTCCTTGAGCTTGCGATAAAGCGTTGAGCGGCCAATGCCGAGCGCGCGGGCGACCTGTGACATGTGGCCGTTATGGTGTTCGAGCGCGAAGATGATGAGGTCGCGTTCGAGCGCTGCAATGGAGGAAACCTCGCCCTCAGGGGTCAGAAAACGGTCGGTTGCCGGGGCAATGGCATCGCTTGCCTTGAGGATCAATGGCGCATCATCGATATGCACGGGCGTATTCTGCTGCGCGGTGAGCCGGGTGCGTGTCAGGGCATCCTCGCGGCCGGATATCTGTGCAAGAACCTGTGGAAAATCCTCGGCCTGCAGATAGGAATCCTCGGCCAGAACGATGGCACGGAACAGGGCGTTTTCAAGCTGGCGGATATTGCCCGGCCAGTTATAGCTTTTCAGCATGTCGAGCGCGTCGGGCGCTATGCCGTGAATGCGGCGGCTGGCTTCCGCGCCCAGTTTGGCAATGAAATGATCAACGAGGGCGGGCACATCGCCCATACGCTCGCGCAAGGGCGGCACATAGACGGGAAAGACATTGAGCCGGTAATAAAGGTCTTCGCGGAATGTGCCCTCACGCGCCATGTTGAGCAGGCGGCGATTGGTGGCCGAGATCAGGCGCACATTGACCCGTTTGGATTTTGCTGCCCCCACCGGCTCGATCTCGCCGTCCTGGATGGCGCGCAGTAGTTTGACCTGGGTTTCGGGCGCGAGTTCGCCAACCTCATCAAGAAACAGTGTACCGCCATTGGCCTCTTCGAACTTGCCGGCATGATCGGCATGGGCACCGGTAAAGGCACCTTTGACATGGCCGAACAGGGTGGATTCCACCAAATGGGCGGGCAGGGCGCCGCAATTGACGGTGATGAAGGGTTTTGAGGCGCGTTCGCCCATGCCCTGGATGGCGCGCGCGATCAGCTCCTTGCCGGTGCCGCTTTCGCCTTCGATCAGCACGGGAATGGTGCTTTTGGCCGCCTTTTGTACCAGTTCAAGGGTGCGGGCCATGGCCGGGCTGCCGGTGATGATGTCGTTGAGGCCGACCGTGCCGTCGCGGCGGGCACGGGCAGTGCGCACCGCGTTTTCCAGATGGTCGAGTTTCAAGGCGTTGCGCAGCGAAATGGTCAGGCGTTCCGGGGCGACGGGTTTGACAAAAAAGTCAGACGCGCCGTGGCGCATGGCGGAGACAATTGTTTCAAGCGATGAACTGGCGGTCTGGATGATGACGGGGACCGCAATGTTTTCGCGGCGCATGGCTTCGAGCACGCCCATGCCGTCGAGTTCGGGCATGACAAGATCGAGAATCATGACGCCAATCGCGCTGTCCGTGCGCAGCAGCGACAGGGCTTCCTGGCCGTTTTGTGCGGTAAGCGCGTCAAAGCCGGCGCGCGCTGCGACTTCGGCTGTCAGCCGAAGCTGTACGGGTTCATCATCGACAATAAGAACTTTGGTCATCGCACCACTAAACTAGTACCCACACACTCTACACACCGCATTTTCGCAAGAATCGCGATGTGTCGTTTTGGGGCACAATAGGCTCGGGCGCTTAACAGGGTTTTAATCACGTTGATCAGTTTGCAGCGGGTTGGCAGCGTCCGGGGCTGTGATAAGGTCGCGCCCGCCGGAGCCATATGTGTTTTGATCCTCTCAATGCCGATGCTCTGCCTGAAATTACGACATGACGAAGACCGCAGCCGACCGGAGAAAACGAATGAATGACCTGCCACGCGCCCCAGAGGCGTCCGCGCAAAAAGGGCACAACAGTTTTGGCAATTTGCCGGAATGGGATCTCAGCGACCTCTATCCGGGGATGGATTCGCCGGAGCTGAAGGCAGGGATCAGCCAGGCCGAGGATGATGCCACAGCTTTTGAAGCGACCTTCAAGGGCAAGCTTGAAGCGCTGGCGAAGGATGGTGGGCTGGTCAATGCGGTTACCGCCTATGAAACGCTTGGCGACCTGACCGGGCGCATCGCTTCATTTGCCTATCTCAATTATGCGCAGAACACGGCCGATGCGGATCGCGCCAAATTTCTCGGTGATGTGCAGGAAGCGCTGACCAATCTTTCCTCCAAGCTGATTTTCTTTTCGCTGGAGATGAACCGGATTGATGATGGCGTGCTTGAAAAGGCGTTTGAAAAAGATGCCGCGCTGAAGCGTTACAAGCCCTGGTTTGATGAATTGCGCAAGGCCAAGCCCTATCAGCTGGAAGACCGGGTGGAGGAATTGTTCCACGACAAGTCCGTCACCGGGCGGGGTGCCTGGAACCGGTTGTTCGACGAGACCATGGCCAGCCTCAAGTTCAATCTGGAAGGCGAGACGGTTGGGCTGGAAACCATCCTGACGCAATTGACCGATCGCGAAGAGAAAAAGCGCGAGCCGGCTTTCCACGAACTCTCTTCGGTTTTGACCGAGAACAAGCGGCTGTTCACCCACATCACCAATGTGCTGGCCAAGGACAAGGAAATATCCGACCGCTGGCGCAAGTTCGAGGATATTGCCGATAGCCGCCATCTGGCCAATTCGGTTGAGCGTGAAGTGGTCGATGCGCTGGAGAATTCCGTGCGCGCCGCCTATCCGCGTCTGTCGCACCGCTATTATGCGATGAAGGCGAAGTGGTTCGGCAAGGATCAGCTCAATGCCTGGGACCGCAATGCGCCGCTGCCGACCAGCGATGAGCGGATTTTTGACTGGGAAACAGCGAAATCCACAGTTCTTGATGCCTATGGCAAATTCTCACCCAAACTGGTGGAAATCGCCGAGCCGTTTTTCGATTCCGGCTGGATCGATGCGCCGGTCAAGCCGGGCAAGTCGCCGGGTGCTTTCGCCCATCCCACCGTGCCGAGCGCGCATCCCTATTTGATGCTCAATTATCTCGGCAAGGCGCGGGATGTGATGACGCTGGCCCATGAACTGGGGCATGGGGTGCACCAGCGCCTGGCCGCCGCGCAGGGCCCCTTGATGGCCTCAACGCCGTTGACACTGGCTGAAACTGCCAGTGTTTTCGGGGAAATGCTGACATTCCGTTCGCTACTGGCGGCAGCTGAATCGCCCAAGCATCGCTTTGCCATGCTGTCCCAGAAAGTGGAGGACATGCTCAACACCGTGGTTCGGCAGATCGCGTTCTATTCATTCGAGCGCAAGGTGCACACGGCGCGGCGCAAGGGTGAACTCAAGACCGAAGAACTCAATGAAATGTGGCTGGAGGTCTCGCGGGAAAGTCTTGGGCCGGCAATCAAGCTCAATGACGGTTATGAGATTTTCTGGGCCTATATTCCGCATTTTATTCACTCACCCTTCTACGTTTATGCATACGCATTCGGTGACTGCCTTGTGAACTCGCTTTATGCACAGTATGAGAAGGCGAATGACGGGTTTGCCGAACGATATTTCGATCTGCTCAAGGCGGGTGGATCGCAGCATCACTCGGAATTGCTCAAGCCATTCGGGCTTGATGCGCGTGATCCCGATTTCTGGTCGCTCGGCCTCTCGATGATCGAGGGCCTGATCGACGAACTTGAGGCGACACAGCCTCAATAAAGCGGTTCCGGCTACCGGAGCTGTGATTGGTCAAGACCCGGAGCTCCGGTTTCATTCCTTGTGAAGCCGGGTTTCCGGACGGGTGTTTTCACCCGGTAGATGAAGTGCATATTCGCCAGGGGGATTTGATGGCACGAAAACCAACCGCCGACGACTTCAAGGAACATGAACGCACCTATGACGGGTTTATCCGCTTCGGCAAATGGTCCGTTGTGGCGCTCGCGATCATGATGGTTGCCTTGTATTTTCTCATCAATCCCTGATCTGGGGCTGAGAGACGGACGTTTGGCCGCATCATGGGGTCAATCCAGATCAGCAGGAGACATTTATGAAGATAGCGATTTCGCGGGAGCGGTTTGCGGGGGAAACCCGGGTTGCCGCCACGCCGGAGACCGTGGCTAAACTGGTTGCTTTGGGCGCTAGTGTCACTGTCGAGAAGGGCGCAGGTGCCAGTTCGCGCATTCTTGACGCAGAGTATAAGGCGGCAGGCGCGAGCATTGCAGCCACAGCGGCCGCGACCGTCAAGGGTGCCGATGTGGTGCTGGCCGTGCGCCGGCCGACACCGGCCGCCGTGTCCGGTGTTGCCAAGGGTGCGCTGGTGATCGGTGCCATGGACCCTTATGGCAATGAGAAGGATATTGCCGCGCTGGCCAAGGCCGGTGTCACTGCCGTGGCGATGGAATTCATGCCGCGCATTACCCGTGCGCAGGTGATGGATATATTGTCCTCGCAGGCCAATCTCGCCGGCTATCAGGCGGTGATTGAAGCGGCCACAGCCTTTGAGCGCGCCATGCCGATGATGATGACGGCGGCGGGCACTGTGCGCCCGGCCAAGGCGTTCGTGATGGGGGCCGGTGTTGCCGGTCTGCAGGCGATCGCCACAGCCAAACGGCTGGGTGCTGTTGTCTCGGCGACCGATGTGCGCCCGGCCTCCAAAGAACAGGTTGAATCGCTTGGCGGCAAGTTTGTTGCGGTTGAGGATGAAGAGTTCAAGCAGGCGGAAACCGCCGGCGGCTATGCCAAGGAAATGAGCAAGGCATATCAGGCCAAACAGGCCGAGCTCGTGGCCAGTCATATCGCCAAGCAGGATATCGTCATCACCACGGCGCTGATCCCGGGCCGTCCGGCACCGCGCCTCATCACCAAACAAATGGTTGAATCGATGGCACCGGGCTCGATCATTGTCGATCTCGCGGCAGAGCGGGGCGGCAATTGTGAGATGACGCAGCCGGACAAGATCGTCACCCACAAGGATGTGACGATTATCGGCTTTACCAATATGGCGGGGCGTATCGCGACCTCGGCTTCCAATCTTTATGCGCGCAATCTGGTCGCCTTCCTTGAGACCCTTGTGGACAAGGAAAAAAAGGCGCTCAAGATTGACTGGGAAGACGAGCTGGTCAAAGCGACCGTTCTGACCCGTGATGGCGCTGTTGTGCATCCGGGCCTTCTGGCGGCCAAGCCGGCACCGGCTGCAGCAAAGAAGCCTGCGGCTAAAAAGGCGGCCCCGGCTGCCAAGCCTGCAGCGAAGAAAGCGGCGGCAAAGCCTGCAGCAAAACCCGCTGCAGCCAAAAAGCCAGCGGCGAAAAAGGCTGCTCCGGCAAAGACCGCCCCTGCAGCGAAAACCGCCCCCGCGGCCAAGACCGGAGACAAGTAAATGGAACAGAGTTCGGAACAGGCAATCGACCTGATGAGCGCGGCCGCCCATGCGGCTTCGGGCGGGGCAATCGACCCGTTTATCTTCCGGCTGGCAATTTTTGTGCTGGCGATCTTTGTGGGCTATTTCGTTGTGTGGTCGGTAACCCCGGCGCTGCACACCCCGCTGATGAGCGTGACCAATGCGATCTCCTCGGTGATCGTTGTCGGTGCGCTTTTGGCGGTTGGCGTACACTTGGCGGCAGACGGCAACTGGATTTCCAAATTGTTTGGCTTTCTGGCGCTGATCTTTGCCTCGGTAAATATCTTTGGCGGATTCCTCGTCACCCAGCGCATGCTGGCCATGTACAAGAAGAAGGGCTAGCACCATGATTTCTGCAAATATTGCGGCCGTTCTCTATCTCGTTGCCGGCGTATTGTTCATTATGGCCCTGCGCGGCCTTTCCAGCCCGTCAACCGCCCGTCGCGGCAATACCTATGGCATGGTCGGCATGACCATTGCGGTGTTGACGACCCTTGCGGTTGCCAACCCCTCGGACATGCTCAGCTGGGCCCTGATCGTTGGCGGTATCGCCATTGGTGGCGGCATTGGCGCTGTCATGGCAAAACGTATCGCCATGACCGACATGCCGCAGCTGGTTGCAGCCTTCCACTCGCTGGTGGGTCTTGCGGCTGTGTTTGTGGCGGCGGCAGCGCTTTATGCGCCTGACGCCTTCGGCATTGCCACCGATGGGCATATTCACGCCCAGGCGCTGGTGGAAATGAGCATTGGTGTTGCCATTGGTGCCTTTACCTTTACCGGTTCGGTCATCGCCTTTGCCAAGCTCAACGGCAATATGTCGGGTCGTCCGATCATCCTGCCGGCACGCCATGTCATCCATATTGTGATGGGTCTGGTACTGCTGGCGCTGGTCTGGCAGTTCACGATCACCGCTGATCCGGTCCTGTTCTGGGCGATTACCGTTCTGGCACTGGTGCTGGGTGGGTTGATGATCATCCCGATTGGCGGCGCTGACATGCCGGTTGTGGTCTCGATGCTCAATTCCTATTCGGGTTGGGCGGCGGCGGGCATCGGCTTTACGCTGGGCAATACCGCGCTGATCATCACCGGTGCGCTGGTGGGGTCCTCGGGTGCCATTCTCTCCTACATCATGTGCAAGGCGATGAACCGTTCGTTCATCTCGGTCATTCTCGGTGGCTTTGGTGGCGACACATCGTCTGCCGGTGCCGGCGAAGAAGAGACCCGGCCGGTCAAGCAGGGTTCTGCAGATGACGCGGCCTTCATGATGAAGAATGCCGGCAAGGTCATCATTGTGCCCGGTTACGGCATGGCGGTGGCGCAGGCCCAGCACGCGCTGCGTGAAATGGCGGATCTGCTCAAGGCCGAAGGCGTTGAGGTCAAATATGCCATTCATCCGGTGGCAGGCCGCATGCCGGGGCACATGAACGTGCTCTTGGCGGAAGCCAATGTGCCTTATGATGAGGTGTTCGAGCTTGAGGATATCAATTCCGAGTTCGCCCAGTCGGACGTGGCTTTTGTGATCGGTGCCAATGATGTCACCAATCCCTCGGCCAAGACCGACAAGACCTCGCCGATCTATGGCATGCCGGTTCTCAATGTCGAGGATGCAGGCACGGTGCTGTTCATCAAGCGTGGCATGTCAGCCGGTTATGCCGGTGTGCAGAACGAATTGTTCTTCCGCGACAACACCATGATGCTGTTCGGCGATGCCAAGAAAATGACCGAAGACATCGTCAAGGCCTTTGCACATTAGGCGCGCCTGAAAAGCAATGTTAAGAAAAAGGGGAACAGCTTGTTCCCCTTTTTTTGTGCGCCATGGTGAGACCGCATGCTGATACCTGCTGAAACACTTCTGGCGTTTTTCATTGCCTCGATTGCCATCGAGCTGACGCCGGGGCCGAACATGGTCTATCTGGCGCTTCTTGGGGCACAGAGGGGGCGTGCAGCGGGTTATGCAGCTGTTGCGGGGGTTGCCCTGGGGCTCTTGGTCATCGGCCTTTTGGCGGCATTTGGCGTTGCCACGCTGATTTCGGAAAACCGTGCCCTTTATGAAGTGCTGCGCTGGGGCGGGGTGCTTTATCTGGTGTGGCTGGCATGGGACAGCTGGCGCGAAACGCTGCTGCCGCCCGAGCAGGCGACCATGCAGCACAAGCTGCCGGTGTTTTTCCGTCGCGGGCTGATTACCAATCTGCTGAACCCCAAGGCGGCGCTGTTTTATATTACCGTATTGCCGCTATTCGTTGCCGCCGCTGAACCCTTGATGCCGCAAACGGTGGTGCTCACCCTGGTCTATGTGTTTGCCGCCACTTTGGTGCATACCTTGATCGTGACGGGTGCCGGCAGTTTTACGCGGCTATTTGCCAATCAGCGCTGGCGGCGGGGGCTGGGGCTGGTGTTTGCGCTGCTGCTGGTGGGGGTTGCGATCTGGCTGGCATTCAAGACAGCAGCCTGATCCGGCACAGGGCCAGCTTTTGGGTTTACATGCGCCGCCAAATGTGGCGGTCTGCCCCGGACTTTGGGAGGACGCGGATATGGCCAGAGCAGCATCGGGTAGCACCGGGCAGATAGACGAACACAAGCCGATCAAGCGACAGGCAATTGTGGTGGTACACGGGCAGGGCGAACAGCGCCCGATGGGCACGATCCGCGACTTTGTCAAAGTGCTCTGGCAGTTCAACCCCGAGGTGCGCCCTGAGAGCGAAGCCCCGCATGCGCCCGAGCAGGACGATCCGGGCCGCGACATCTGGATTGTGCCGGATGACAAGGGCGGGCTGTTTGAATTGCAGCGCATCACCACGCCGCTGCACAAGGACCGCAAAACCGATTTCTTTGAACTCTATTATGCCGACCTGCTCAATGACACGCCCCTGCGCAATCTCTGGCGCTGGATGCGGCGGCTGTTGTGGATTGATCCCACAGATGTGCCGGGCGATTTGCGCGGACCCTGGACGGTGTTCTGGGTATTCAGCCTGATTGCTGTGGCGCTGTTCTGGGTGGCTGCTCTGTCCCTCGAACAGTTTGTGCATACGGACTGGCTGGCGGTCGCCTTTGAACCCAGGGCCCATATCGCCCTCGGCGTCAGTGCGGTTGCGCTGATTGTATTGCTCTTGCCAAAATTCTTTCACAGTTTCGGCTTTTTAGGGCGGGTGCCGCTCTGGGCAATTGTCGGCGTGTTCGCCGGTTCGGCTTTATGGACCTATGCCGGCTATCCGGCGGCCTGGGCCATGGTTTTATTGCTGATTGAATTCTATCTGGCCCGGCGGTTTCTTTTGCCCTATTTCGGCGATGCGGCGAGCTATCTGAGTGCACAGACCGAGACGGTGCAAAGTCGGCAAAGCGTGCGTAATCGCGGGCTGCGCCTGTTGCGGGCGCTGCATGATGACCCCGCTTATGACCGTATCGTTGTTGTGGCCCATTCGCTGGGTACGGTGCTGGCCTATGATATCCTGCATATTCTGTGGCGGCAGGTCGGCCCCACCAAGGATAATCCGCCCGATAATGCGGAGGCACTCAAGGCCGTTGATGCGTTTGTTGCCTCGCGTGAGGGCAAAGGCTGGACGCCGGAAGACGTGGCCGCCTATCAGGCGCTGCAGTGGACTGCATTCAATCATTTGCGGCAGCAAAAGCCGGTTGCGCCCAAGGCGGGCAAGGTGGCCCGTTTGTCCGGCTGGAAGGTCAGTGATTTTGTGGCCCTTGGTTCACCCCTTGCCAGCGCCCAGTTCCTGATTGCCGAGGGGCGGGAAGATCTGGACCGGATGAAACAGCAGCGGGTGCTGCCTACCGCGCCGCCTGAATCCTATAATTCAGATTTTCGCAGCGTTTATAAATACAAAGGACATGAAGTTGCGCACCATGCCGCCGTGTTCAGCACGGTGCGCTGGACCAATATCTATGATCCGTTCAGTCCATACTTCTTTTTGTTCGGCGACCCGATCAGCGGGCCGGTTTCGGGCAAGGACAGATTTGGCGACGCCATTCGTGACGAGAAGGTCGAGATCCATCACTCGGGCATTGCGCCGCGCTTCTTTACACATAGTTATTACTGGACCGAGACCAGTCCGGACTGGACACAGCCAGCCGATCACATCAAAACGCTGCGCAAAGCGGTCGGGATTGATCGCTTGCCATAACGCTGCGCGCGCCCCACATAGCGTTCAGGGACGCGTGCAAGGAGAACCAGATGCTCAAAATAGACCTGTTTTCTGACCCGGCATGCCCCTGGTGCCTGTTGGGGCTGGCCCGGCTCGACAAGGCGATCGCCGCCTTGCCTGCCGGCACCGAAATCGAGATTGAACACCATCCCTATCTCCTTGATGCCAATGCGCCTGAAGAAGGGGAAGACGTGGTGGAGATGCTGCGCCTCAAATACGGTAACGATCCTTATGAAATGTGGGATCATCTGGAAGAGCAGGCGCGGGCAAGTGGCATTGATCTTGATATGCGCAAGCAGCCCATGCGCTATGCCACGCAAGCCGCCCAGGCGCTGATTGCAGCGGCCCGGGCCAAAGGCACCCAGCACAAGCTGGCGCGGGCCATTGGGGATGCCTATTACCTCGATGCGCTGAATATTGCCGATGCCGATGTGCTGGTGCCGATCGCAGAAGAGCATGGCTTTGCGGCAGAGGAAGCACGGGCGATTGTGACGGACAGGGCGCGGTTCAAGGCCATTGAAGCGGCGGCCGCCCATGCGGCACAACAGGGCATTCGTGGTGTGCCGTTTTTCGTCTTTGACCAGAAGCTGGCACTTTCCGGGGCACAGCCGGAAGAGGTGTTCACCCGCACGCTTGAACAGGTGCTCGAAGAGAACTAGTGCCGCCCGCAAATGCCGGACAATGAAAAACGCCGCCCCCGAAAGGGAGCGGCGTTTTCAATGCAAACTGCAATCAAGCCTAGTGGCGGCCAGCTGCGGAAGGAGCGGCAAGACCGCCTTCGCGCTGCGCGCGCTTGCGGGCCAGCTTGCGGGCGCGACGAACGGCCTCGGCTTTCTGGCGTGCCCGCTTCTCGGAGGGCTTCTCGTAATAGTTACGCAGCTTCATCTCGCGGAAGACACCTTCGCGCTGAAGCTTCTTTTTCAGCGCCCGAAGCGCCTGATCGACATTGTTATCGCGTACAACTACTTGCAAAGGTCATCCGCCCTTTCAAAGCTCATCAAAAATCTGTTGGATCAAAACACCAGGATCACAGACCCCGGCGCCAACCAGCTGTGCCGGTTACCGTGGGCCGCGTGAATAGCAGAAGGTTTTGGTATTGTCCACAACCATGGGGCGAGTCCGGGCTATTTAGTGCCAATGGCCGTATTTACCCGGTTTATATGGCCCATTTTACGCCCCGGACGGGCTTCCGCCTTGCCATAAATGTGCGGTTGGGTGCCGGGAACCAGCATTTCGCCAATGGCGTGAATCTCGTCGCCGATCAGGTTTTCCATCACCACATCCGCCAAACGGGTGGTATCGCCGAGAGGCCAGTTGCAAATGGCGCGGATATGCTGCTCGAACTGGTCTGTCAGGCACACAGCCTGCGTCCAGTGGCCGGAATTATGGACGCGGGGTGCGATTTCGTTGACCAGAAGGGTCGGGCCATCGTCTCCGGGTACCACGAAGAACTCAACACCGAGAATGCCGACATAATCGAGTGCGTCAGCGATTCTCGCGGCCATATCGCCTGCCGCTTTCGCCGTTTCGGCACTGATGTTGGCGGGAACCGTGCTGGTTTTGAGAATGTGGTTTTCGTGAATGTTCTCGGCCGGGTCAAAAGCGCGGGTCTCGCTGCGGGCATTGCGCGCGACAATAACCGATATTTCCCGCTCAAAGGGTACAAAGGCTTCCAGCACTAGTTGCTGGCCTTCAAGATCGGCAAAAGCTGTTGCCGCATCGGCTTTGGCGCGGATCATGCGCTGTCCCTTGCCGTCATAGCCAAGCCGTGTGGTTTTCAGAACGGCGCGTTCGCCGATTTCGCCGAGCGCTTCAACCAGCGCGTCCAATGTGTCGACCGCGCGGTACGGGGCGACGGGGATGGCGTTGTCGGTGAGAAAGCGTTTTTCAACCAGCCGGTCCTGCGAGACGGCGAGTGCCCGGGTGCCGGGGGCAAGCGGCTTTAACCCCTCGAGAAAGGCGGCTGTTTCAACGGGCACATTCTCGAATTCATAGGTGATGACGTCCACGGCATCGGCAAAGGCTTTCAGCGCTGCCCTGTCGTCATAGGCCGCGACGGTTTTCAGCGGCGTGACATCGAATGCCGGGCTTTGCGGGTCCGGGCAGAAAATATGGGTTTTCATGCCGAGCTGGGCGGCGGCTGTGGCCAGCATGCGCCCCAATTGCCCGCCACCGAGAATGCCGATGGTGGAGCCGGAGGGCAGGAGTTGGGTATTAGTCATTGTCTACCGGAAATTCAGGGATGCTGGCGGTCTGGGCGCGGCGGAATTCTGCGAGATTTTCAACGATTTCGTCGTTTGACAGGCTGAGCACCGAGGCGGCCAGCAAAGCGGCGTTGATGGCACCGGCCTCACCAATGGCGAGTGTGCCCACGGGAATGCCGCCGGGCATTTGCACGATCGAGAGCAGACTGTCCTGACCGCTCAATGCCTTGGAGCGCACAGGCACACCAAAAACGGGCAGGGTGGTCATGGCGGCAATCATGCCGGGCAAATGGGCTGCGCCGCCTGCGCCAGCAATGATGACCTTGAAGCCGTCGTCGCGGGCTGAATGGGCAAAATCCCACATGCGCTGCGGGGTGCGATGGGCGGAGATGATCCGCGCCTCATAGTCGATCTTGAGGGTATCAAGTGTCTCGGCAGCCATGCGCATGGTCGGCCAGTCAGACTGGCTGCCCATGACAATCGCTACAGGTGGTGAGGTGAACACGGCGCGCCCCCGAATGCTGTGCAAAAAGAGCGTTTAGGGGAAAAACGGATTTTGTTCAAGTAAGGGCGGCGCGTTTACTCTGCGGCAGTGGCGTGCAGGCATTGGGATCCGGTGGATAATGCGCGCAGAAAGTCGTCATTGCATGCATCAAGGCTGCCATCGGGCAGGCCAAGAATGCGGTCAATGGTGATCGCGGTGAAGCGCATTCTTTCTGCCAGTTCTGCTATGGCCGCCTCGCGTTCAGCTTCGCCCGTGGCGGTAAAAATCGCCGCAACCGCCTCCCGGTTGCTGGCGCCGAGCAGCAGAATGGTGTCTGCGGCCCATTCTGGGCTGGGGGTGTTAAACGTCTGTTCGGCCACACCCTCGGTAATGATCCGGGTCAGGACGGGTTTGACGACCTCGATCATGGTTGTGTGGATGCGGTGAAAAAGCGGTACGTTGTCGACACGGAACAGGGTCTCGAATGTGCGCATGATCCGCAGGCTTTCATTCTCCTTGCGCTTGCGCGCCAGCTCCAGAAAGCGTTTCAGGCGGGCAAAGGAATCAAGGGTCGGGTCCTCAAGCACGCTTTGGGCATCTGCCGCTGTTTGCAGAACGTGCTGCCGGGCGATGGCCGCGAGCAGGTCCTCCTTGGCGGTGAAGTGGTGGTAAAACGCGCCTTTCGAAATTCCCACAGCCGCGATCACATCATTGACGGTCGTTGCCTCATACCCTTGCGTGATGAACAGGTTCATCGCTGCCTCGATGATTTCGGCCTTGCGTTCTTCGGCAGGTTTAACGATGCGGGGCATGAGCGGCCTGATGTTTATTCGTTGCGATGAATATCCGCGCCAGCTAATAGACCGGCGGTCGGTCTGTTAAAAAATTCCTAACGCGTGTTGCCGGTTCTGGCAACCGGGAAAAACCGGAAACATTTGGTCGCGCACACCAGGGGCCTGGGCAATCGGACCGGCAACGAATCGGTTATGGTGCGTAGTGCACCTAGGCGATTATGTCGGGGAGCAGGATATCTTCGAGCTGGGTGATGCGGTCCTTGATCATCAGCTTTTTCTTTTTCAGGCGCTGCAGCATCATGGTGTCGGCGGTGCCTGTGCTGATCAGCGCATGAATTGCGGCGTCGAGGTCGGAGTGCTCCTGCCGCTTGGCAACCAGTTCAAGCTCCAGATTCGCGCGCTCTTCGCGGGTCATTTCCAGCATGGATCATTCCTGGTACAGCCATGGTCACGCCAGCCGACGATAGACGACCGAACGCGCTATTGGGTAGCCGATCACTTCACAATTTGCACGGGATTTTCCGTTCGTGTCTTCATGGCTCGACAAGACATGAATTTTTTGTGACGATGCGGTGTCCATCTCTTGAGAGGAGTTGTCATGACCACAGAAGGCCACATCGCCGCATTGGAACGGCGTCATACCGAACTGGAGCGTCAACTGGAGGAGGCATTACGGCACCGGTCGCTCGATGACCTGCACGTATCCGACCTCAAGCGACGTAAACTGGAAGTCAAGGATGAACTCGTAAAGCTACAGCGTAACGCGGCTTAAAACGCCGGCGTATTTTCCCGCTGTGCCGGGAGGAAGGCCACGGCAGATGCCGTGGCTTTTTTGTTGTCCTGAGAGCGGTGCTGCTGTCCTCAGATGCCGAAAGTACCCCGCCCGCCATCATAGATAAGCTTGAGCGCGAGCAGAAATATCAACACGTAAGTCATGCGGTAGAACAGTTCTACTGGTACAACCCGCACGAGCCGCAGGCCGACAAAAATGCCGATAAAGGCGACTGGCAACATCATTACCGACAGTTCGAGATTGCCGGGAGACAGTTGTCCCAGAAAGTAATAGGGGACAAGTTTCACCGCATTGACCATGGCAAAAAACCAGGCCGCCGTGCCCGCAAACATGGCCGGGGAGAGCCGTTGTGGCACCATATAGATCTGGAATGGCGGGCCGCCCGTGTGCGAGACGAAACTGGTGACACCGGCCATTGTGCCCCAGAATATGCCGGCTGGCCGGGACACGCCGGTTTGCAGTTTCTGGCGTATCGGCAACCAGGCGTCGAGCACGAAAATCAGGCTGATCAGGCCAATGGCCAGCGCCACGGCGGCGTCAGACACCATGGCGGAGGTCAGCCAGCCAAGGCCAATGCCCGCCAGCGCACCGGGCAGCAGTACCTTCAAATTGGGCCAGTGCACCTCGCGGCGAAGCGAGATCAGCGCCACGGCATCCATGACCAGCAGCACGGGCAAGACCATGCCGGCTGCGTCGCGCGCGGGCATGACAAAGGTCAAAAGGGGCACAGATGCAGCGCCTATCGAGGGCAACAGGCCGGATTTGGAAATGCCGCTCAAAAAAAGGGCAAGGGCGCAAACCGCCAGAAACACAGGATCAATTGTCATTGAAAAACAGACCTTAGGGAAGGTGTCCATAGGGCATTCATGGCGCTGGCTTGTCAACCAGCCGACATGCTGGGCGATTGCAAGACCTTGAATTCAGGCGCTTGGGTCAGTTCTTTGGTTCAGTTCTTGGCGTCCTGTTCGCCGCCATCCCCGGCAGGCTCGGGTGGGCTTTCAAAATTGCCTTCGGGGTCGGGGTGGTCGTCATCCGTGCTCGCCTTTTCGTCGTCAGCGTCGCGGATATCGGCGATCATGACTTCGTTCAGCAATTCGGTGGACTGGCGCAAATAGCCGATATAGGCGTCCTGATCCTGGCGTAGGGCCCAGCTTTCCCGCAGGACACGGCGATCGTGCCGGGCAAAGGCGTTGCCCAGATCTGTGGCGCGTTGCGGGCTATAGCCCAACAGGGTGAGCACCTGCGTGCCCAGCCCGAGCGCTGAGCGGAACGTTTCACGCTCCCAGACATCAACGCCGATATCCATCAATTCATGGGCATGAGGGCGGTCGATGGCGCGGGCGGCAATCTTGGCCTTGGGGAAATTGCGCTTGATCATGTTGGCGATATTGAGAATGCGTTCGCGCCCGGCCACGGCAATCACAATCAGTTCCGCCTCGGCAGCGCCTGCCGCATCGAGAATATCCACCCGGCCGCCATCGCCGTAAAACACCTTGACCCCGAAGCGCTTGACCAGATCGATCTGGGAGGGGTCGTCGTCAATCAGGGTCATTTCATAGCCTTGTGCGCGCAACAGGCGGGTCACGATCTGACCAAAGCGGCCATAGCCTAAAATGATAATCTTCTTGTGTCCCTCGATGGGCTCCATATCGGGCCGGGGCAGCACGGGAGAATTAAGCCGCGGGGCGACAAGCTTGTCGAAGGCAAACAGCAATAGGGGGGTGACGGCCATTGAAAGCGCGACAATGACGGTCAGGATTTCCAGTTCGAGGGCGGTGATGCCGCCGGTGCTGCCTGCGAATTGCAGCAATACGAATGCAAATTCGCCCGCCTGGCTCAAAAGTATCGTTGTCAGCAACCGGTCGGCCATATGCATGCGGAACAGGCTGGCGAGCGTGAAAATGATCAACGCCTTGACCGTGACCAGCCCGAGGACTGCGCCAAGTATCAATGTGGGGTGGGCGACGAGCACGGAAAACGTGATCGAGGTGCCCACGGAGATGAAAAACAGGCCAAGCAGCAGGCCCTTGAATGGCTGGAGATTGCTTTCAAGTTCGTGGCGGTATTCGCTGTCGGCCAGCAAGACACCACCCAGAAAGGCACCGAGGGCGGCGGAAAGGCCGATTGATTCCATGAGCAGGGCGGCCCCGATCACCAGCGCCAGCCCCAGTGCGGTGAAGGCTTCACGCACACCGGTCTGGGCGACAAACCGCATCACGGGCCGCACCAGATAGCGCCCGCCGATTATGGTGATGGCGAAGGCGGCGACGATTTGCAGCGCTGTCAGCCAGTCGACACCATGCTGGATCACCTCAGTGGCATGTTCGCCATCAGCGGGCGGGATGCCGCTGCCGACCGCCAGAAGCGGAATGACGGCCAGCATGGGAATGACGGCGACATCCTGCAACAGCAGGATTGCAAGGCTGCCGCGTCCGGCATCGGTTGGCATGATGCCGCGCTGGGTGATGATGTTGAGGGCAATCGCTGTGGACGACATGGTCAGCGAAAAGGCGATGATCAGGCTGGCCTGCCAGCTTAGCCCCAGCCAGTAATCAATCACTGCCAGAACCAGTGCTGTGCCGAACAGCTGGGTAATGCCCAGCCCGGCAATCTTGGAGCGCATCCGCCAGAGTTCAAGCGGCTGCAGTTCCAGCCCGATGAGGAACAGCATCATCACCACGCCGAATTCGGCAATGTGACGCACGGTTTCGCTGTCGGAAATCAGGCCAAGACCATAGGGGCCGATCAGGACACCGGCCAGAAGATAGCCGAGAATAGTGCCCAGTCCCGCCGCCTTGGCCAGCGGCACCAGCGCCACGGTTGCAGCCAGCAGAACAAAAATGGCCAGCAGGAGATTATTCTCCATGGCCGGCCATCCCGTATGTGCCGAACAGGTCGGCACGTATTTGTATTTTACAAAGCGGGGATACGGCCATCATTCACCAAAATTATTTGGCAAATGATGGAATGAATAGGGTCCCCGTTCAATGCCTTATTCGTCGTCAGCTTCGTTTTTGAGCGAGGTCAGTTTGGCAAAAACCGAATCCGCGTCAAAGTCGTCCTGATTTTCGTGGCTCTCGCGGCCCTCGTTTTCGGTGTCGCCATTGAGGGCTGCATCTTTCTCAGCCATGACGCGCGCGGCGCTCGAGAGCGCTTCTTCAGCGGTCAGCAGCATGGTGCCGTTATCAGCTTCATCCGGCGTGTTGCCGCCCTTGGCCGCCTTTTTGACTTCCATATCGAGGTCAATCTGGGTGCAAAGGCCAAGGGTTACCGGGTCCATTGCCGTCAGGTTGGCAGCGTTCCAGTGCGAACCTTCACGCACGGCCTCAATTGTTGTTTTGGTCGTGCCGACCAGACGCATGATCTGCGCGTCCTTGAGTTCGGGATGGCTGCGCACCAGCCACTTGATTGCGCCGGGGCGTTCATTGCGGCGGGAGATCGGCGTGTAACGCGGTCCCTTGCGCTTGGCCTGGGCAACAACGACTTTGGGGTCCGACATTTTCATGCGGTAAGCGGGGTCAGCTTCTGCCTTGCTGATCTCTTCACGTGTCAGCTGGCCATTGTTGAGCGGGCTGGCACCCATGATGCCGCCAGCAACGTCGCCATCGGCAATGCCCTGAACCTCAAGCGGGTGCAGGCTGCAGAATGCGGCAATCTGATCAAAGGTCAGCGCGGTATTGTCGACAAGCCACACGGCAGTGGCTTTTGGCATCAAAAGAGCTGTGGCCATAGTCAATATCTCCTCGTGGTGCGCCCCGGGATCTTCCGGAACGCCCCGCCTCTTGGCATCATTGCTGAGGGGGAATTTGAAACTTATATAATCCGCGTCGGTCCGTTTCGCAATCAGCATATGCGGGTTTTCTCGCTTTGTTACCATCGGGATTTGCGGCATGATCCTGATCCGTGGCAGGTGGGGCAGGTGATTTTGGCAATGGAGGTCAGGGATGATGGATGATGAGGGCAGGCCGGAAAAACCGGTAGACCACGTGGTCGGCATGGTGCTCGACGCCTTGTCGATTGAGGAGCTGGAGGCGCGCATTGTTGTGCTTGAGGGCGAGATCGTGCGGATCAGGGAAGCGATCGCCAGCAAGACGGCAACAAAATCCGCTGCCGATGCGATATTCAAGCTGTGACCAAACAACGTGCAAATTCATAGGGTTGACGGTGTGTGAAGCAGCAGGGTTAAGAGAGTCCCACCTGTTAACGTGTAATTAAGAGGTTTGCAGTAACCTTTTCATGTCCGGTTCTTCCGGACCTACAGAGCGGTTTCTCCCTCTGTTTGACGCCTCCCTGTTAACTTTCGAGAGCCGTTTCGACGGCTCTTTTTTCTTGTCCAAAATTCTGGCGGGAAAGGGCATTGGCGCATGTGCATATTAAGCTTGTTGAAAGCCGGATGATGTCAAATAGGTGACGCAGCGCCATTTGCGGCGTAAGATCTGCACATTCGATATTTCAAATTTTTGGCTGGAAACGCGTGGAAAACAAACAGGACAGGCCCGGCGCGGTTGCCATCGGCCCCCGATTTATTGCATCGGGCGGGTTCGATGCGCTTTATCGCGAAGGCATGGCCCTGATTGAAGAGGTTGCCGCCTATCTGGATGGTGCGGGACGGGGAGACAGCCGCAACCTGCCGCGCGATGCCTCTTTCGTTTATGCCACTGAGTCGATGCGGCTCACCACAAGGTTAATGCAGATTGCCTCCTGGCTGCTTTTGCAGCGCGCGGTGCATGAAGGCGAGATCACGCCGGAGAACGGGCGCGCCGAGAAAGCCAAGGTGAAATTTTCCGCTACCCCGTCGGATCGCGGGGGACCGGGCTGGGACGAGTTGCCCCCGGCATTGACCGATTACATTGCCAAGGGTGACCGGCTTTATGAGCGGGTTGTGCAATTCGACAAGCTGGAGCGCGGGGAGGTGCCGCGCGATACTGATGCCAGCCGGGCGAATGGTGTGGCCGATCAGATGTCCCGGTTGCAGTCCGCTTTTGGTCTTGGGGCCCGGGTCAAATAGCTTACCCGTCTGAGACAAACAAAAAACCCGGCCAGTTGGCCGGGTTTTTTTATACTCGTCAGGCTTTGGCCCGGATTTAACCGAGGATGCCCTTGAACTTTTCCTTGAACCGGGAGACGCGGCCGCCGCGGTCGACAAGGTGGCCCGAGCCACCGGTCCATGCCGGATGGGTCTTGGGATCGATATCGAGCTGAAGGGTGTCCCCTTCCTTGCCGTAGGTCGAACGTGTTTCGTATTCGGTACCGTCGGTCATCACAACCTTGATGGTGTGATAGTCCGGATGGATATCCTTTTTCATCGCTTCACCCTCAAATCAAACGGGCGCAAAGGCGCCCGGGGAGCATTCACTTAACTGGTTGGCGGGCTTTCTACAGAAACAATACGCAAACTGCAAGAGGTGTGACGGTTTGCCTTGCCGGATGGTGCAAACGCCGGTTGCAGGCATAAGCGCCAGTGCCTATGTAGGAGCATCTCCACAAACAGGCATGGCCGATACATGACCGATAGTACAGCGCAAAATGTGACGGCCGGACAACGCGGACCCTCGGAAGTCGAGGCTCCCGCCAAGGATATCAAGCCTTTGCGTCGTCTGGTGCCGTTTCTCATGCGCTATCCGGTGCGGCTGTCTCTGACGATTGTCTTCCTGTTGGTGGCAACGATTGCCTCTCTCTCGATCCCCCTGGCAACAGGCAGTCTGATCGACGAGGGTTTTATTTCGCAGAACCTGGATAATGTGACCCAATACGGGGTCGGCATTGTTTTGCTCGCGGGAATCATGGCGGTGGCCAGTGGTGCGCGATTCTATTTCATTTCGGTGATCGGCGAACGCATCCTGACCGATCTGCGCACCGCCGTGTTCGATCACATGCTCAGCCTTGATGCGACTTTTTTTGATACGCACCGTGTGGGCGAACTGACCTCCCGGCTCAATTCCGATGTGGCGATCATCCGCAGCGCCATTGGTTCGAGTGCCTCGCTGGCCTTGCGCTCGCTTGTGACGATCGCGGGGGCCGTGGTGATGATGTTCCTGACCGCGCCAGAACTGGCGCTGGCCGTGGTGCTGATCATTCCCGCCATTGTGGTGCCGATGGTCTTTCTTACCCACCGTTTGCGCGGCATGTCGCGCCGCACCCAGGATGCGATTGCCGATATTTCCGCGATGGCAACGGAGAGCCTTGGTGCGATCCGCACCATCAAGGCCTTTGTGCAGGAAGGCGCGCAGTCCGCTTCGTTTGGCAAATGGTCAGAGGTCAGTTTCCAGGCCGAGCGCCGCCGGTTGCTGATGCGTTCGTTTCTCGTGGCCGTGGTCATCTTTCTGGGCGCCGCCGCCATCGTTCTACTGGTCTGGTGGGGCGCCCGCGCCGTGTTTGAGGGCAGTGTGACCGCCGGGCAGCTGACCCAGTTTCTGATTTTCGCGCTGATGGCCGCCGGTTCGCTGACCAATGTTTCCGAGGTCTGGGGGTCGTTGCAAGCAGTCGCCGGATCGACCGAGCGCCTGATTGAAATTCTCGACACCGAGCCGGGATTGCCGATTGCCGCAAAGCCCAAGGAAATGCCGCTGCCGCCAAAAGGTACGGTCAAGTTCGACAAGGTCGGGTTTGCCTATCAGACGCGTGACAATGAGACGGTCCTTGATAATCTGAGTTTTGAGGTCGAGCCGGGCGAAACGGTTGCGCTGGTTGGGGCCTCGGGGTCCGGAAAATCCACTGTCTTTGCCCTGTTGCAGCGCTTTTATGACGTGAAAAAAGGCACGGTCAGTGTCGATGGGCTGGATGTGCGCGATGTGTCGCCGTTCGAATTGCGCAAGCGCTTTGCCTATGTGGAGCAGGAATCGATGATGTTCGCGGGCACGATTGCCGAGAACATCCGTTTCGGCAAACCAGAGGCGACCGATGCGGAAGTGATGGCGGCGGCACAGGCCGCTCTTGTCGATGAATTCGTTGGCGGCCTGCAAAATGGCTATGAATCGATTGTCGGCGAGCGCGGTGTCATGCTCTCAGGCGGCCAGAAGCAGCGTATTGCCATTGCCCGGGCCCTGCTCAAGGATGCCCCCATTCTGCTGCTTGACGAGGCCACCAGCGCGCTGGACGCGCAAAGTGAGCATCTGGTGCAGGAAGCGCTGGAACGGCTGATGGAGGGGCGCACATCGATCGTGATCGCCCATCGTCTGGCAACCATTCGCGATGCGAACCGCATTCTTGTGCTCGATAGCGGTCACCTGATCGATCAGGGCACCCATGATGAACTGGTTGCCAAGGGCGGGCGTTATGCCGAGCTGGCAAAATTACAGTTCCATTATCAGGATGGCGCGCTGGCTTGATGCGCGCGCCGGGGCGGTCTTGCCGTTTGAGGTCCAGTCGGCCTAGCCTTCGGTCAGCTTGAATTCGATGCGGCGGTTGCGGCGATAGGCTTCCTCGCTGTCGCCGGGATCGATCGGGGTGAATTCGCCAAAACCTGCGGCGACCAGCCGGTTGGGCGAGACACCCTGTTCCACCAGATATTTGGCCACCGAAATCGCGCGCGCTGCCGACAATTCCCAGTTTGAGGGGAATTGCGAGGTCGCAATCGGCCGCCGGTCGGTATGGCCATCAATGCGCAAAACCCAGTTGATTTCGGGCGGTATTTCTTGTTCCAGCTGCAACAGGGCCTCGCCCAGTTTGGCAATTTCCTCGCTGCCTTCGGGCGAAATATTGGCCTGACCGGCATTGAACAGCACTTCGGACTGGAAGACGAACCGGTCGCCCACCACGCGCACATCGGAGCGGTCGGCGAGAATTTCGCGCAGACGCCCGAAAAAGTCCGAACGGTAGCGCGACAGGTCCTGCACGCGCTGGGCGAGGGCGAGATTGAGACGGCGGCCAAGATCGGCAATGCGGGTGCGCGATTCCGTGTCGCGGTTCTCCGAGGCTTCCAGCGCCTGTTCCAGCGCGCCGATCTGGGTGCGGAGAGCCGCGAGTTGCTGGTTGAGCAGGGCGACCTGGGCCGCCGCTTCGCTGGAGATTTCCTGCTGGGCGTTCAGTTCAGCGGTCAGCCCTGCAATCTGGGCATCCTTGTCGGCCAGCCCGCCGCCCACGCCACTCATTTGCGCACGCAGGCTGTCCCGTTCCGCCTCTGTCCCGGAAAGCGTGGCGCTGAGGCTGGCGATGGTGGTTTCCAGCTCGTCGGCGTTGGCCCGTTCCAGCTGCAGCAATTCAGTCAGTTCGGCAATCTGGGAATTGAGCCGCGACAGCGCGGTGTCCTTGCCCAGAATTTCCTGCCCGAGAAAGAATTGTGCGAGCACGAAAAGCGAGAGCAGGAACATGATGACGAGCAGAAGGCTCGACAAGGCGTCGACAAAGCCGGGCCAGTAATTTGTGCGTTCGACATTGCGCCGGCCATAGGATGCCATTTGTCAGCCCTTAATGATGCTGGTTTCGGTCGCTATTGTCTTCGCGCAACATGGCTTCCATGAGTTCGCGCAGCTTTTTATTGGTCTCGCCCTGTTCGATGATGTGCTTGCGCAAATCATCCTGTTCGGCACGGATATGCTTGACCAGTCCATCAATGCCGCGAGCCAGCTCAGCCATGGCGCGAATGGCGTTTTGCGACGAGTTCGAGCTTTGCATGGTGGTGCCGAGCCTGTCGAACATGGCCTGCATGTCCGAACCCGAGACGCCAAGGCCGGAGGCCTGCATGGCGGTCATGGGGTGGTCAAGTTCGGTCATCGAGGCCATCCAGTCTTCCAGATCGGTATAGAACGCGTTTTGCGACTGGCCGGTCTGCAGGTCGAGAAAGCCAAGGATCAGCGAGCCTGTGAGGCCGAACAGCGAGGACGAGAAGGCTGTACCCATGCCGCTTAGCGGAGCCTGAAGGCCCTGTTTGAGCGTGCCGAACAAATCGCCGGCATCGCCTGCGGTCACATCCAGACCCTGAATGACGGTGGAGACAGACCCAACGGTCTGTAACAGGCCATAAAAGGTGCCGAGCAGGCCGAGGAAAACCAGAAGGCCGGTCAGATAGCGCGAGGTTTCCTTGGCTTCATCGAGGCGAAAGCCAACAGAATCAAGGATGGAGCGCATGGCCTGCGGGGTGATCACCGCCTCGCCCAGCCGATCCCGCATGATCCCGGCAACGGGCGCCAGCAGAACGGGTGGTTTGTCATTGGCGTCGGGAATGCCGTCCTGCAGCGAGTTGACCCAGCGCACTTCGGGGAACAGGCGGATCACCTGGCGGAAGCTGAGCAGGATGCCAATCGCCAGCACAAACAGGATCAGCCCGTTGATGAAGGGGTTGGACCAGAAGGCCACCAGCAATTGCGGCGACAGGATTACCCCGAGCAACCCCACAAGGATCAGAAATACGACGATCTTGACCAGATAGAGGGTCGGGCTGGCAAGGTGATAGGGATCATAACTATCAGACATGGCGAAACACGCTTCCTCCGGCTGGGTGCAGCACAAGAGTAGTCAGAGCAATCTGGCGTGACAATGGCTATTCAGCCGCTTCCCAAAGGCAAACGGCCTAAAATCAGCCGACGGTGCGGATCGCCTTGTGTAAAGCGGTGTGAATCTGCTCGTTGGCGGCGATGATTTCGCCGTTGACCAGACTGTTCGGTTTGCCGGCGTAATCGCTGTGGAATCCGCCAGCCTCGCGTACCAGCAACATGCCCGCGGCAATATCCCAGGGCTTCAGGCCCGCTTCCCAATAGCCGTCAAACCGTCCGGCGGCCGTCCAGGCAAGGTCGAGCGCCGCAGAACCAGTGCGGCGGATGCCGGCAACAGCGGGGGAGATATGGGCCAGTTGTTTCAGCGTGCGCGCGTCGTCGGCCGTGCCGGTCAGCTTGATGCCGCAGGCGATCACACCATCAGAAAGATTTTTGCGGCCCGCCACGCGCAGACGCTTGTTGTTCATCCATGCACCACCGCCCTTTTCGGCGGTGAACAATTCGTCGGTCACCGGATTATAGACGACACCTGCCACCAGTTCCCCATTGCGCTCCAGCGCAATGGAAACGGCAAACAGGGGGATGGCGTGCAGAAAATTGGTGGTGCCATCGAGCGGATCGACCAGCCAGCGGTGCTGCCCGTCCGTGCCTTTCACCTCGCCGCCTTCTTCCATCAGAAAGGAATAGGTGGGGCGGGCTTTTGTCAGTTCCTCGAAAACCACTTCCTCGGCTTGCCGGTCGGCATTGGAGACGAAATCAGCGGGGCCCTTGCGGCTGACCTGCAGGTTCTCAATCTCGCCGAAATCGCGGGTGAGGGAGCGGCCTGCCTTGTGAGCGGCCTGCACCATGATGTTGAGAAGAGCCGAACGGGCCATGACAATTGCTTTCGGTTGACGAGGGTAAACAAGGCGCGGTGCCGGTGTTCCCGGCAAACCGCCCCATGGTATCTTTCAAATGCAGGCCGGGTTTCCCCCCGGCCCCGCGACAGCTGCTATTCAGCGCGCTTCAGATAGGTGACTTCTTCTGTATCAACGACGATCTTTTCGCCCTGGGACACAAAGGGCGGCACCATGACCTTGACGCCATTCTCCAGAATGGCAGGCTTGAACGAGTTCGCAGCCGTCTGGCCCTTGACCACAGGCTCCGTCTCGGTGATTTCGAGGGTCACCTGGCTGGGCAGTTTCACGCCAAGCGGGGTTTCTTCGTACATTTCCACGGTCACGGTCATGCCGTCCTGCAAAAATGCCACGCGTTCGCCAACGAAATCCTTGGCCAGATTGATCTGCTCGTAGCTTTCCTGATCCATGAATACCAGGCTGTCGCCCTCGGCATAAAGAAACTGGAAGTCTTTTTGCTCAAGCTGCACGCGTTCAACGGTTTCAGCGGAGCGGAAACGCTCGTTGAGCTTGGTGCCGCCAATAATGGCTTTCAGTTCGACCTGAGCGTAAGCGCCGCCCTTGCCGGGTTTGACGTGATCGGTCTTGACCGCCACCCAAAGGCGATCCTGATGCATGATCACATTGCCAATGCGAATTTCGTTGCCGTTGATTTTCATGATTTTCGGACTTTTCCTGCAAACGGCCCGCGCGGGCCAAATCTCTAATTGGCGCGCTTTTGCCTCAGATTGGGCTCTGGTTCAAGGTTTTAGTGATTCTGCGGCCTCTGGCGGCTTGCTCGGCCAGAAGCGGGCGCGCTCTTCGGCGGCTGCAAGATCGCTGGCTGAAATCGAAATCAGCAGCTTGTCGAGGGTGGGGTCAGTCAATCCCTGACGGCGGGCAAGGGACCGCCACATGGCGGCTGTCTGCAAGTCGAGCTCAACGCCCTCACCGGATGCATAAAGCTTGGCCAGACGGTTCTGGGCCACGGGGCTGCCAATATTGGCGGCCCGGTCATACCAGGCAACCGCCTCCTCGATATTTTTCTCCACACCCCGGCCCAGATAGAGCAGGGTGGCGTAATCGACCAATGCCGGCCCATAACCCTGTTGTGCTGCCAGATGGATCTGTTCGGCGCCGGCCTCGGGCATGGGCGGTGTGCCCGCGCCCTCCATCAGTACGACGCCATAATCATATTGCGCCTCGGGTAGCAGGGCTTCGGCCGCTTCTTTCAAAAGGGCGGTGGCCTTTATCAGATTGGGCTCGGCATAGAGCCCTTCCACGTGCAGCAGCGCCAGATTGTATTTGGCTTCGGGATGGCCTTTTTCGGCGGCCTTTTTGAAAAGTTCGGCGGCTTTCTTGCGGTCCTTGGGCACGCCACGACCATTTTGATACATCATGGCCAGTTCAAATGTTCCGGCCGTGTCGCCATTCTTGTCGGCCAGCGCATACCAGCTGGAAGCGCGGGCAGGGTTCTGCGCCACACCCAATCCTTGCGCGTAGATCTCGGCAATCAGGGTCTGGGCCGGGGCGTCATCCTGTTCGGCGCGCGGCAATGCAAGGCTCAGCGCTGTCAGGTAATAACCGCGCTGGAAGGCGCCATAGGCTTCATCAACCGGTTGGCGGGGGCCGAAAATTTCCTCGCTGATGGCCGTTGCGTCAGCCGTGCTCTGGGCATGCGCGAGAACGGGTACACCTAGCACAAGGCCAGCCAGCAGCAGGGCACGGGCAATCTTCATTCGGCGTCTTCGAGCGTTTCAGCGATGGCGGAAAGGGTGGCGGCGGGGCCTTCAGCGGTCAGCCATGTGCTGGGGGCGATGGCCACAAACTCGCATCCTTCCGCATCGACATCGTCAAGGGTTGCATCGGGATTGGAATAGACGGCGGGCACTTCAAAGGTTTCGGACCACCAGCGCGCTTCTTCGCGGGCGGTGGGGTCGCGGTCGCCCTGTCCCTCAATCGGGCCGAAGAACATGTAATCAGCGCCCGCTTCTGCCTTGGTCATGGCGTCATGGCGCGAATGCAGTTCGCCCGCGCCCACGATCATGTCGGGTTTCAGCATTTCGAGCGCTTCGCGAAAGGCATTGATGCCGCTGGTGATATGCACACCGTCGGCACCGATGGATTTGGCAAGGGCGGGCATATTGTCCAGCAGCACGGCGCAGCCGGCGTCCTGGGCGATGGGCAGAATAGCGCGGGCCAGTTCCTCATATTCCTCTTCGCTGCGTTTGCCGCGTGTCAGCAGCAGCGCCGAGACATAGGTGGCATCAATCGCTTCACCAAGCTGTGCCGGGAAGGTTTCGATATCGGCATTCTGGGGCGCGATGAGAAAAATCTGCGTGTTCATGATGTTCCTGAGGGTTCAGCTTTGCGCGTGAAATTTGACGACAAAAAGGACACCGGCGATTTTGCTGCCGGCTGGAAGCCCTTGTCCGCCTGGGCGGACTTTTAAAACTATTGGCTGCAGGGGCTGAAAGTGCCCGCTACATCGGCGCTATCCGTACACAGAATACCGCCCCACTGAAAGCCGGTCTTGCCGTCATACTGAATTTCGAACCAGTCGTATCCATTGAAGGTCACGCCGCTATTGCGCAGCAGTTTGACCGGCTGTCCCTCGGTGAGGCTGTCGGTCTGGTCGAATGTCATCCCCGGTCCGGTGCGTACCTTGCCACCCCAGGATTGCCCGGCAATGTTGAGATCGCCCATTGCGTTCATGCCTTTATCGGGCAGGCAGACCATGGGTTCACTGCCGTTATCCTCGAGGAAGGCGACATGGTCCTTGCCGAAAAAGCGCAAGCCATCTTTCTCGTAAAAGAAATTCTCTTTTCTCCAGTATCCGGGCAGGCTGTCGGTGCGGGCGAGGGAGGGATCAACCATCTCGCCAACGGAGATATCCAACTCGGCCTGATCGGGCGTGGCCGGGTTGATGGCGAAGCTGTAGCTGATATCTCCGGCGACGCAGACGAATGCCGCGGCGTCATCCGCGAGCGCTGGGCCCGTCAGCATGGCTGCCGCCACGAGGGCTAAAGCAAGACGTGGCGGTTGCACGCTCATGGACGCCTCTTTTGGTTTTATGCAGCGGTCAGGGCGGTGATGCCGGGCAATTCCTTGCCTTCCATCCATTCCAGAAATGCCCCGCCAGCGGTTGAGACATAGGTGAAGTCGTCCTTGACCTTTGCGTGGGCGAGAGCGGATACGGTGTCCCCGCCCCCGGCGACCGAAATCAGGTGGCCGTCATGAGTGCGTTTGGCGGCGTGGCGGGCCACTTCCACCGTGCCGGTATCAAAGGGGGGCAGCTCGAATGCACCCAGCGGGCCATTCCAGATCAGGGTCCTGGCTTCGTCGATCGCGCCCTTGATGCGTTCGATCGAGGCGGGGCCGACATCAAGGATCATGCCGTCCGGGTCCATGGCATCAAGGCCATAGTGCCGATGCGGCGCATTGGCCTCGAAGTGCCAGGCGACACAGGCGTCAACCGGCAGAATGATCGAGCAGCGGGCGTCATTGGCCTTTTCCATGATGCGATTGGCGGTTTCCGCCAGATCCTTCTCGCATAGGGAATTGCCCACCCCGATGCCCATGGCATAAAGGAAGGTATTGGCCATGCCGCCGCCAATCACCAGCGCTTCGACCCGGGTGACAAGGTTTTCCAAAAGGTCGATCTTGGAGGACACTTTTGCACCACCGACAAGGGCAATTACCGGCTTTTGCGGCTTGCCGAGACCGGCTTCAAGGGCGGTGAGTTCCGCCTGCATGGCGCGGCCGGCGGCTGCGGGCAGCAAATGGGCCACGGCCTCGGTCGAGGCATGAGCCCGGTGCGCGGCCGAGAAGGCATCATTGACGTAAATATCACCGAGGGAAGCCATGCGTTTGGCCAGTTCGGTGTCATTGGCCTCTTCACCGGGATGGAAGCGGGTGTTCTCAAGAACAAGAACACTGCCGTCTTCGGCCGCTTCAATGGCCTTGGCGGCGGCGCTGACATCGGTCCAGTCGGTGGCCACAAAAATCACCGGGCGGTGCACCAGCGCTTCAACAGCGTCAACGGTCACCTTCAACGACATTTCCGGGTTCACCTTGCCCTTGGGGCGGCCGAAATGGGAGAGCAGGATCGCCTTGCCACCGACCTTGGTGATGTCCCGGAGGGTAGGCACCAGCCGTTCGATCCGGGTGGCGTCGCTGACCTTGCCGTCATTGACCGGGACATTGAGGTCGGCACGCACGAGCACGCGTTTGCCCTTGAGATCGAAATCGTCGAGGGTTTTGAATTTTGCCATAAGAAGGCTCTCCGTTGTTTTAGCCGCCGTTAATCAGAAGGGTTTGGTTGATCCATCCGAGATCGGCAAAGGCGTTCAGGACGGCATCGACAGCAACCGCTGCCAGCACCATGCCCATGACGCGCGAAATGATGCTTTCACCGCCGCTGCCGATAAGCTTGTTGATCGGCGCTGCCGCGAGCATAAACAATAGCGTGATTATCAGCACAGCACCCAGCACTAATGCTGTCACGATCTGATCGGCAACAGAGAAACGGTTATTATCTGTCAGCAGAACAACCGCCAGCAGGGCACCGGGGCCGGCAATCGAGGGCATGGCCAGGGGAAAGACCGCGCTTTGCATATGGTCCTTGGGGATGTCTTCCATCTCACCGGCCGATTTGGGCTGGCCGAAGATCATGGTCAGGGCGAATAGCAGCAATATGATGCCCCCCGCGATCTGGAACGAGACCAGAGAGATATCCATTGCCTCGAGCAGGAACTGACCGAATATCAAAAAGAACAGCAAAACGGCGGCGGCCACAATAATGGCGCGTATCGCGACAGCCCGGCGCTGGGCTGCGGCAAGGCCAGCTGTTGCGGCAATAAATACCGGCACGGTGCCAATGGGGTCAACGACGACCCATAAAGTTACAAAGCTGCGTATTAACTCGCCCAGGTCCATGAATGGGTGACCTTCTGTTGAAAATCCTGCTTAAAGCACGACTATGCCAGAACCTGCCTCAAAGTGAAGCAACAGTTTGTCAAGAATACGCATATTGCGCTCGCGGCAATGGCCGCAAGCGCTTGGAAGTGGCAGGTTAGAGCGGCAATTAGAGCGTTTTGCCAATCACAACGGCTGTGTCTGCCATGCGGTTGGAGAAGCCCCATTCATTGTCGTACCAGCTCATCACATGCACGAACTTGCCGCCAACCACTTTGGTCTGCTGGGCGGCAAAGTTTGATGATGTGGGGTCATGATTGAAATCGGTCGAGACCTTGGCCTCGTCGTCATATTCAAAAATGCCCTTCAAACGGCTGGTGTCGGCAGCGGCCTTGGCGATCTTGTTGATCTCTTCAACACTGGTTTCGCGCTTGGCGAGGAAGGTGAGGTCAACCACCGAGACATTCGGTGTCGGCACGCGAACCGATGCGCCATCCAGCTTGCCTTCAAGTTCAGGCAAAACCAGACCGAGCGCCTTGGCAGCGCCGGTCGAGGTTGGGATCATCGACAAGGCTGCGGCGCGGGCGCGGTAGAGATCCTTGTGCATGGTGTCCAGCGTCGGCTGGTCGCCGGTATAGGAATGCACGGTGGTCATGAAGCCGTATTCAATGCCAACGCCTTCATTGAGCACCTTGGCCAGCGGCGCCAGACAGTTGGTGGTGCACGAACCGTTCGAGATCACCAGGTGATCCTTGGTGATCTGGTCTTCGTTGACGCCCATGACGACGGTGATATCGGCGCCGGATGCCGGGGCAGATACCAGAACGCGCTTGGCGCCGGCCTCGAGATGGAAAGCGGCCTTGTCGCGGGCGGTGAAAATGCCGGTGCATTCCATGGCCACGTCAATGTTCAGCTCAGCCCAGGGCAGTTCCTTGGGGTCGCGGATGGCATAGACCTTCATCGGCCCACGGCCCACGTCAATGGTGTCACCATCGACTTTCACCGTGCCGGGAAACTTGCCGTGAACCGAGTCATAGCGGATCAGATGCGCATTGGTTTCCACCGGACCCAGATCGTTGATCGCGACGACTTCAATGTCAGTGCGGCCGGATTCGATGATGGCGCGCAGGATATTGCGGCCGATGCGGCCAAAGCCATTGATAGCGACGCGAACGGTCATGGTAAGTGCTCCTGAAAATTGGCTAACCGGAAGATTGCGAGTGTTTCTTACAACCGGGACGTGACAGCTTCAACTATTGCCTTGCTGGTGATGTTAAAATGCTCGAACAGCGTGCCGGCCGGTGCGGATGCACCAAAGCTGTCCATGCCGATGAAGACGCCATCTTCACCCATGAACCGTTCCCAGCCCTGCTGCACACCTGCTTCAACCGCAACCCGCAGTTTCGGCGTGCCGATGATCTGTTTGCGATAGGCCTTGTCCTGGGCAAAGAAAAGCTCATGGCAGGGCACGGAGACCACGCGGGCGGAAATACCCTGCTGTTCCAGTTCAGTGCGGGCGGCAACCGCGATCTCGACTTCCGAACCGGAGGCGAAAATGGCCACATCGGCATTGGCGTCACCGGCCAGCAGATAGGCGCCACGGGCACACAGATTGTCTTTTTCAAAGCTGGCGCGCACGGCGGCGACGTTCTGGCGGGTGAGCGCGAGAATGCTCGGGCCTTCGGTGCGTTCCAGCGCCAATTGCCAGCATTCGGCGGTTTCGGTGGCGTCCGCTGGGCGATATACATCGATATTGGGCATGGCGCGCAGCGAGGCGAGGTGCTCGACCGGCTGATGGGTGGGGCCATCTTCGCCCACACCGATGGAATCATGGGTCATCACATGGATGGCGCGAATGCCCATCAAGGCCGCCAGACGGATTGAGGGGCGGCAATAATCGGAGAATACAAAGAAACCGCCGGTATAGGGCAGCAAGCCGCCATGCAGGGCGATGCCGTTGACTGCCGCGGCCATGCCATGCTCACGCACACCGTAATTGATGAAACGGCCATTGCGGTTTTCGGCGCTGAAATCTTCAAAGCCGGAGGTCTTGGTCAGGTTGGACCCGTTAAGGTCAGCGGAGCCGCCCACGGTTTCGGGCAGGATCTTGTTGATCACCTCAAGGGCCATGTTCGAGGCCTTGCGGGTGGCCACAGCCGGCTTGTCCTTGGCCAGTTGTTCCTTGTATTCGGCAATTGCCTCATCAAAGCCGAGCGGCATCTGCCGGGCGATGCGGCGTTTGAAATCCGATGCCTGGTCGGCTTCCAGCGCCTCCAGCTTGGCTTCCCAATCCACCCGCAATTTGGTGGAGCGCAGACCGGCCAGACGCCAGTCGTCCATGATCTGGTTGGGAATGGTGAAGGCCTCGTGGTCCCAATGCAGGTCCTTGCGGGTGCCTTCGGCTTCTTCCGCGCCGTAGGGGCCGCCATGGGCCTTGGGCTTGCCGGCGCGGGTTGGCGCGCCATAGCCAGCGGTCGTCTTGCAGGCGATGAAAGTGGGCAGGTCGCTATCCTGGGCGGCGGCAATTGCCTTGGCCACAGCTTCAGGGTCATGGCCGTCGATCTCGATCGTGTTCCAGCCATAGGCCTTGAAGCGGGCAACCTGATCGGTTGAATCGGCAAGGGAGACATAGCCATCAATGGTGATGTCATTATTGTCCCACAGCACAATCAGCTTGTTCAGCCGCAAATGACCGGCAAGGGCTGCCGCTTCGTGGCTGATGCCTTCCATCAGGCAGCCGTCGCCGACAAGCGCATAGGTGAAATGGTCGACAACGTCGTCGCCGAATTCGGCAGCAAGCTTGGCTTCTGCAATGGCCATGCCCACGGCATTGGCCACGCCCTGGCCGAGCGGGCCGGTTGTGGTTTCAATCCCGGCAGCGTGGCCATATTCGGGATGACCAGCGGTTTTGGAGCCGAGCTGGCGGAAATTCTTTATTTCCTCAATCGTCATGTCTTCATAGCCGAGCAGGTGCAACAGCGCATAAAGCAGCATGGAGCCGTGACCGGCAGAAAGAACAAAACGGTCCCTGTTGGGCCAGTCAGGCGCCTTTGGGTCAAAACGCAGGAACTGGCTGAACAATACCGTGGCGATATCCGCGGCACCAAGGGGCAGGCCAAGGTGCCCGCTTTTTGCCTTTTCTACGGCGTCCAGAGACAAAAAACGAATGGCATTGGCCATAGCAACATGTTTGGCGTGATCGGTCATGGAATTCCGCTTCTCTTAAAGGCTGCTCGACATTTGGTCGGTTCAAATTAACAGGCCAGCTATTGGCTCAAATGCGGGTGTGAGACATAACAGTTCCCGGTGATGAGTCAATCTCGGCAGTGGTTGCCGGGCGCACTATGATGGTTGCCAAGCTGCCTTGGCTTGGGCTTAGGTGGTTTTGAAACGGATTCGAATTGATCCGAAGAGGTTATAATGGGCGAAATCAGCAGTTCAGACAGTTATGAAGTCGCCTCGGAGCGTCTTGATCGCGCTCTGGCGCGGCTTGAAAAGGGGGTCGTCCGCCTTGGCGAGCAGGGGCGATCCCTTGCGGCGGTTGAAAAAGAACGTCAGCAATTGCGCGCAGACCGTAACCGGCTTTCCGCCGATCTTGAACGTGTGCAGCAAAAAGCCGCGCGGTTGGATGAAGGCGCGGCACAGGTCTCCCGCCGATTGGTGGATGCCATGGAAACGGTCAAATCCGTGCTCGCGAAATAGTTGAGGCTGGAGGAGAAACCAATGGCCGAAGTCAGTATCGAGATCAATGGGCGCAAATATCGCATGGCGTGCGAAGACGGGCAGGAGGATCACCTCCAAAGCCTTGGTTTGCGTTTTGACAAGCATGTCAGCAGTTTCAAGGGTGATTTTGGCGAGATTGGCGATAACCGTTTGACGGTTATGGCGGGCATTTCCGTGATGGACAGTCTCGTGGAAGCCGAACGCCGCCTTGAAAGCCTTAAAGCGGAACTGGATGAAATTACCCGTGCCGGGCAGGCGCTGGCGGCGGAAAGCGAAGAGCTGGAAACCCGGTTTGCCAGCCGCATGTCGGAGGCGGCGCGCAAGATTGAACTGGCGGCTTCCGTGATTGAAGCGGCCAATCAGGATGGTGCGGAGAACTAGAATTTCAGATGCTGGCATTTGCCCCTTTGCGCCGGGGCAATGTTAGCACTATATGAGTGTTGCTGCCCGGTGCGTGTAGGATAAGTATTCCCGGGGCCTTATCGATCTTAAGGGAGCTGTGCCTGACCGGACCCGTGGGTTCGGACATACGGTGCCCACCTACTATGTAGGTTCCGGGATCGTCATCCCACGGCCAGGGCGGCACCTAATTGACGAGAACAGGATAAGCCGTTTGGCCGACAATCTGATCGAAGAAGCCAAAGCCGCTCTGCGTGAGCAGGCCCGCCAGCAACGTGCAGCGCTTGGTTCTGCCCTCAGGTCGGAGGCTGTAACCCAGGCCGCCGAACATTTTTTTGCGGATGTGGAGATTGGCGAGGGGCAGATTGTTGCCGCCTACTGGCCCATTCGCGACGAGATTGACTGCAAACCTGTTCTGGCGCGGTTGATGGACAGTTTTCAGCCGGTCTGTCTGCCCGTGATCACCGGCGATGATACCCCGTTGCAGTTCCGGCGCTGGGCGCTGGGCGCGGCGCTTTACGAGGCCGGGTTCGGCACGCTGGCCCCGCCCGATGATGCGCCGGTTGTGGAACCTGATGTGATCATCATTCCCCTGCTTGGTTTCGACCGGGCGGGCACACGGCTCGGCTATGGCAAGGGTCATTACGACCGCACGATTGCCGTAATGCAAAAAAAACCGGTGTTGATCGGCTATGCGTTCGCCGCGCAGGAGCTGGACAGTATTCCGGCCGATGATCATGACGTGCCGCTTGATTATCTGGTGACCGAAACCGGCGTCACACGGTTTTCCTGAGCATGCGGATTTTGTTTCTGGGCGATGTTGTTGGACGGGCTGGCCGCGAGGCGGTCAGCAATCGCCTGCCGGGCCTGATTGATCGGCTGGCGCTCGACTTCGTTATCGTCAATGGTGAGAATGCCAGTCATGGCAAGGGCCTGACGGAAAGCCATTTCAAGGATATCAAGGATGCCGGTGCCGATGTGGTGACCCTTGGCGATCACGCCTGGGATCAGCGCGACACGCTCAGCTATATCGAGCGGGAACCGACGCTGGTACGACCCATCAACATGTCGCCCGATGCGCCGGGACGCGGGGCCATGCTCTGTCATGGCCGCAATGGTCACCGGGTCCTGGTGGTGCAGGGGCAGGGCCGGGTGTTCATGAACCCGGTCGACGATCCCTTCCGGGCCATCGAGACGGCTGTCGACGAATGCCCGCTTGAATTCATTGCGGATGCCATTGTGGTTGATCTGCATGCCGAGGCGACCTCGGAAATGCAGGCGATGGGCCATTTTCTCGATGGCAAGGTCTCGCTGGTTGTGGGCACCCATACCCATATCCCCACATCCGATCACCGTATCCTGTCCGGCGGGACCGGGTTGATGTCGGACGCGGGCATGTGTGGCGATTATGACAGTGTCATCGGAATGGAAGCGGATGAGCCGCTCAACCGGTTCCTGACCGGTATTCCGCGCGGGCGCTTTATTCCCGCCGAGGGGCAGGCCAGCCTGTCGGGCGTTGTCATCGAAACCGATCCGAAAACCGGGCTGTGCACCTATATTGCGCCCTTGCGGGTGGGCGGCAGCCTGAGCGAAACCGTGCCTGATTTCGGTGGTTCTACCGCATAGATTCACACCGGTATTTGCACCGGCTATTCCACAGCATTCCCGAAAAAACTTGCCATCAATGTTTTGATCGGTTCGGATACCGGGCAGGGATGAGCAGGGATTGCAAATCACTGAGCACCTGCTCCTTCAGACGGCGCTGCAGCGCCGGGCCAACGGTTCAATGCCGAAAAGCGGGAGCGGGTTCATGGACGTGATCATCGATTTTCTCAATGATATTTTCTGGGGCTACGTATTGATTTACGGGCTTTTGGCGGTGGGGATATTCTTCACCGTCCGGCTGGGATTTGTGCAATTTGTCCATTTCCCCGAAATGTTCCGGGCAGTCCTGGGCTCGCGTGAGGGCGACAAGGCGGGTATCAGCCCGTTCCAGGCATTGTGCACCAGTCTCGCCTCGCGGGTTGGCACGGGCAATCTGGCCGGTGTGGCCGTCGCGCTTTATCTCGGCGGGCCGGGCGCGATTTTCTGGATGTGGATGGTGGCGCTGGTTGGCATGGCCACGGCTTATGCGGAATCCACCCTGGCGCAGCTCTACAAAACCAAAAACGAGAATGGCGAATATCGTGGCGGGCCGGCTTTTTACATCGCGCGCGGGCTGAATGCGCCCTGGGCGGGGGCGGTTTTCTCGGTCTGTCTGATCCTGGCGTTCGGGCTGGTGTTCAACGCGGTGCAGGCCAATTCGATCGCCGATGCCATGCAGGGCGCTTTTGGTTTCGAGAAAATCTGGGTCGGGATCGCCCTGGCCGCTTTGACCGCTATCGTCATTTTCGGTGGTATCCGGCAGATCGCGCGGGTCGCGGAAATCATCGTGCCGTTCATGGCAGGGCTTTATCTGCTGGTCGCGCTTTATATCGTTGCCATGCACATCACAGAAGTCCCCGGGGTTCTGGCGATGATCGTCAAAAGCGCCTTCGGGTTTGATGCGGCGGCGGGCGGTCTGGTGGCGGCCATGCTCAATGGCGTCAAACGCGGTCTGTTCTCCAATGAGGCCGGCATGGGGTCTGCGCCCAATATTGCCGCCGTTGCCACGCCCAATCCGCACCACCCCTCTTCGCAGGGGTTTGTGCAGGCTTTGGGCGTGTTCATCGACACGCTGCTGATCTGTACGGCGACGGCGCTGATGATCCTGTTGTCCGGTGTCATGGTGCCGGGTTCGGAACTGACGGGCACGCCTTTGACCCAGGCGGCAATGACCGTGCATATCGGCGGAGCCGGGCAATATTTCATTGCCATCGCCATTCTGTTCTTCGCTTTCACCTCGATCATCGGCAATTATTCCTATGCGGAAAATGCCATGACCTTTCTCAAGGCGGGCAATACAACCGGGCTGACCGTTTTGCGGCTCGGGGTTCTGGCAATGGTGGTCTGGGGTGCCTACGAAAGTGTGGCGACCGTCTTCAACGCTGCCGACGCCTCAATGGGGCTGATGGCGACGGTCAACCTGATTGCCATCGTTCTGCTGTCGGGAACCGTCGTCAAGCTGACCCGCGATTACACGGTTCAGCGCAAGGCGGGCCGTACGCCGATCTTTCATGCCGAGGATTATCCCGAGCTTGTTGAACGGATTGACGAGAACATCTGGAACCGGCGCGATCCGGGCTAGATTCTGTGCGTGACGGGCGGGGTTTCGGCCCCGTCCGGCCACTTTTGCGGTGACAGCGGGGCCGCCCATTGCCCAAAAATCCTCTTTCCCCTTTTGACGCCATGGCGAGAGTTACTTATAAGCGTCGCAAATTCGACGAAAACGGATGAACCAGGGGCATCAATGGCCGGCCATTCACAGTTCAAGAACATCATGCACCGCAAGGGCCGTCAGGACGCGGTGCGCTCGAAGCTTTTCTCAAAGCTCTCAAAGGAAATCACCGTTGCGGCAAAAATGGGCGCGCCGGACCCGGACATGAATCCGCGTCTGCGCCTGGCAATCAACAATGCCAAGGCCCAGTCCATGCCCAAGGACAATATCCAGCGGGCGGTCAACAAGGCCTCGATGGGTGATGTCGAGAATTATGACGAGATCCGCTACGAGGGCTATGGCCCCGGTGGCGTTGCGATCATCGTTGAAGCCCTCACAGACAACCGTAACCGCACGGCCTCCAATGTACGGGCCACCTTCTCAAAGAACGGCGGCGCACTGGGCGAAAGCAATACCGTTGCCTTCATGTTCGACCGGGTTGGCGAAATTGTTTATCCCGCCAGTGCCGGCGACGCGGATACCGTGATGGAAGCGGCGATTGAAGCGGGCGCCGATGATGTCGTCTCGGATGAAAACGGTCACACGATCTATTGCACTTTCGAGGCGATTGGCGATGTCTCCACCGCGCTGGAAAAGGCGCTGGGAGAAGCCGAATCGGTCAAGCCGATCTGGAAGCCGCAGAACGGCACCCCGGTTGATGCCGAAAAGGGGGCAACCCTGATGAAGCTGCTCGCCGCACTCGATGACGATGATGACGTGCAAAACGTCTATGCGAATTTCGAGATGAGCGACGAAGACATGGCGAAAATCTCCGACTAGCGCAAAACCTTTTGCCCGCCTTGCCCGATCAGCCGGTTGCGCCGGTCAGGGCAGGCGGCAATGGTCTTTTATCGTCTTTTACATGATCCAGCCGGGCGCGATTGCGCCCGTCCTGTTTGGCCGCGTAAAGCCGCTGGTCAGCCGCGCGATAGAGCATGGCGAATGCGCTCGGTTCCGTGGCGACAATGCCGCCTATGCTGACCGACAGGTCATGCCGCGCGCCATCAGGGGCAAAATGCGCGGCCGCCACCGCCTGGCGGATGCGTTCAGCGATCTGGCGCGCCTGGGCATCGTCTCCGCCCGGCAGAAAAGCGCCAAATTCCTCACCACCGATACGCCCCAGCATGTCGCCGGCCCGGATGGCAGACTGGATAGCGTCGGCAACGATGCCGAGCGCAATATCGCCCTGATCATGACCGAAGCGGTCATTCACCCGCTTGAAATTGTCGATATCGATGATCAGCAACGCGCAGGGGCGGTGCGGGGTGGCATATTGCAGGGCGATATCCACTGATGCGGTGAAGCCGCGCCGGTTCATGCAATCGAGCAGGCTGTCGGTATAGGCGAGCCGTTGCAGTACCCGGTTGTCCTCCAGCATCTGATAATGCCGGATCATGAAAAAGCCGGCCACGGGCACGGCCAGCAGCAATGGCAGAATCAGGGCCAGCAGAATGCCCGTGATCTCCAGATTGCCTGTAAAAACCAGCATGATCCCCGTGGCAATGAACGCTGAAATAACCAGCGTTCCCAAAGTGATAGCCAGTGTCCACAAAATCACGTTTGCCCATGCGATTGCGGGCAGTTTCGGAATTGGTCCAACCATTGCGATGCGTCCCCTTGCTGCCCCCGCGGCGAACCTAGTTTTGACCTGTGAACATGACCTTCCTTCAAAAGTTAAAATTTTAACGATCTGGTCAGGTTTTGGTGGATTTGTTTCTGGTTTGTTCACACAAGTCTTGGTAGGTTTGCCGGAGTTGAATAGGGTTGTTCATGGCAAATATTGTACGAATCATTGGCATTGATCCGGGCTTGCGGAAATGCGGCTGGGGCATAATCGAGAGCAATGGCAACAGGTTGCAGTTCGTGGCGGCGGGCACATTGACGCCACCGGTGCAGGGCGAGCTGGCCTATCGGCTGGCCTTCCTGTTCGAGGGGCTGACGGCCCTGATAAAAAAGTACCAGCCAGATGAAGCGGCTGTGGAAGAAACCTATGTCAACAAGGGTGCGCGCTCGGCGCTGCAACTTGGTCAGGCGCGCGGGGTGGTTTTGATGACCCCGGCAGCGCTCGGTTTGCCGGTGGGCGAATATGCGGCCAACCTGGTCAAGAAATCGGTGGTGGGCACGGGCCATGCGGACAAGAACCAGATTCAGCTGATGATCAAGACACTGCTGCCCGCGGCGGATTTCAACAGCGCGGATGCGGCGGATGCCCTGGCGATTGCCATTTGCCATGCGCATCACCGGCGCGATCTCAGGCTACAGGCGGTACGGGCATGATCGGTAAACTCAAGGGGATTGTTGACAGTTTCGGCGATGATTTCGTGCTGCTCGATGTGGGGGGTGTCTGTTACGAGGCGTTTTGTTCCTCGCGCTCGCTGGCAGCGCTGCCAAAACCGGGTGAGGCGGCAACGCTGTTTGTTGAAATGATCGTGCGCGAAGACATGATCCGGCTTTACGGCTTTTCCGGTCAGGCGGAGAAATCCTGGTTCCGCACGCTCACCGGTGTGCAGGGTGTGGGCGCGCGTGTCGCGCTTGCCATTCTCTCGGTGCTGACCTCTTCCGAACTGGCCAGCGCCATTGCCCTGCAGGACAAGACGGCGATTGGCCGGGCCAATGGCGTTGGTCCCAAACTGGCGCAGCGCATTGTGACCGAACTGAAGGGCAAGGCGCCCGATCTTGGTGCGGTGGATGCCGGGGCGCTCGGGTTGCAGACAGCGCTTGGTGATGGAGCTGCTGCCGGCAATGTCACCGATGCGGTGTCGGCACTCACCAATCTTGGCTATTCCAGCCAGTTGGCGTCCGGTGCGGTGGCGCGGATCATTGCCAGAGAGGGCGAAGATGTGCCAACCGAGAAACTCATTCGCCTTGGACTTCGGGAGTTGAGTAGTTGACGGATCTGACTTCGGCCGATGCGGGTCGTGACAGCGAGCTTGATGTGTCGCTGCGGCCCTCCGGTTTCGACCAGTTTGTGGGTCAGGAAGCGGCGCGGGCCAATCTGCAGGTGTTCATCGAGGCGGCGCGCCAGCGCAAGTCGGCGCTGGATCATGTGCTGTTTGTCGGCCCGCCGGGGTTGGGCAAAACCACGCTGGCGCAAATCGTGGCGCGCGAACTCGGGGTTGGCTTTCGGGCGACCTCCGGCCCGGTTATCACCAAGGCCGGTGATCTGGCGGCGCTGCTGACCAATCTTGAAGACCGCGACGTGTTGTTCATCGACGAAATTCACCGCTTGAGCCCGGCGGTCGAGGAAATCCTTTATCCGGCGATGGAAGATTTCCAGCTCGATCTGATTATCGGCGAGGGGCCGGCAGCGCGTTCGGTGCGGATTGATCTCGCCCGGTTCACGCTGGTTGCCGCCACCACCCGTGCGGGTCTTTTGACCACGCCCTTGCGCGACCGGTTTGGCATTCCGGTCCGGCTCAATTTCTATACGCCCGAAGAACTGGTCAAAATCGTCTCGCGGGGCGCGGGCCTGCTCGGCGTCGGCATGAGTGCCGACGGGGCGCTTGAAATTGCGCGCCGTTCGCGCGGTACACCGCGTATTGCCGGGCGGCTGCTGCGCCGGGTCACCGATTTTGCCCTTGTTGATGGCGCGCCCGAAATCAACGCGTCTGTAGCCGACAAGGCCCTGTTACGGCTCGATGTGGATGCGCGCGGCCTTGATCTGCTCGACAGGCGGTATCTCGATATCATTGCCGAGCATTATAATGGCGGCCCGGTCGGGATCGAAACCATTGCCGCCGCGCTTTCCGAACCGCGCGATGCAATTGAGGATATTGTCGAGCCCTATTTGATGCAGCAGGGCTTTATCCAGCGCACCCCGCGCGGCCGCATGATGACCGGCACCGCCTTCCAGCACCTCGGCCGCTCAGTGCCGCAAGGGTTCGTCGGCGGGCAGTCCGGATTGTTCGACGAACCGGAAAGCTGATCTTTAGCACCGCCGACGCGGCGCACTGGATTCCCGTTTTCGCAGGGAATGACGGAGTGGGTGTGGAACGCCCCAAACCCTCATCCCCCAGATCGTCACCCTCGGGCTTGACCCGAGGGCCCATGACCAACCATCCAGATTAGATGAAGGGCAGGTCAGTCCCAACCTTCCCGCACCACACTCCCACCCGTGGTTGCTGCCCAATCGCATGGGTACTCGGGTCAAGCCCGAGTATGACGATCGGAGATAGGACAACAAATGGCACGTCCCCCTTCCTTCTCCCTCGGGCCTGACCCGAGGGTCCATACGATATCGGCCACATCGCATGGATGCCCGGATCAAGTCCGGGCAAAAAGGGGTGAAGGGCTAGATCTCGCCCAAACCCAATCACAAATCCCTCGTCGTCATTGCGAGCGGCGAAGCCGCGCGGCAATCCAGAGCGGCACGCACATAACCCGGCGACCTTCTTCTCCCTCCCCCTTGTGGGGAGGGTTTAAGGGTGGGGGTTGGCCCAAAGGGCCAAACAAAGACTCTGCGATCTCTCCGCACAAACCGCGCTTGTGGCTCCACCCCACCCGACCCGGCTGTGCCGGGCCACCCTCCCCATCAAGGGGAGGGAAAACCACCGCCCCCCACAAAACTTATCGACGCCCCCCAAACCCCGTTTATCCTCATCCCACCTTTTCACATCACCGGCGCCGGCGCGACGAACGTCCGGGGTGAAGAGGGACCGGGTTCCTTGGGGGTCGCCTCAGGGAAGGCCAAAACTGTGCCGCGACCAGCCTGCCCCCGTTGGCAGGTGTACTTCCGAAAGGAAGCGGGGATGGGCCCCAGCGCTAGTAAGAGCACAGGCCACGCCAAAAACCCCGGTTGCATGAGACGGTGTATGTCTCATTTGTTTTAACTCTCAGACGGGCCATGCACCGTCTCATGCCGCCTGATTATGGACACCGTTGGGTCTTTGGGCCTGACGGGGGCTTTGGGGTGCGCGCGATTACTGCGACCGCATTCTCTCCCCACCCCCATCGTCATCCCCGCGCAGGCGGGGATCCAGTGCACCGCGTCGGCGGTGCGAGGGATGTCTTTCGCGGGCAGGACTGCCCGCTGCTGGATTCCCGCCTGCGCGGGAATGACGGGGCGGGTGCGGCAGGCGTTGCGCTTTCAGCGAAAACCTGCCGCAAAAATCAAACCTGTCATTGACTTGGCCCGGCGCACTCATGACTCTTGGCAGCGGAAAACGGAGACGATTGATCCCATGATTTTTGCCCCCATCCCTTCAAGGGAATTGCCCCAATGAGCGCCGTATTCGAATTTCCGGTGCGGGTCTATTACGAAGATACCGATTTTTCCGGCAATGTTTATCACGGGGCCTATGTCAAATTCTTCGAGCGCGGCCGTACCGAATGGTTGCGGGATCTCGGGGTGCATCATTTTGAACTGGCCGAGCAGGGGCTGGCCTTTGCCGTGCGGCATATGGAAGTTGATTTCATTCAGGCCGCGCATATCGATGATGCGCTGGTTGTCACCACTGCGGTCGTCACGATGAGCGGGGCGCGGATTGTGCTTGATCAGGCGATTTATCGCGACGGGGTGCAGTTGGCGGGGGCGCGGGTGACGATTGCGGTGATCAATGCGGCGGGGCGGGCGACGCGGATGCCAAAAATACTGCAGGCGCTATTTCGCACCCCTTGAATCGATTATTAACCCTTCATTGACCATAATGGGATGAGAGATGGCGCGGGTGCGGTGGAATGCACGGCAATCGGTGGTGTTTCTCTTAAATTTGACAAAATTCGACGCCATGCGACGTATGGGGCATGGCTAAGGCCGGTTGGCGGTCACGCTGGCGGTCTTGCGGTAAAGGTTGGAATTCATGGAAAGTATGGATGCTGTAAGCGCAGCGGGAGAAGTCGACTTCTCGTTGCTGGCGCTGTTTTTTCAGGCGGATTGGGTCGTCAAGCTGGTCATGCTTGGGCTGTTGGGCGCGTCGGTCTGGTCGTGGGCGATCATTATCGACAAATCCATGCTGTATAACCGGGCGCGCCGGGCGATGAACCGGTTCGACAAGACCTTCTGGTCCGGCCAGTCGCTTGAAGAATTGTATCAGACGCTGTCACAGCGCACCGTGACCGGTCTTGATGCAGTATTCGTTGCAGCGATGAAGGAATGGAAACGCAGTCACGAGCAGAACGCGTCCTCGCCGATCGGCTTGCAGGCCCGGCTTGAGAAAGTGCTCGATGTTGCCATTGGTCGCGAAAGCGATGTGCTCGAGAAAAATCTCGGTTTTCTGGCAACTGTTGCCTCCGCTTCGCCCTTTGTGGGCCTGTTCGGCACGGTATGGGGCATCATGAATGCTTTCCAGTCGATCGCCGGTTCCAAAAGCACCAGTCTGGCCGTTGTGGCGCCGGGCATTGCCGAGGCGCTGTTTGCCACAGCCCTTGGCCTTCTGGCCGCTATTCCCGCAACCATTGCCTATAACAAATTGTCCTCGGATTCAGGCAAGCTGACCGCCCGGCTGGAGAGTTTTGCAGACGAGTTTTCAACGATCCTGTCACGGCAACTTGAAGCGCGGAGCAAGCGCTGATGGGTATGTCCGTTGGAGCCGGTAAAACCGGACGCCGCCGGGGCCGCAGAGGCCGTTCCGCGCCCATGTCCGAAATCAACGTCACCCCGATGGTTGACGTCATGCTGGTGCTGTTGATCGTTTTCATGGTCGCAGCACCCTTGCTGACTGTGGGTGTGCCAATCGATCTGCCCGAGACACAGGCCAAATCGCTCAACACGGAAGCCAAGCCAATCACCGTGTCCGTGACGCCAGAGGGGCAGGTCTATTTGCTTGAGGATGTGGTGCCAGTGGAAGAACTTGTGGCCCGGATCAACGAGATTGCCGTCAACGGCACCGATGAGCGCATTTATGTGCGCGGTGATGCCAGTGCTGGATATGGCACGGTCATGCAGGTCATGGGTGCCCTGTCGGGTGCCGGCTATTCCAAAATCGGTTTGATCACCGAGCAGGTACAGGGGCAGTGAGCCCATGCGCGCGGGATTAACCGCTTCCGCTGTTCTTCATGTGGCGCTGATCGTCGTCGGGGTTGTGGGCCTTCATGGCGGCCAGCCTCTGGAACCGGAAGAAATCGAATCCATTGCAATCGACCTGGTGCCGGTGGAGGCCTTCTCCAACATTCGCGCCGGCACGCTCGAGAGCGACGTGATCGAGACAGATGCGCCCTCCGTCGTCGATACGCCGGAGCCGGCGCAGCTGGCCGAGCGCACGGGCAATACCGAGGAAGATCAACCCAAGCCGGAGGTGGCTGATACGCCAACCCCGGCACCGACCGTGCAAACAGCACCGGAGCCTGCCGCACGGGTTGAGCCCGAACCGGAACCCCAGCCCGAGCCTGAGCCGGTGGTGATCCCCGAGCCGCAACCGGAACCAGAGCCTGCCGCTGCGCCTGAGCCGGCCCCGGTTGAGCCGCAGCCTGTTGTGCCCGATCCTGTGCTGGCGGCGACGCCGGATGTGAGTGCCGAGCCAAAGGAAGCGGTGCCGCAACCGGTCATCAAGACGGCCTCGATTGACCAGAAGCGGGCCGAGTTCAAACGCAAGCAGGAAGAAGAAGCCAAACAGCGCGCGGCAGAGCGGGCTAAAGAGCAAGCGGAAAAGGCCAAGGAGGCCGACCGTATTTCCGACATTATAAATGCCGAAGATTCACGCGGTGGCACAACCGGCACGGGCGGGCAGGCGACAGCGGGCAAACCCACCGGGCAGGCGTCACGATTGACCCAGTCCGAACGGGATGCACTGGCCGCGCAAATGCGCAAGTGCTGGAACCCGCCGCTGGCGGCCTTGTCGGAGCCGGGTTTGACAGTGCGGCTGATCGTTGATCTCAATCGGGATGGATCAGTTGCGGGCACGCCGCGTATACTTTCGCAGATCACCTCGCCTCTGGTGCAGACCACGGCGATGGCGGCACAGCGGGCGGTGATGCGGTGCGGGCCTTACCGGCTGGCGGCAGACAAATATGACGAATGGAACCAGGTCGATGTTACCTTCGACCCGCGCGATTTGTAAAAATGACGGCTGAGCCAAGAGGCTGCAGCATGGAGAGACAGATGAATTTGATCACACGGCGTACCGCGCTGAAACTGGGTGCCGCAGGCGTTGCAACACTTGCAGCGGCCGGCCCTGCCGCAGCTCTGGTGAAGATCACGGTGACCGGCGGCGATTTTGTGCCGCTGCCGATTGCCGTGCCGGATTTCGCGTCCTCCGATCCCGCTTTCGGGCGCGAAGTGACCGAGATCGTTCGCGCCAATCTCAAGCGTTCGGGCCTGTTTTCAATCATTGACCCCGCGTCCCTGCCGCAACAGGTGGGCGATATCAATGCCGCACCGGCCTTTGAAAGCTGGCGCGGGACTGGGGCCGATGCGCTTGTCATGGGGCAGGTCGACCGGTTGGGGCAGGTGGAATCCTCGGTGCGGGTCTGGGACACGCAGGCCGCCGCGCAGGTGGTTGGCAAATCCTATGCAACCGATTCAAGCAGCTACCGGCGCATTGCCCATCAGGTTTCCGACGCCATTTACACCTCGCTGACCGGTGAAGGCGGTTATTTTGATACCCGCATTGTTTATGTGTCCGAAAGCGGTCCGAAGGCCAATCGCGTCAAGCGTCTGGCGATCATGGATCAGGATGGTGCCAATGTGCAGTATCTGACCCAGGGTAAAACCCTGGCGCTGACGCCGCGCTTTTCGCCCTCGAGCCAGATGTTGAGCTATATGAGCTTTGACGATGGCAATCCGCAGGTCTACCTGCTCGATCTGGCCAGTGGCCAGCAGCAGCGTATCGGCTCATTTGGCGAAATGACCTTCTCGCCGCGCTTCTCGCCCGATGGGCGTTCGGTGGTATTTTCTGTCGAGCAGGGGGGCGCGACCAATCTCTACTCGCTGCCGATCGGCAGCCAGCAGCCGCAGCAATTGACCAGTGGTGCGGCGATCGATACTGGCGCATCCTATTCACCTGATGGGGCTCGGATCGTTTTTGAATCCGATCGCGGCGGTTCGCAGCAGATTTACATGATGGGCGCCTCAGGTGGCGGGGCACAGCGCATTTCCTATGGCGATGGTGCCTATTCAACCCCGGTCTGGTCGCCCAAGGGCGATCTGATTGCCTTTACCAAGCAACAGGGCGGACAGTTTCATATTGGCACGATGCAGCCGGATGGCTCCGGGGAGCGGGTTCTGGTCTCCAGTTACCATGCCGAGGGGCCGACCTGGGCACCCAATGGCCGGGTGATGATGTTCTTTAAAGACCCCGGCGGCAATGACGGCCCGCGGCTTTATTCCGTTGATATCTGGGGCCGGAACGAGCAGCAGATATCAACCGAAACCTTCGCATCGGACCCGGCGTGGTCGCCTTTGCTTACCTGAGCGCACAACCTTGGGGCAAACGAGGTGGAAAACTGCGGAATTTGCCCCAATTCGGACAGATTGACCCGCGATTAACCATAATCAGCAACGGGGGCTTAAGATAACGCATGGTAAATACTGCAGCTAAATTTCTCTTCTCTTGGAGTACTCATTCAATGCGTTATGTGGCGCCTACCTTAACTTTCCTGCGTAGCCTGGCGCTGGTGGCACTTGTGGTCACCGTTGCCGCTTGTGCGCGCAATCCGGCAGACAGTGCCAATGGCGGTATCGGCGGCAACGCCACGCCGGGCAGCCAGCAGGAATTCCTGGTGGCCGTTGGCGACCGTGTGTTCTTTGAAACCGATTCCTCGGTGGTGACTGCCGAGGGGCAGGCAACGCTCGACAAGCAGGCCGCATGGCTGAGCCGTTATTCCCAGTACCGTGTGATGATCGAGGGTCATGCCGATGAACGCGGCACCCGCGAATACAATATCGCGCTTGGGGCCCGTCGTGCTGCTGCCGTGGTCAACTATCTGGTCAGCCGGGGCGTAAACCAGTCGCGGATTTCTTCCAAATCCTTCGGCAAGGAACGGCCGGTGGCCATTTGTAACGATATTTCATGCTGGTCGCAGAACCGACGTGCGGTGACCGTCATCAACTAATCCGGTTCAAGTTAACTGGAGGCAATAGCGCCGGGTATCACTTTGTGGTCCCGGCGCTTTCTTTTGACCAAATTGCATCTTATCTTTGTGCAGCATGTAATGCGGCCGCTTCAAAAGGCGGCACAGGAATTGGAGACAAGGACGTGCAAATGAATTTCTTGAAAAGCCCCCGGCGCCTACGCGTCGGGATTGCGGGGATGCTGCTGGCGCTTGTATCGACCAGCGCTATCCCGGCCGCCAACCCTGTCAGCGATGCTGCGCGCGTGGAAAGCCTTGGCATCGCGGCGCAACAGTTGCAGCGTCAGGTTGATGATCTGGGTCTGGCCCTCAACAGTTTCGCGCCCGTTCCGCGCGCAGATATTGGCGCGGAAAAGCCGATCCTTGTGGCACAATCGAGCCGTGATGTTGCCTCGATCAATGTGCGGCTGGGGCAGCTGGAAGAGCAGATCCGGATCTTGACCGGTCAGGTCGAGGGCCTGCAATTTCAGATGACCCAGATGCAGACGCTGATCGAGCGGATGCAGGAAGATTATGAATTCCGTTTCCAGCAGCTGGAGGGCACCCCCTCGGGAAAAACTGAGGCGGCACCCCAATCCGGTAGCGATATGCTTTCCGGCGGGTTGCCGCAGAACCAGGATTTCATGTCGCCGGACAGTCTCGATCTCACAGGCCCCGACATGCTTGACCTTGAAGCACCTGAAACGGCTTTCGATCATCTGGTGGATGGGGATGTGCTGGGCGCACCGGAGCGCACATTGGGCACGTTGTCGGGCGATGACCTTCGATTGGAAGGGCAGCCGCTTGACCTGAATTTTGGTGACGGGGGTCTTGTCACCGAAAGAGACGCCAATGCACAATATCAGGCAGGCTATGACGCGGTTGTGCGGGGCGACTATGCTTTTGCTGAAGATCAGTTCCGGCAATTTATCGGCTTGTTTCCGGATCACCCAAGAGCGCCTGATGCCACCAACTGGCTGGGTGAAGCGCTGATTTTGCGCGGCGCGCATGACGAGGCGGCGGATATTCTTCTGACCGGCTTCCAGTCGTATCCCACGTCTCAGCGGGCACCGGATTTGTTGCTCAAGCTGGGGGTGGCGCTTGCCGGTGCCGGTGAACATGATACGGCCTGCCGTACTTTTGGCGAGGTGCAACGGCGCTTTCCCAATGTTTCGGCCAGCTTTAATGCGCGGTTGAGCGACGAAATGGGCAAGGCTCAGTGCTAACTCCCATTCATCGGGATGAAGATTTGCTGGATGTGGCGGCACTGTTTGCGCCATTGGCGGACTACCGGCATGTCGGCATTGCTGTGTCCGGCGGCCCCGACAGTCTGGCCCTCATGTTGTTGGCGACGAAATGGGCCGCACAGGCGGCGGCGCCCGTACGGCTTGTTGTTTATACCGTTGACCACGGCCTGCGTCCAGAAGCGGCGGCCGAGACGACCTTTGTTGCCGATATTGCGGCAAAGGCCGGTCTCAAGGTTCGTGTTCTGCGCTGGGAAGGCGACAAGCCGAAAAGCGGTTTGCAGGCTGCGGCGCGGCAAGCCCGGTACCGTCTGATCGGATCGGCCATGGCTGAGGATGGTGTCGAGGTGCTGATGACCGGGCATCATGCGCATGATCAGGCGGAGACGGTGCTAATGCGTCTGGCGCATGGGAGCGGGCTCACCGGGCTCGGGGCGATGGGGCCGTTCGGCATGGTCGAGGGTGTGCGCGTTTTCCGCCCCTTACTGGGGGTTGAACCCCGGTCATTGCATGCGCCGGTCAGCGCGGCCGGGATTTCGGCCATTGCCGATCCTTCCAACACAAATGCGGATTTTGAGCGGGTGCGCTGGCGGGATGCGCTGCCGGTCCTGTCCGGGCTTGGGCTTGATGCGGGGCGGTTTGCCTTGTTCTCAAAGCGGGCACGGCGCGCGGATCAGGCATTGCAACAAATGGCGCAGGAAGCGTTTTCCAATATTGGCGTGAGCGATGGCTTCGGGGTTATCCGCATCGATCGTCCCGCCTTTGCGGCATTGGCGGGGGAATTGCAGGTGCGCGTGATGCGCATGGCGTTGAATGCCGCCGGGGGTGCGCAAAAACCATTCGGATTGCAGCAGGTCGAAGCGCTGGTTGACCGTTTTGCTGATCCGCAATCGACCGCACAGGTAACATTGATGGGATGCGCCATCACCTGTGCGCCACTGGAGCTGTTGTTTTTGCGCGAACCCATGCGGGTGTCGCAGGTCGTGCAACAGCTTGGCCCCGGGGAACGTCTGCGCTGGGACCGGCGGTTTGACATCGTCAATGGTCCTGCCGGTTCAATCGATATCCGTGCCGGCGCGGATATTACCCGGCAGCAGGCGGAGACGGTGCTTGGGCAAGCCGTGCCCGTGCCAATGGCCGCGATCCATGCCGCACCTGTGGTGCGCCGCGAGAACGGCGACATTGTCGCGATTGGTGCCGTGGCGCTCGACCACACCCTGAACCTCCGGTTTGTGGGTGCGTTGGCGGGGTGAGTGGCAGAAAATGCCCGAAATGTGAAAATCGGTTAGTCATGCGTCAATAGCTGCCCTTGTATCGCCTTACTGAGCGCCTTACATTCGAGGCTGACCGCCGGATATCCCGTTCCGGCCTTCCAGGAAAAAAATTAATGAACGGCAATTTCCGTAACTTCGCCATTTGGCTCGTAATCTTGTTCATGCTGATGGGCTTGTTTTCTGTATTCCAGTCGTCCACGCGGTCGGTGTCGGTCACGGACAGGAACTACAGCCAGTTCATCTCTGATGTGGACACCGGCAAGGTTTCCCAGGTGACAATCGTTGAAAACGTTGTGTCTGGCACTTTGGCCGATGGCACACAGTTTGAAACAGTGCTGCCTGAAGGCGCGGATGTGGTGAGCCGGCTTGAGTCGCGGGGCGTGCAGATCACGGCGAAAGAGCCTGAATCCAGCCCGTTCTGGACGATCCTTCTTTCTTCCTGGTTGCCGTTCATCGTCATCATTGGTGTCTGGTTCTTCTTCATCCGGCAGATGCAGGGTGGCGGACGTGGCGGCGCAATGGGCTTTGGAAAATCGCGGGCAAAACTGCTGACTGAAACTCAGGGCAAAGTCACGTTTGAAGATGTGGCTGGTGTGGATGAGGCCAAGCAGGACCTTGAGGAAATCGTTGAATTCCTGCGTGACCCCGGCAAGTTCCAGCGTCTGGGTGGCCGTATTCCGCGCGGTGTGCTGCTTGTTGGCCCGCCGGGTACCGGTAAAACGCTTTTGGCGCGCTCGGTTGCGGGCGAGGCCAATGTGCCGTTCTTCACCATTTCCGGTTCCGACTTTGTGGAAATGTTTGTGGGTGTCGGTGCGTCGCGCGTACGTGACATGTTTGAACAGGCGAAAAAGAACGCGCCCTGCATCATCTTTATTGACGAAATCGATGCTGTCGGCCGTCAGCGCGGTGCCGGTCTCGGTGGCGGCAATGACGAGCGCGAGCAGACCCTCAACCAGTTGCTGGTTGAGATGGATGGTTTTGAGGCCAATGAAGGCGTCATCCTGATTGCTGCAACCAACCGTCCTGACGTTCTTGATCCGGCGCTGCTGCGCCCGGGCCGCTTTGACCGTCAGGTCGTCGTGCCCAATCCCGATGTGTCGGGCCGTGAAAAGGTCCTCAAAGTGCATGTGCGCAAGGTGCCGCTGGCCCCTGATGTTGATCTCAAGGTTCTGGCGCGCGGTACCCCCGGTTTCTCCGGTGCCGATTTGATGAACCTCGTCAACGAAGCGGCCTTGCTGGCGGCACGGCGCAACAAGCGCTTTGTCACCCATGCCGAGTTCGAGGATGCCAAGGACAAGATCATGATGGGTGCCGAACGGCGCACCCTTGCCATGACTGATGATGAAAAGAAGCTGACGGCCTATCATGAGGCCGGCCACGCGCTGATCGCATTGATGGTCACCGGTATTGATCCCATTCACAAGGCGACGATCATCCCGCGTGGCCGCGCGCTGGGCATGGTGATGACCCTGCCCGAAAATGACAACTACTCGTTCAGCCGTGAAAAGGCGCTGTCGCGTCTGGTCATGCTGTTCGGTGGGCGTGAGGCTGAAATCTATAAATTCGGTCCCGAAAAAGTCACCAGCGGTGCCTCAGGCGATATCCAGATGGCGACCAGCCTTGCCCGTTCCATGGTAATGGAATGGGGCATGTCCGAGCGGCTGGGCCGGGTGCGCTACAAAGCCAATGAACAGGAAGTGTTCCTTGGTCATTCCGTCACACAGTCCAACCATATGTCCGACGAGACCGCCAAGGTCATCGACGAGGAAGTGCGCAAGCTGATCGAGGAGGGCGAACATTCTGCCCGCAAACTGATCACCGAGAATGCGGACAAGTTCGAAGCTATCGCTCAGGCCCTGCTTGAATATGAAACGCTGACGGGCGATGAATTGCGGGCGCTGATGGAAGGCAAACCGCCGATCCGTCCCGATGACACGGATGTTTCCGCACCCAAATCAACTGGCGTGCCCAAGGCTGGCAAGTCTGCCAAGAAGAAGCCGGGTCCGGAAACGGATGGTGGCATGGAGCCGCAGCCTGAGGGTTGAGCTGATTTTATAAAAAGTGGAAAAGCCGCCCTCGGGCGGCTTTTTGCCATTTCGTGGGTATAGCTTTGGGCGTTAACCGTGTTCGTTAAAGCGTTCATTGCTTTCGTGTGATTTATTACAAATACCAACCAAATTACTGCAGCTGAGGGTGCTCGAGATGGCGCGGAAATATTTCGGAACCGATGGAATTCGCGGGCTGGCGAATGGCGAGAAGCTGACACCAGAGCTGGCACTTAAGGTTGGCATGGCGACGGGGCTTGCGTTCCGGCGCGGCGATTATCGGCACCGGGTGGTGATTGGCAAGGACACGCGACGTTCAGGCTATATGATCGAGGCGGCGCTGCAGGCTGGGTTCACGGCTGTGGGTATGGATGTTTTCCGGCTCGGGCCGATGCCGACGCCGGCTGTGGCCATGCTGACCCGGTCATTGCGTGCAGATATCGGGGTGATGATTTCCGCATCCCACAACCCGTTTGACGATAACGGCATCAAGATTTTCCGGCCAGATGGCTACAAACTGTCCGATAGCGTTGAGCGCGAGATCGAGGAATTGCTGGAAAGCGATTTGTCGGCGCGGCTGGCGCAGGGACGCGGCATTGGCCGGGCCAAGCATATTGATGAGGCGGGTACGCGCTATGTTGAATATGCCAAGCGCACCTTGCCACGGAATGTGGATTTTACCGGTCTGCGGATCGTGGTCGATTGCGCCAATGGTGCCGCCTACAAAGTGGCACCGGAAGCGCTGTGGGAGCTGGGTGCCGAAGTGTTCCCCATCGGGGTGGATCCCGATGGCTTCAATATCAATGACAAGGTCGGCTCGACCTCGACAGAGGCCGTGTGCGCCAAGGTCAAGGAATTGCGTGCAGACATTGGTATCGCGCTGGACGGTGATGCCGACCGGGTGATTATCATCGACGAGAAGGGTGATGTCGTTGACGGCGACCAGTTCATGGCTGTGATCGGCCATTCCTGGGCGCAACGCGGCCTTTTGCAGGGCGGGGGCATTGTGGCCACCATCATGTCCAATCTCGGGCTTGAACGTTACCTCAATTCAATCGACCTGACGCTTGAGCGGACCCAGGTTGGCGACCGTTATGTGCTTGAAGCCATGCGTGCCAAGGGCTTCAATGTGGGCGGTGAGCAATCCGGTCATATCATTCTCTCCGACTTCACCACGACCGGCGATGGTCTGGTCGCAGCGATGCAGTTGCTGACCGTGTTACAGGAACAGAGCCGGCCCGTGTCCGAAGTGTGCAATCGCTTCGAAAAAGTGCCGCAGCTGATGAATAATGTCCGGTTCCGGCAGGGCAAGCCGCTTGATAACAAGCAGGTCAAGCAGGTGATTGCCGAAGGCAATTCCCGCCTTGAAGGCAAAGGACGGCTGATTATTCGCGAAAGCGGCACCGAGCCGGTTATCCGGGTTATGGGTGAGGGAGACGACGAGGGATTGGTTGCCGCCATTGTGCGCGATATCGCCAATGCCATCCGTCAGGTCGCCTGACCGGCTTTTCTGAAATCGTACATATCTGATGAACGCCGCCCGGTTTTGTGCGGCGTTTCTCGTTAGCGAAATCCTTTGCAAAACGTGAAGAAATCCTTGCTGAATTGTTAACGCTTTTGATGGCAAAAAGGTTATGGATTTCAGATGATTAGGGTTAAGTCTTTAGGTTAAGTGGCCATTAAGAATATATCGGCATAATCCGCTCCTGATCCACCCCAACACGTGGCAAATGCGAAGGAACGAGATAATGCGCAAGCTGAAAGCAGTGGTCATGTTGGCCGTAGCCGCCCTGCTGGCTGCCCCGGCCTATGCCGCCGACTACCCCCAATATCCGCCGATCGATATTCCCGATCTTCCCCCGGTTGATTATGGACTTGCTGGTTCATTCTACTTGCGCGGCAGCGTGGGCGGAAATGGCTGGTGGGCCAAGGACGCTGTTTATTGTAACTGTGCGGTCACGACCTTCGACACGCCGGGTTATGGTTACAGTTTGGGTGTCGGTGTCGGTTATGAAACCGGTGATGGCCTGCGCGCAGACGTCACGATCGATTATCTGAGCAATGGCGGGCTAACCACCGCGAACGGTTACAAAGTCAACCTGCGTTCGGGTCTCGCCCTTGCCAATATCTATTACGATATTCCGCTTGATGGCGGCTATTCTGCTGAAGGTGGTTTCGGCCTTTATGTCGGTGCCGGTCTCGGTGTTGCCAAGAATTATTCCGAAGTCATGAACGGCAGTTCCCAATACGCATGGGGTCATTCGCTTGAGGGTGCAGCGGCTCTCATGGCCGGTGTTTCCTATGATATGGGCAATATGGTCGCCGATTTCGGCTATCGTGGCATCTACATGAACAAGGTCATGAGCCAGCCTGCAAATCTGGGCAATGCCTACCTGATCAGCGACAACTTCATTCATGAAGTGCGCGGCACGATGCGTTACCGCTTCAACTAGGCGGGCACAACGAGCGGCGGACCTGAGATATGGTCCCCTGAAAACGGCGTCCAGAAGGGCGCCGTTTTCTTTTGGTATTGTCCAAAAGTGTCTATGCGGTCAGCAATTCAAGGCCCGGCGTCTTACTAGTTTCCTAGTTGAAAGCGCTCGAAGCGCCCGAGAGCCGCCTCAATGACTGCCTTGTGCCCGATATCGCCCGGGTGGATCCAGTGCCAGGCCTGGATCAGCAATTCATTGTTTTGCCGGTCGGTTTTGAGGTCGAGTGCTGCAACTATTTTGTCACCAATGAGCACCGGCAGTGTGAAATAGCCCAGCTTGCGCTTTTCCTTGGGCAGATAGGCTTCAAACAGGTGCTCATAACCAAAGAATGCCTTGGCGCGGGCGCGTTGAATAACAAGCGGGTCAAACGGCGACAGGATGTGCGCCAGCGTTGCTGGCATTGTTGGCGTTTCCAGCGTTTGTGGCCGGGTCCAGTAAGTGTCGCGCGCGGGCCCTTCTATGCTGACTTCAACCAGGTCCTTGGCACGGACGCGTTGTTCAATGGCTTTGGCAATGCCGGGTTTGGCTTTGGCGTTCAGATAACAGACCGATTGCAGGCTGATGATGCCCTGGGCGCGCAGGGCGCGGTCGATAAGATAGTGGTTTATCTGTGCGGGTGTTGCGGGCTTTGGTGCCTTGTCCCAACCAAAATGTCGCTCGGTCAGTTCATAGGTTTTGAGCATGCCATCCCGGCGTGCAATGACCACTTGTCCGTTGTAAAACGCGGCCTGCAATGCATGTTTGGATGGTTTTTTGGATGCCCAGGGGTGGTCTTTTTCCACCAGCTTGTCATCCTTGATATCTGAAATGGCGAGTGGACCATCGTCCTTTATGCGCCGCAGCACCTTGCGCAAATCCCGGGGCGCAACGTTTGCCGCCCAGCCCGTAGGCTGCTTGCGATGTTGCTTCATAGCGCCAATGAAGAACGGGAAGTCTTCGATCGCGATGTAACTGAGGGCATGGGTCCAGTACTCAAAAACCGTTTTCGCGTCTGTTTGCGCGGCATGCAGATCAGTGCGGCGATAGGCGGGGATGCGGGTTTGCAAAATATGATGGTGGCAACGTTCGATGACGTTGATGGTATCAATCTGCACATAGCCAAGATGGGCGACAGCCTTCTGAACGGCATCTGGTCCGGTGCCAAATGGCTCTTTTTCCGTCAGGCGTTGCGCGTGCAACCAAATCGCGCGCGCTTCAGCCAAAGGCAGGGATGGCGGAGCGGATGATCGGCGTGCGGTTGGCATGGCAGCATCTATGGTATTGTTGATAGGTCAGGCTTATCTGTTCAGATTCTCGTTTTGTTCGCAACTTGATCAGTGTTGATCCTTGTCAATGCATATGGCGGATGGATAACTCAACATGAGTTTGCGCAGCATAAAACTGAGGTAAAAGATCATGGACAAGGGTGTCAAAGTTACCCAGCACAGCTCCACAGGTATGCTGTGGTTCGTTGGCTGGCTATTCATGATCGGCTTTTTGAAGCTGGGTTTCTGGCAGGGCGTTTTCGCGTTTGTCGTATGGCCCTATTACATCGGTGTCTATTTCGCTGGCATTGCCGGATAGACAAATGGCTGATTGCAGCGGACAAATGCGATATTGCCAAACTTTCATTTGACTGTTTCCCGCAAGGGGCGTAATCCCCGCAGCGGGCCACCCATCCCCAACGATGGGCGCCTATCTGAAAGGATAGATGACATGACAGATATGAAAGTGGCTGCGGCTGCTCTTCCGGACACCCGTCCGGCCAATCCCAATTTTTCTTCAGGTCCTTGCGCCAAGCGTCCCGGCTGGACGCCTGATGTGCTGGTAAATGCGCTTGTGGGCCGTTCCCACCGCGCCAAGCCAGCCAAGGCCCGTATTCAACGCGCCATTGAATTGACGCGTGAATTGCTTGAAGTGCCCGATGACTATCTCATCGGCATTGTCCCCGCTTCCGATACCGGTGCTGTGGAAATGGCGCTGTGGTCCATGCTTGGTGCCCGTGGCGTCGACATGCTGGCCTGGGAAAGCTTTGGTTCCGGCTGGGTGACCGATGTGGTCAAACAGCTCAAGCTCGACGATGTGCGCAAGCTTGAAGCCGGTTATGGCGCTTTGCCTGATCTCAGTGAAGTCGATTTCGCCCGCGACGTGGTGTTCACCTGGAACGGCACGACCTCCGGTGTGCGCGTGCCGAATGCGGACTGGATCCCGGCGGACCGCGAAGGGCTGACCATATGCGATGCCACTTCGGCGGTATTTGCGCAGGACCTCGATTTCAAAAAGCTCGATGTTGTGACCTTCTCCTGGCAAAAAGTGCTGGGCGGGGAAGCAGCCCACGGCATTCTCATCCTGTCGCCGCGTGCGGTTGAACGGCTCGAAACCTTCACACCGGACCGGCCCTTGCCGAAGATTTTCCGGCTGACCAAGGGTGGCAAGCTGATTGCCGACATCTTCTCCGGCGCGACCATCAACACTGTTTCGATGCTTTGCATTGAAGACGCGGTGGATGCGATGGAATGGGGTCTGAAAGTTGGTGGTCTTAAAGGGCTGCAGGCCCGGGCCGATGCCAATTTCAAGGCGATCAGCGACTGGGTGGCAAAAACCCCTTGGGTCGATTTCCTGGCCAAGAACCCGAACGAGCGTTCCAATACGTCGGTGTGTCTTGTCATTGCCGATCCGGTTGTCATGGCACTAGCCGATGATGAGCAGGCAGCTTTTGCCAAACGGATGGTTTCCCGGCTCGACAAGGAAGGCGTCGCTTACGACATCGGCGCTTATCGCGACGCGCCCTCTGGTTTGCGTATCTGGGCCGGTTCCACCGTCGAGACTTCGGATCTTGCGGCGCTAACCGCGTGGCTCGACTGGGCCTTCGCCTCGGAAAAGTCCGCGCTTTAAAACGCAATTTTGTGATGAGCGTCCTCGCCCCGGCCATTGCGCGGGGTGGGGACCAATCCCCCAAATTTTCAGAATTCAGGAGGCATGAATGCCCAAGGTTCTCGTATCAGACAAACTCAGCCCGACCGCCGTACAGATCTTCAAGGATAATGGCGTCGAGGTGGATTACCTTCCCGATCTCGGCAAGGACAAGGACAAGCTGATCGAAGTTATCGGTCAGTATGATGGTCTGGCGATTCGTTCGGCCACCAAGGTCACCGAAAAGGTGCTGGAAGCGGCGACCAATCTCAAGGTGATCGGCCGTGCCGGTATTGGTGTCGACAATGTCGATATTCCGGCGGCAACGGCGCGTGGCGTGATCGTTATGAACACCCCGTTCGGCAATTCCATTACCACTGCCGAGCATGCGATTTCGCTGATGCTGGCGCTGGCCCGGCAAATTCCGGAAGCCGATGCCTCGACCCGTGCCTCGAAATGGGAAAAATCGCGCTTCATGGGCGTTGAAGTGACCAACAAGACTTTGGGTCTGATCGGTTGCGGCAATATCGGCTCCATCGTTGCCGACCGCGCCCAGGGCCTTCGGATGAAGGTTATTGCTTTTGATCCGTTCCTGACGCCGGAGCGGGCGCTGGATCTCGGGGTGGAAAAGGTTGAACTCGACGAATTGCTGGCCCGGGCTGATTTCATCACCCTGCACACGCCGCTGATCGATGCGACCCGCAATATTCTTGATGCCAAGGCTTTGGCCAAGACCAAGAAGGGCGTGCGTATTGTCAATTGCGCCCGTGGCGGACTGGTTGATGAAGCGGCCCTCAAGGATGCTCTGGAAAGCGGCCAGGTTGCCGGGGCGGCGCTTGACGTGTTCATGGAAGAACCGGCCAAGGACAATCCGCTGTTTGATGTCCCCAATGTGATCTGCACACCGCATCTTGGTGCCTCGACAACTGAGGCGCAGGAAAATGTGGCTTTGCAGGTGGCCGAGCAGATCTCCGCTTATTTGATGACCGGCGAGATCACCAATGCGCTCAACTTCCCCTCGATTTCGGCCGAAGAAGCCCCGAAGCTGACCCCGTTCGTCAAACTGGCCGAAATGCTCGGCTCGTTTGCGGGGCAGCTCACCGAGACTGCAATCAATGGTATTCGCATTGAATATGAGGGCGAGGTTGCCGACCTCAATACCAAGCCGATGACAGCGGCGGCCATTACCGGTGTGCTGAAGCCGCTCCTCGGTGACGTGAATATGGTTTCTGCGCCGGTTCTGGCCAAGGACCGTGGTATTCAGGTTGAGACGGTCAATCGTGAACAGCAGGGTGCCTATGAGAACTACATCCGGCTGACTGTGATGACCGAGCGGCAGGAGCGCAGTGTGGCCGGTACCGTATTCGCAGGTGGCAAGCCGCGGATCATTCAGGTCAAGGGGATTAACCTGGAAGCCGAGGTGACCCAGCACATGCTCTACATCACCAACGAAGACAAGCCCGGCTTTATCGGTCGGTTGGGGACTTTGTTGGGTGAGCTGAAGGCAAATATCGCCAATTTCAACCTTGGCCGTCTCGATCAGGGGAGCGATGCGATTGCCTTGATCTCCATCGATAGTGAATTGAGTGATGGTGAGTTGAAGCAGGTTGCCGGGCTGGAAGGCGTCAAGCAGGTCAAAGGCCTGACCTTCTAAGCGTTGAATGCATCACAAATTTTGAAAAAGGCCCCCTTTGTGGGGCCTTTTTTTATGAGGTGCGTATCGATCAGTAATGCGGCGGGGGCGGTTCCTTTTGCCCAGCCTGATCTACATTGCTCTCAACTTCACGCACCTGATCGGTCAGTCGGGCCAATTCACGCTTCAGGCTATCAATCAGCTTCCACTGGTCTGTAATCGTGGAATTCAGTTCCTCAATCGTGTGTTCCTGAAATGCCTGGCGCATTTCCAGCTTCTCAAGGCGTTCCAGCATTGCTTTGGTGTCGGTCATCACAAGATCTTTCTTCAGGCGGTATTTTGGCGCTAGAACAGGCTGCGGCGCAACAAGTTAAGCCCCATCACAAGGAATACAATCAGCACGACTGTGCGAAAGCGCTCGGTGTTGAGCTTGCGGCGCAATAACTCACCAAACGTGAATCCTAGAAGACTGGGTATTATCAGGAGTGCCGAGAGCTTTGTGGTTTCGGTGTCCAGAAGACCATTGAAGAAATAGCCCACGAGAAGTGGCAGGCTGCCGGCAAGAAACAGCACGCCTGAAGCACGGACGAACTCATCCTTATCAAGTCGTCGGGCCAGAAAGTATATCACCATCGGGGGAGCCCAAATGGCTGTCAGTCCGCCAAAAATACCGGAGAAGGTGCCGCCTATGATTTGACCGATTCGATCGTATTTTTCTGGAAGGAAAGGGGGCGTGAAGGCAAGGCTGGTCAGTGCGAATAGGACTATGATGAACCCCAGGGCCGTTGCGATGAGTTCGGTGGGGACACGTGTGGCGACGAGCGATGTTCCCAGAAGAACGACAGCCAGACAGAGGGCGAAGCGCCAATAGCGTTTGATGGCCGCAATCACGTCACCGGAGCGAAATACCTGCCATGCGTTGCTGGCCACGATCGGCAACACGGAAATGGTAACGGCAAACCGGGGATCGGTGAATTGCGAAAGAATGCCGATAGCCGTGATCGGCAGCCCCATGCCCACGGTGCCTTTTACTGTTCCGGCCAGCAGGAATGTACCAAGGGCCAAAAGCAGGAACATATCCATCAGCGGGGCCGTCGCAACACGGCGTATTCTGCCAGTACGATTCCGGCAATAACAAGTATGGAAGCGATGACGTGGTAGGCCTCGAAGCTTTCACCAATGATAATAACAGACAGAATTGTGCCAAAAACCGGCAAGAGGTTGATGAAGATGGAAGCGCGGTTGGGGCCAACAAGCTCAACGCCGCGTGCATAACAGAGCTGGGCGACGATTGAGGGGAAGATCATCACATAGAGTATGCAGCCCCAGCCCCGAAGCGTCGTTTGCGGGATTTCCTGGACCAGATTTTCAAATCCTCCCCCAATCAGCAGAACAAAAACCAATGATGCAAGAAGGGCGGCGGCCGCAGTCACCAGAATGAAGCTGAGCCAGTGGATATCCGGGCGATATTTCAACATAAGCGAATAGGCGGCATAGAGCAGGCACGCCAAAAGCACCATGCCGTCTCCGATATTCACATCCAGGGCCAGAATGCGCAGTGGTTCGCCGCGGGTGGCAACCCATACGACGCCGATAATGGTGAGGACCAGGCCGGCAATCTGCAGCGCCTTTGCGCGAACACGGAAAATCAGGAAATTGGCCAGCAAGACGACGACGGGAATCGCTGCTTGTTCAATTGATGCATTGACCGCTGCCGTAAAGTAGGCGGAGTTGTACATCAGAATATTGAAGGTCGCGAAGCCGAGAACGCCGTATAGCGAAAGCATGGGCAGGGCCGGCCGGATTTTAGGCCAGTCGCGCCGCAGATGTGGCACACCGATTGTAAGGACAATCAATGTTGCGCCAAGCCAGCGGCCTACCAGCAGGAGATATGGGTCAACGTGACCGACTGCCAGTTTTCCGGCGACAATATTAGCACCCCAGAACAGGGGAGCGAATACCAACAAAAGGTACGGATGTGAGATAAGCGATGCGGGATTTTCGCTATCAGGCAGGTTGATTGGTGGAATCTTTGTCATTCTTGCACTTGTGCTGTATGGGTTCGTGGACTTATCAGCAATTTGCCCCAGCACAAACCGCTATCAGTGGGATGTGTCAGTTGGGCAATATATATCGGGTTCTGTCTACACCTTGTTTGCCTGGCTTTGGGGGCCAGGGTGCAGGGGTGTGTGTCATTGGGGTTATTTGAATGGCGAATGTGGTTGTTGTCGGCTCGCAGTGGGGCGATGAAGGCAAAGGTAAAATTGTCGACTGGCTGAGTGAACGCGCCGATGTGGTGGTGCGCTATCAGGGTGGGCACAATGCCGGCCATACGCTGGTTATCGACGGGGTGAGTTACAAGCTGGCGCTGCTGCCATCCGGGCTTGTGCGTGGGGGCAAATTGTCTGTGATCGGTAATGGCGTGGTGGTTGATCCCCACCATTTCGTGGCCGAAGTCGACAAATTGCGGGGTCAAGGCGTGGAAATTACCCCTGAGAATTTGCGCATTGCGGAAAATGCGCCACTTATTCTCAGCCTGCACCGTGAACTGGATGCCATTCGCGAAGGGTCAAATACGGGTTTGCGAATCGGTACGACCAAGCGGGGTATCGGGCCAGCCTATGAAGACAAGGTTGGCCGTCGGGCCATTCGTGTTGTGGATCTGGCCGACACAGATACACTGATGCCGAAGATCGAGCGTCTTTTGAGCCATCACAATGCGCTGCGGCGTGGCATGGGACTGGAAGAAATCAGTGCCGATGCCATGTTTGAGGAACTGACTTCGGTTGCCGCCGACATTTTGCCGTTTGTGGACCAGGTCTGGCGTCTGCTGGATGAAAAACGCCGTGCCGGTGCGCGTATTCTTTTCGAGGGCGCACAGGGCGCGCTACTGGACAATGATCACGGAACCTATCCTTTTGTGACCTCGTCAAACACTGTTGCGGGGCAGGCTGCTGCTGGTTCCGGTATGGGGCCGGGAGCTGTTGATTATGTCCTGGGTATTACCAAAGCCTATACGACGCGGGTTGGCGAAGGGCCGTTTCCCACCGAACTTGATGATGAGATTGGTGAATATCTTGGCGTCACCGGCAAAGAGTGGGGCGTGAACACCGGGCGCAAGCGCCGTTGCGGCTGGTTTGACGCTGTGATCGTGCGGCAGACAGTCAAAACATCGGGTATTAACGGCATCGCGCTGACCAAGCTTGATGTGCTTGACGGTCTTAAAGAAATTAAAATTTGTGTCGGTTATGAGCTAGATGGTCAAAAAATTGACTATTTGCCTGCTTCTATGGGAGCACAAGCTGGTGTCAAGCCGATCTATGAGACACTCGAGGGGTGGAGCGAGACAACTGCCGGCGCGCGGAGTTGGGCAGAATTGCCCGCTCAAGCGGTCAAATATGTCCGCTATATCGAGGAACTCATAGGTGCGCCGGTCGCCATGCTTTCCACAAGTCCTGAGCGGTTGGATACCATACTGGTGCACGACCCGTTCCAAGATTGAGTTTTTTTGCTAAAAGAGCTCAAGAAAAGTGAGTATTGAGTAACGAATGGCGGATTACCGAGAGCTGCTGCGCAGGGCGGTGGAAGCCCTGCCAGAAAATAATGGCGCATCGCGTCGGCAGGTCTATGAGAAAGCGCGCTCGGCGTTGGTGGCACAGTTGCGTGCTATCAACCCCCCTTTGCCTGCGCGCGAAATTACTCAACACCGCCTGCAACTTGAGGATTGTATCCGCCAGGTTGAGCAGGGCGCGACAGACGCGTTGCTCGGGGGCCTAAAGCAGCTCGATGAGGCTGAGCCGGATGTGGTGGCTGATGATGTTGCGACGGCGGAAGCGACCGACGCAGCAGAAATTGCCGCGCAGAATGAGAGCCGCACTGAAGAAACTGATTCTGTTGAAACGGTAATGGCAGAAGAGCTTGTTGCCGAGCCCGAGGCGCAGGTGGATGAAACTCCTGAGCCTGAGCCTGAGCCTGAGCCTGAGCCTGAGCCTGAGCCTGAGCCTGAGCCTGAGCCTGAGCCTGAGCCTGAGCCTGAGCCTGAATCTAGTGGCGAAGCCGAAATTGCTGTAGCGCCTGGTGATGTGGAGGCGGTACCTGCGTCGCATGACAGCGCCTTTGTGGCCTCGGTTGAACCGGTCGCTGAACCGGTTGATGCGAATGACGCCTTGGCTGCGGCGCTTGATGGTGAAGCTGTTGCGGATTCTGATTATTCGGTAAGCCCTGATGCGGGCTTGGCTGAAACCGAGGCGGCTGGCGATGATGCCGCCGAAGACCATGACAGTGTGGCGGCCCTTGCGGCGGCTCTAAAAGCGCATGGGAATGAGGTAAGTACGCCAGTGGCTGCTGAGGAACCTCGCGTTTCGGTTACCGATGAGCAATCGGTGCAGATGGATGCATCCGGGTCGATCAGTCAGTTGATCGAGGAAGCCGGCATTACGCCGACACGCCGGTTTGAAAGCAAGCCCGGGTCGATTGATATGCTGATCGCCCAGGCGCAGGCAGCTGCGGCCCAGGCGGCAATCCCGACCCGCTGGAAGAATGACAGCCCTGTAGCCGTTTTGGATGACGACGCGGATTCTGTGGCGGCGATGTCGAGTGTACGCGAAGTCGAGGTTGAAGCACCATCCGAGGATGGCGATGGCGACCCGCAGGGCACGATCGACAGGGCCATAGAGGCGCTGGACCGTGAAGCGCGCGGTGAGAAATCGCCTGAGGCAGACACTGCGGACGCGGCGGCGTCTTCGTTGAGCGGGCAAGCCGGCGGGGGGCAGGATAGTGCCGATGCCGAGGAACGCCCCCGCGGCAGCAATGCTGTAACCATTTTCCTTTTGCTTTTGGTTCTGCTGTTGGCAGGGGTCGGTGGCGCGGGCTACTGGGCCTGGCGCGAAGGCTATGTCGATCTCGACGCCATGTTTGGTCAGAGCGATGTAGCAGTGGCCGATGTGACAACCGACACCGAAACGCCTGAGGTCGCTGAAACGAACGGACCTGGCAATACGGTTGCGACGCCGGATGCTGTGCCGGAAGCCTCACAGGAGTTGGGCAAGAGCGAGGAACGGCTGACCTCGGCCGAGAGTTTGACCCCGGAGACACCTCCGGCCGAGCCGGCCCCGGTGATTGCTTCCTCGACACCGGATGACAACAAAATTGAAGAGCGGTTGCCAGCTGCAGACGCACCGCAGCCGGTGGACGAGCCGAGCGATGCCGCGCAAGACACTGCGCCAGCGGTGGCTGAGGTGGCGCCAATCGGTGGGCAATCCTTGTTGCTTGAGGCTTCATCGCAAGGGACAACAGGTGCTGTGCCGTTCTCGGGGACGGTGGACTGGACCCGGGGTGTGGACGAAGTTGGTCAGCCAACGCTTGTGGCGACGGCGAATATTCCGGCGCGTAATCTGAGCCTTAACCTGTTGATCCGGCGGAATAGCGATCCCACCTTGCCGGCGAGCCATTTGATGGAAGTTGATTTTACGGTCAATGAGAGCTTTCTGGGTGGCGGTATTGCCGGGTTGCCGGGCGTTTTGCTGAAGAACGAAGAACTGGTGAAGGGCGTGCCTCTGGTTGGTGCTTCGGCCCGGGTTGTGGGCAATTCCTTCCTGTTTGCGCTGAGTGCGGCGGATCAGGATGTGGCGACGAATACCAATTTGTTGAAGTCGCGCAAGTGGATCGATCTGGCACTGGTTTATCTCACCGGGACACGGGCGATTATCACGCTTGAGAAAGATGCTGATGCGCAGGTGATGTTTGATGAGGTGCTGGCAGCATGGGCTGCCGAGGCGGATACAGGCAGCGCGACCACCGAATAACCTCCCCCGGTTTTTATCGCGGGTGTGGAATTGTGAAAAATCCGGGTGCAGATGCATCCGGGTTTTTTCGTATCCGCCGGGTTGGTTTTTTTGGCTTTTGCAAACGCAACAAGGGGTTGGGGCTGTTTTGTTGGGCTTATCTAAGCCTTTATTCAGCCATTCACAGCCCCCGGTTTCAGCCCAGTGTCAGGGGTGAAAGTGTGCCTTCGTTAAGGGCGAAATGGGTGCTGGCGAGGGTTTTGACGTCGGTTTCGTCATGACTGACGATGATGACATGCCATTGGCGGGCTTTGGTGAGATCGCGCACCAGCTGGCGCATGGCGATCGCGGTTTCCGGGTCGAGGCCGGAAAAGGGTTCATCGAGCAAGAGGATTGGCCGGTCGCGCAACAGAGTGCGGGCGAGGGCGACGCGCTGTTTTTGGCCGCCGGAGAGATTGGCGGCGCGGCGGGGGCCGAGGCCTTCAAGACCGACATCGGCAAGGGCTGAGGTGATGCGGGTCTCGCGCTCGCTTTTGGGCAGGGCCTTGGGCAGGCCGAGGGCGAGATTGGCAGCGACGCTTAAATGATCAAACAGATTGTCGGCCTGAAAGAGGATTGAGACCGGACGCTGTTCGGGCGGCAGGGCGGTGATGTCTGTGTCATCAATCAGGACGCTGCCGCCGGTTGGGCGAAGGAACCCGGCGATCAGATCGAGCAGGGTTGATTTGCCCGAGCCGCTGGCACCGGTCACGGCGGCAATTTCGCCGGGGGCGACGCTCAGATCGAACAGATAGGGCGCGTAACCGGGATAGGTGAAGCCGAGTTGATCAATCCTGAGCATTGGACAATTTCCCAAACAGGGCGGGGAGCGCCCAGAAAGCGATGAGGCTGATGAGCAGCAAAAGCGCGGCGATGGAGGCGGCGTCATTGGTGCGATAGGCGCCCATGGCGCGCACCATCAGCCATGGCAGGGTGGCAAAATCCTCGGTGCCGAACATTGAGATGACGCCGAGATCGCCGAGCGAGAAACAAAACCCGAGGGCGAAAACAAGGCCAATTTCGCGCCCGAGCAGGGGCCATTCGACCAAACGCCAGCGGGCAAGGCCGGAAAGCCCCAGAGAGCGCCCGAGACGGCGATAACGGCGCTGGATGGTGTCGAGGGTCGGGCCGAGGGTTGAAAGGGCAAAGGGCAGGGTTAAAAGCGCATTGGCGATGATGAGCACGACGGGCGCGGCGGCATGCATGGGCAGGCCGGTATTGCGGATGGCGAGGAAGAACCCCAGCGACATGACCACGGCGGGCACTACCAGATAGGCATAGGCGGGCAGGCTGATGAGGGTGCGGGTGAGGCGGTTTGCGCTTTCGCTGCGGGCCATGCACAGCACAATGGTCAGGCCAAGAGCGAGGCTGGCGCTGGCAATGCCGACAATGAGCGAGGTGAGGGCTGCGGACCAGAAACTGGCGCGGGTGATGGCGGCCATAAGGCCCGGGCCCAGACCGTTAACGAGAACGGCGATGAGCGGCAGGGCGAAGCCGAACAGGCCGAGCGCAATGATGATGATCTGGCAGGATTTCATCCAGCGGCCACTGGACCATTCATGCCCGCCCGAATTGCCGGCGCTGGTGAGGCTGGGGGCAAAGGAAATGGCGGGCAGGATGATGGCGGCGCAAATGACCAGTTGCACGAGCGCCAGTTGCACCGCGCCATTGAGATCGAAATTGAGGCGGACGGCTGAATAGATGGCGACTTCCATGGTCTGATTGGCCGGGCCGCCGCCGAGCAGGAGGACAATGGGAAAACTGGTGAAGGCCAGAAGAAAGATGATGGCGCTGAGACCGGGCAAGGCGCTGGACATGATGGGCCAGTCGAGCACTTTAAAGCGCTGCCAGGGGGAGAGATTGAGGCTTTGGCCGGTCTTGAGCGGGATTTTGGGAATGGCATCGAGCCGGGCCAGAAGAATGCGGGCGGCAAAGGTGCCATCGAGAATGACATGGGCGGCGAGAATGCCTTGTAGGCCAAAAATGGAACTGCCCAGATCGAACCCGAGCGGGACGAGCAATGCATTGATCCAGCCGGCGCGGCCCCAGACCTGCAAAAGCCCGAGGGCAACGACAACGCCGGGGGTGACAATGGCGGCGGCGAACAGGCCGATGACGAAGGCGCGACCGGGAAAGCGCAAGCGATTGAGCGCCCAGGCGAGGGCAATGCCGACAATAAGCGAGAGAATGGTGGTGAGGCCCGCCTGAAGGGCTGTCATGCGCACCAGATGGGCCATATCGACCGGCACGCTGGGCGAGCCGGTGACGGCGGTGTGCTGGATGTTCCAGAAAATGGTCAGCGTCAGCCCGACAATCAGCATGGCGACCAGGGCACCTGCGGCCTTGCGGATGGTGCCTGAGGGCCAGGTCCGTGCCGATGTGCTGTTATGCGCAGCCATTATCCACCGATCATATTGAGGGGGTGCCGCCCCATGACGCGTTACGGCGTGAGAAGAGCAGGGTCGGCCCCTCCCGGCAAGGGGAGAGGCCAATGGGTTTTACTGGATCGCCTCGAACATTTCGGCAATCCACTCATTGGATTTTTCGTCGACCAGTTTGTCGTCGAGCAGGAGAACCGGCTCCGGCTTGATCAGCGTGTCAAAGGCTGCGGGCAGGCCATCGGGCAGATCGGCAATCGGGTAAACCCAATTGGTGGTGGGGATGATGCCTTGTGCCTCGGGCGTGATCAGGTAGGCGAGAAAATCGCGGGCGAGGTCCTGATTTTCCGATGATTTGAGAATGCCGGCCACTTCGACCTGAAGGTAATAGCCCTCGGAGAAGGGGGCGGCGAGATAGCGGTCATCCTCTTCGGCGATCATATGATAGGCCGGGGAGGTGGTGTAGCTCAAAGCCATGTCGGCCTCGCCGGACAAAAGCAGCGCATAGGCATCTGACCAAGATTTGGCGACGGTGAGGATATGCGGGGCCAGACCTTCCCAGATTTCTGCCGCGCGGTCGCCATAGGCGGCCTTGATCCACAGCACCAGGCCGAGACAGGGGGTGGAGGAACGCGGGTCCTGCAGCGCGATTTTCAAATCCGCGTCGGCGGCGATCAGCTCTTCAAAAGAGGTGGGGGGATTGGGCAGGGTTTCCTTGTTATAGACAAAGGCGAAATAGGCATAATCGAAGGGCACGAAATCTGCCGCCTGCCAGTCGCCGGGGACGTTGAGGGCGCTGGTATCGACCCCATGATCGGCAAAGAGGCCGGTCTGGCGCGCTTCCTCGGCGATGGAGGTGTCGAGGCCAAGAATGATATCGGCCTTGGTGCTGTCGCCTTCAAGCTGGGCGCGGCGCAGGGCACCGATGGAACTATCGACACCAACGAAATTGACCGTGCAGCCGCAAGTGGCTTCGAAGCCGGATTTCAGGCCGGGGGCCGGGCCCCATTCGGCGGCAAAATCATCATAGGTGTAGATGGTGAGGGTTGGGCTTTGGGCAAAAGCGGGCAGGGCCAGAAGGCCAATAAAAGCCGCGAGCGCCAAGCGGATGGGTGACGACATGGTCGTTTCCTTTTTGCTTGGGCATGCAATGAAGGTGTCCGGTGGCGCGGGGCACGCAATGTGACCCTTGCCATCTCGATCTTCCTCCGCCAGCATGACCTGGTTCAGGTTCAATGGGTAATTCTCAGTTCCGGTTTTCCGAAACACCCCAGCGAGACAAATCGAAACGTAGTGAGAGTAATTGCCAAGTGCAAGAGGCCATTGACCCATCCAGCCGCCCGGCTGACTTAAGCTTTGAGACGACGCTGGTGATTGTTGGTGGCGGTGCCGTGGATATTGCGCTGTTGCAGCGGTTACACGCCGCCGGCGCGGCAGTGGTGGCGGCTGATGGCGGCGCTGAGACCTGTTTGCGGGGCGGGATTATGCCGCAGGCGATTATCGGGGACATGGACTCGCTTGGCGACATTGCGGGGTGGGCCAAAAAGACCCACATTATTGAAATCGCCGAGCAGGAAAGCACCGATTTTGAAAAATGCCTGCAAGCGACGGCAGCGCCGGTGACGCTGGCGCTGGGGATGACCGGCAAACGGCTTGACCATACCCTTGCGGCGCTGGATGCCCTGGCGCGGCATGCGGCGGACCGCTGGGTCATCATGGTGGATGAGGAAGATATTGCGCTGGCGGTGTGTGGCGGGTTTGCGTTTGAGGTTGTGCCCGGTACGCGGGTTTCGGTGCATCCCTTGCAACAAGTGCGTTTTGCCGGATCCACCGGCTTGCAATATCCGCTCGATGGACTGGTGCTGGCACCGGGGGTGCGCACGGGCACATCGAACATGGCGGAGACCGGGCCGTTTTCGATTGAGACAGAGCCGGGAGAAACCGGGGCCTGGCTGTTGATTGTGGGGCGGGAACATCTCGACCCGTTGGTCGACCGGCTCAAGGGACTGGCAATGGATGTAACCGGTTAGGGCATATCCGGTTTGGATGGCTTGCGGGGCTGCGCACAATTCCGTTCTACGATGTTTGATGGGGGAGGCAATGTTTTCTCTAATATGTCGGCAAATTGAGCGGGCATGCCTCGCGCTTTGAGCGCCGAAGACTAGAATGGCGGCAGTTTTTGAACATGGAGTTTTACGCAAATGCGCAACGCGATTTTTGCATTCGCTTTGGCCGCCGGCCTGACCGGCGCCGCCACTGCCCAGGCGACGGAAGTGACCCCCCTGGTTGACGCGCAATGGGTGATTGAACATGGCGCTGACGACAATGTGGTGCTGATCGATATCCGTGGTGATATCGAGAATACCGATCTGGGTGATGCGCCCTATATCGCCCATGCGGTTGTGGCCCCTTATTCGACTGCCGGCTGGCGCACCGAAATTCAGGGTGTGCCCGGCATGCTGCCGGAAATTGATGATGTGGTTGAGCTGATCTCCAGCCTTGGCGTGGATGACAGCAGCCATGTTGTGATTGTGCCCTGGGGCACTGATTCCTCCGATTTTGGCGGCGCGACCCGGGTTTACTGGACCTTTAAATATCTCGGCCATGACGCTGTTTCGATTCTCGATGGCGGCTGGCGGCAGTATGATGCGGCTGGCGGTGAGCGGGTTGCAGCCCCGGTTGAGCCGGTGAAGGCGACGTTTACGGCTGATGTGCAGCCGCAATTGCTGGCCACCACCGAACAGGTGGAAGCAGCACGTGCGCGCGGTGTGAAGCTGATTGATGGACGTCCGGCGGCACAATATCGCGGTGAAGCCAAGAGCCCTGTGGCGCGCGTTGCCGGCACTATTCCGGGTGCGCTGAACATTCAGAATGGCGATCTCTACAGCGCCGATTACGCATCGTTTGCTGATCCTGAAGTTGTGGCGAGCCTTGCTGAAGGTGTTGGCCTTGGTGCGGATGAAGAGAATATCGCGTTCTGCAATACCGGCCATTGGGCATCGGTTGTGTGGTTTGGCCTGAGCGAAATCCAGGGCAACAAGAACACCTCGATGTATGATGGGTCGATGGCGGAATGGACGGCTGACGAAAGCCGCCCTGTCGAATAAACCGGGACATCGCCGGTTTGAGAATTGATTTGTGGGCTGTCCCGGTTTGTTATCGCCGGGGCAGCTTTTTGCCCGCAGAAATTTGATCTGGATTTTGAAAAATGACCGATACGGCAATGTCCTCTTCGCCCGCTGTGCCGCGCATTGTGATTGACCGTGCCCCGATGACGGTGGCCGGCTTTGTGCTGGTGCTGGGCTTTGTGGCGATTACGGCGCTGGTGGATTTGCGGCAGGCAGCCCTGCTGCTGGTGGGCGCGCTTTTGGGGCTGACGCTTTATCACGGGGCTTTCGGGTTTACCGGCGGCTGGCGCAATATGGTGGTCAACAAGCGCGGGCGCGGCATGCGCGCGCAAATGCTGATGATCGGGGTCGCGACAATTGCGATGATGCCGCTATTGGCGGCTGGCAGCCTTGGCGGGCAGGCGCTGGTGGGGGCTTTGGCGCCTGTCGGGGTTTCGGTGCTGGTCGGGGCGGCGCTGTTCGGGCTGGGGATGCAGCTTGGGGGCGGGTGCGGCTCGGGCACGCTGTTTACGGTGGGCGGCGGGTCGTCGCGCATGCTGGTGACGCTGGTGTTTTTCATTGTCGGCGCGTTGATCGGGACGGCGCATTTGCCCTGGTGGCTGTTGCAGCCCTCGCTGCCCGCGATTGATATTGGCCGGGAGCTGGGCGTTGGCGCGGGGATTGGCGTGACGATTATCGCGCTGGCGCTGGTGGCGCTGGTGACGGCGCTGATCGAGAAAAAGGCGCATGGTACGCTGGAGCGCGAGCCGGTGCCCACGGGCTGGAGCTGGATCTGGCAGGGGCGCTGGCCGCTGATCGGGGCCGGGCTGATGCTGGCGGTGCTGAATGTGGCAACGCTGCTGCTGGCGGGGCATCCCTGGTCTGTGACCTTCGGGTTCGGGCTTTGGGGCGCAAAGATTGCCGAGGCTGTGGGCGTCAATGTGGCGAGCTGGGAATTCTGGACCTGGGCGGGGCCGAAGGCGGCGCTGGAGACCAGTGTTCTGGCGGACAATACCTCGGTTCTGAATTTCGGCGTGATCCTTGGGGCCGCGCTGGCGGCGGCGCTGGCGGGGAAATTTGCCCCGAAGGTGAAGGTGCCGCTGGCCTCGTTCGCTGCGGCGGCGATTGGTGGTGTGTTGATGGGCTATGGCGCGCGGTTGTCGTTTGGCTGCAATATCGGGGCGCTGTTTTCGGGCATTGCCTCGGGCAGCCTGCATGGCTGGCTGTGGTTTGCGGCCGCGTTTGTGGGATCGCTGGGCGGGGTCTGGGCCCGGCCCCTGTTTGGACTGGACGGGTTTAAAAGCAAATGAGTACGGGGCGGAATACATTATTGTTCGGGGCGGCTTTGGCAGCGACTGCCGCGGCGGTTGCGGTTGATACCTATCAGAACCCGGTGCCGCCTGCGGTGGCTGTGGCCGGGCCTGCGGTTTCCGGCGCGGCACCCTGTGCTGCCGGGGCTGCGCCTTGTGCTGCCGGGGCTGTGACCGCGGCGCCTTGTGCCGCTGGTGCGCCGGCGGCCAAGAAGGCGGCACCCGCCGCGCCCCTCGCCAAGCCCGCGAAAAAGGCACCACCGCCGCCGCCTGCGGTGAAGGTGGAAAAGAAAGCGCCACCCCCGCCACCCCTGCCGAAGCCGGAATGAGTGGCTTGACGCCAGACAAGGACCGCGCCCGCGCCGAGATCGCCTTTTGCGAGACGGTGCTGGCCAAGGGCGGGCTGAATGTGCTGGCGGAAACGCTGAGGGATGCGGCCGATGTGACGATCTGGACGCATTATCCGCAAGGGGATGTGTTTGACGCGCAAAGCGGGGCGCAGTGGTATTATCATTGCCATGAGGCGGATGAAGATGTGCCCGAGCACGGGCATTTTCACTGCTTTATCCGGCCTCAGGGCGCGGACGGGCCGGTGCATCATCTGATCGCGATCGGGGTGGATGCGCATGGGCGGCCGCTGAGGCTTTTTACGGTCAACCAGTGGGTTGTGGGCGATGACTGGCTGGGGGCTGAGGCGACGATTGCGCTTTTGCCGAAATTTGACGTGCAGATGCCGCGCCCGTCCTATCTGGTCAATCGCTGGCTGACGGGCATGATTGCGCTTTATGAGGATGAGATCGCGGGGCTTATCCGTGACCGGGATGCGGTGCTGGAAACCCATGTCCCGCCCGCCGGGGTGGCGGTGCGGGCGGATGAGGGGCTGGAAGTGACCTCGGAACTCAAGGTCTAGAACCTGTCCGCTTAGTCTGGAAACGCTTTAAGCGTCTTCCTGCTCCTGGGCCTGTTCGGCGGCGGCCTGTTTTACGGCGTCCTGGACTTTTTCGAAGGCCCGGACCTCGATCTGGCGGATACGTTCGCGCGAGACGTTGTATTCCTGGGCCAGTTCTTCAAGCGTTGAGGGGCTTTCCTGCAGACGGCGGGCCTTGAAAATGGCCTGCTCGCGCTCGTTGAGCACGTGCATGGCATTGTTCAACAGACCCATGCGCTCGTCATATTCCTCGGAATTGCCCAGCATGGTTTCCTGGTCGGGCGTCTCGTCGATCAGCCAGTCCTGCCATTGGCTGGTGCCCTCGTCGGCGCGCATGGGCGCGTTGAGCGAGGCATCGCCGGAGAGGCGGGAATTCATCGAGATGACTTCGTCTTCGGTGACGTGCAGGCGATCGGCGATCTGTTTGACGTGTTCGGGATGCAGCGTGCCATCGTCGAGCGCGGCGATCTGGCCCTTCACCTTGCGCAGGTTGAAGAACAGGCGCTTTTGCGCGGCGGTGGTGCCGATCTTGACCAGCGACCATGAGCGCAACACATATTCTTGAATGGCGGCGCGAATCCACCACATGGCATAGGTTGCCAGACGGAAGCCCTTGTCGGGCTCGAAGCGCTTGACCGCGTGCATCAAGCCCACATTGCCCTCGGAGATTACCTCGGAAATCGGCAGGCCGTAGCCGCGATAACCCATGGCGATCTTGGCGACAAGGCGCAGATGCGAGGTGATGAGTTTTTGGGCTGCGTCGGGATCCTCGCGCTCTTTATAGCGCTTGGCGAGCATGAATTCTTCATCCGGTTCCAGCATCGGGAACTTGCGGATTTCCTGAAGGTAGCGGTTAAGACCGCCTTCGGCACTCAGTACCGGTAAATTTGTTTGGGCCATAAAAGTTCCCCCTTTTCGTCCCCTAGACATAAGGCAGACATGCAAAGCTCATGCCCGGAAAGGCGCATGGGCCAGCGATAAACAGAATATAGGTCTGTTGAAGTGAATTACACCCCCTCAGACGATATCGTGTTTCTTTTATCGGTAAATTACGATGAAATTATGCTCAACGTGGTTTTTTCTGGGCGAGGTCATAAGGCGTAAGCGCTTCTTCCAACAGAGCCATATCGGTGGGGAGCGGCGCTTCAAAGCGCATTTCCTCGTGGGTTCTGGGATGTTCAAAACCCAGTAATGCGGCGTGCAGGGCCTGACGGCCAAGACCGTTGACCCGATGACGGAGATTGTCGGGCAGGCGGTTGGCCTTGGTGGCAAAGCCGGGCGCATAAAGCTGGTCGGCAACCAGGGGATGGCCAATATGGGCCATATGGACGCGAATCTGGTGAGTGCGGCCTGTTTCCAGCCGGCATTCAAGCCGGGTAATGTCCCAACCCTCGCCGCCATAGCGGTTTTTCGCCTCATAATGGGTGATGGCGACCCGGCCATCCTTGCGCACGGCCTGTTTCAGCCGGGCATTGGCGTCGCGCCCAAGCGGCGCGTTGACGGTGCCGGTATGGCTTTCGGTGCGGCCCCAGGCGAAGGCGATATAGGCGCGTTCGAGCGGGCCGGTGCGGCCGTGATCTGCGAACTGGGCGGCGAGGCGGTTGAGCGCCTTTTCGGTTTTGGCTGCCACCATGACGCCTGAGGTGTCCTTATCGAGACGATGGACAATGCCGGGACGTTTGACGCCGCCAATGCCGACAAGACTGGCACCGCAATGATGGATCAGTGCGTTGACCAGTGTGCCCGAGGGGGAGCCGGGCGCGGGATGGACGACGAGACCAACGGGTTTGTTGATGACGATGAGATAATCATCCTCATAAAGAATATCGAGCGCGATATTCTCCGGCTGTGGCTCGGGATCTTCCGGTTCAGGCGCATCGAGGACCAGTAAATCCTCTTCTTTAACCTTGTATTTGGGCTCACTTACGGTCACGCCATTGACGGAGACCGCGCCACCAAGGATAAGGTCCTTGATCCGGTTTCGGCTTAGATCGGCATGCAGACGCGCCAAAACGGCGTCCAGCCTGCCGCCAGCCGATGTCGCGTCGACCGCATAGTGCACAATGTTATCTTCAGTGGGGCTATCCTGCATGTCCAGTTCCGAGCCCTCTCAGGCCGATAATTCAGAGACTATTTCTCCCGACGCCGCCGCCGTTATCACGCGGGCACGCCGGTCTTTTGCGATTTCCATTGCCCTGCTGGTATTCGGCTTTGCGGCAGTGGCAGTGGCCCTTGTCTATCGTACCGGCGGGAAAGAAGAAACTCCCGTTGCAAGTTATGCGGCCGGTGTGCTGGCCGTACCTGCGGGCGCGACCATTATTTCGGCAGTGCCCAGCGAGGGCATGTTTGCTGTTGCCTATGAAATCGCCGGCAAGAACCGGCTACGGCTGATTGATGGAACGACCGGCGCTATCATTCGCGACGTGGATTTCGTCAGCGAATAAACGCGTCAGCCCTTGAACGGGCCCTAGCTATTGGCGTGGAGATTGCGGAAGGCGGCCATTCTGTCGGAGACGGATGTGCCGCCGACGGCCTGTGTTGTGGTTTTGTTTGAGGGCGTTGCCTTGGGCAAAGCCTCGGTTTCAAGGCTGTCGCCGGCAAATTTGCGAATTCGGTCGAACAGGCTTTCTTCTGTATCCTTGGCAATGTCGCTATCGGTTGCATAGACAAGATGGCTGACCGCTGAGGCGATATCGCCCAGCTGGTCGCGCAGGGCGGGCTTGTCGGCATTGCCGTTTTCCCAGTCGCGCCGGATGGATTTTTCGACATTGGTAATGCGTGAGTGCAGGTCTTCAAGCGCGTCCTGTTGCGAGAGGTGTTCGGCAAGGGACAGCGGGGCACCGGATGGGGTGACGCTTTCGGGCTCTGCTTCCTCAAGCAGGGCATCGAGATGGCTGCCCGCGCTGGTGATGCGTGAATAGGCTTCGTCGATACCATCGAGCGTGTCGAATGTGTCGCGATCGGAAAAGCTGAGGGCGTCTCGGATCGAGGCAATGGCGCTTTTCGGGGATTTCTCGACCGTCTCAGCGCTATTTTGTACCGGCGTACGGGCGGCCAGCTCTGCCAGTTCGCGGTCGCGGCCGCGCAATTGCTGGGCAAGATCGGCAACTTCGCGTTCCAGCTCGTGCATGCGGGCGGTTGCCGCCTCATGACGGGTTGCAAGCTCGTTATGAATGCTTTCAAACCGGTCGCGCTCGGCAATGGCGATGGCGGCATCGCTGCGGGCGGTGTTGAGTTCGCCCAATTGCTCGGTGAGGCGGGTGCGCAGGGTTTCGATATTGCGTTCGAGCCGGCGTGAGGTGAGGGCAAATTCGGCGCGCAACTGATCCTTGTCGGCCCGGAATTCCGCCATGGTGATGGGGGTGGCAGCTTCGATGCGTTTTTTGGTCAGGCGGACGGCGCGCTTCCAGACCGATGGCAGGACGATGAGCGCAAAAAGGCTGGCAATCAGAAAGCCCAGCGCAAAATACATCATGCTTTCAATGGCCATGGCCAAATTACCCGGACGTGCCGGCCTCGCTACCTGTTCATTCCCCAGAATGGCAGGAATTCCCTGCCATTGCCAATTTTAGCACCCGTTATGCTTACTGCAAATGGGGGATGCCCGGAAAGCCTGCAAGCGGTTTTTGTTTTCGGGCGGATGGTGCGGTCCCTAGAACGGATTCCAGGTCGGTTCCTGGGTGAATTTCAGGTAGCCGACATTGACACCCAGACGTGCGCCGATGCCCGAACGGATGGGGACGATATAGATATTGTTGTATTTCATCGCCGTCATGCCCAGGCCGCCAACGATATAGGCGGAACCATCGACACCGGGATAGCGGCCAAAAATGGATTCCACGGCCGGCAGGTTATAGACCAGCATCATCACCCGGCTGCCATCGCCACCGAAATCGAAGCCAATGCTGGGGCCCTGCCAATAAATGGCGCGTTCACCGGCATTGCGGGTGTACATGGTGCCTTCGCCATAACGTGCGCCGGCAAACAGGGCGGCAGAGCCTTCCTGACCGAGCACATAGGCATTGGGGAGACCGAACTGGGACACGGCGCGCTCGACCAGCGAGGCGAGACCCTGGGCGACTTCGCCGAAGAATTCATTGCCGGTTTGAACCAGTTCGTCAGCGGAATAGGTTTCGGAGACCGCACCTGCCTGCGCCATGGCTGTGGCCGGGGCCGCAATAGCGGTGAGGGCGAAAAATAGAATGAAGCCGAGGCGTTTGAACATTTCGGGATATTCTCCGTGCTTTCGATCGAAAATCCGATGGGCGGAAGCGGCTGTTTACAAAGGCATTACCAATTGCGGCTAGCCTCACAAAGGTGACCTGAATCAGGTACCTGGTAAACGCGGCGATGATGCGGCAAATCTGTAAACAAATCTTAACCATTGGACGCTGCCGGCAAGTCTTTTTTGCGGGCCTTGCAATGGCTTGCCTTGTTGTCCCGACCACAAGCATGCCGGCGCTGGCCGCGACCGCCTCGCTCTCCGGAGCGATTGTGGTTGACCCGTTATCGGGTGTGGCGATGGGCGGATATGACCCGGTCTCGTATTTCACCGAGGAAGAACCGGCCGCGGGCCGGCCCGAATTTGAATATGACTGGCGCGGGGTGCCCTGGTATTTTGCCAATGCGGCCAATCGCGATGTGTTTGTGCGGTCGCCGGAAAGCTATGCGCCGCAATTTGGCGGCTACGGGCTGATGGGGCTGGCGCGCGGCTATCTGTCGGAGGGCAATCCGCGCGTATTTGAAATTCTGGCGGGGCGGTTGTTCCTGTTCTATTCATCCTCGAACAAGGATGCTTTTCTTTTGTCGCAGAAAGCCTCTTATGAAAGCGCCAGGCGGAACTGGGAATTGCTTGCGCCGACGCTTTCGGCAGCGGGCAAATAGGCGGAAAACCGGTTGTTGCCCGCTTGCGGGGAACCGGTAAAATGCGCTGCTAAACGAGTTGATTCTACTTTCCTGTCTAAATGGAGACCTTTGCATGGCCGATCTGATCGAGCTGGAAGCCAATGACCTCGCGGCGATGCTGTGTTCGCGGGTTTGCCATGACCTGATCAACCCGGTGGGGGCGGTGAATAACGGGCTGCAGACGCTGGCGGATCCGGCCCAGGCCTCGATGGCTGATTTTGCCCGCGAGATGGTGGCCAATGCGGCACAGCAGGCGCAGGCCAAGCTGGAATATGCCCGGCTGGCCTTTGGCGCCTCATCGATGGCGGGCACCGAATTTGACACACGCGAATGCGAGCGTGTGGGGCAGATTTTGTTTGCGATTGAAAAGGCGGATCTGGAATGGACGCTGCCGCCGATGTTCCTGCCCAAGAACAAGGCCAAGATGTTGATGAATATGCTGCTTATTGCTTCGGGCGCGGTGCCGCGCGGGGGCAAGATCGTGGCGAGCATCAGCGGTGAACCGGGGCAGGAAACCCTGACACTGGTGGCCACGAGCGACCCGGAAAAAAAGCAGAAAACCCTGATGCCGATGGGTGTTGAGGAAATGCTGGCGGGGAACCCGGAAGAGGGCGTGGACGCGCGCGGCATTCAGCATTTTTATACCGGCCTGCTGGCGCGAATGAACAAGATGGACCTCTCGATCAAGCTGGAGGACAGCGTGCTGACCTTTACGGCTTCGCCAAAGGCGGATGAAAAAGCCTAGCTGATTTTTGGGTTGAAACGGGTATGCGGCGCATCTGATGCCGCATGCTAACGAATCGTACGCTTTTTTGCTGGATAATGAATATCGGCTGCCGCGGAATTTTGGCGGTGATGCCGGTTTGGTTTATTGAAGGATGTTGAATTGTGACGCAGTTTGACGTGGGGGAGGCCTCGGGCGCGGGCCAGCAGGCAATGCGGACCTGCCTCGTGGTGGACGATTCCAGCATTGTACGTAAAGTTGCCCGCCGGATTCTCGAGGACATGGATTTTGTCGTCGATGAGGCCGAAGACGGGCAGGAAGCCTATGACAAGTGCCGGGCGAATATGCCGGATTCCATTCTTCTGGACTGGCAGATGCCGATCAAGTCGGGGCTGGATTTTCTGCGTGAATTGCGCGGATACGAGGGGGGCGAGCTGCCGAAAGTGGTGTTCTGCACCACCGAGAATGATGTGGGGCATATCGCCATGGCGCTGAAACTGGGCGCCAATGAATATATTCTCAAGCCGTTTGACCGGGATATTCTTGAGAGCAAGTTTCTCGGTCTCTGGGCCTGATCCCAGCGCCTTGACGCTGAAATCGTATTATTTTCAATGAGTTGTGCGTGCCTTAGCCTTTGGTGAGGCCGGTGCTTTCATCCATGCCTGTCATCAGGTTCAGGTTTTGCACGGCTGCGCCGGATGCGCCCTTGCCCAGATTGTCATAGACGCTGAGCAGTATCACCTGACCGGTTTCATCATTGGCACAGACATGCAGGTGCAGGCTGTTGGTGCCGTTGAGCACTTCCGGGGTGATCTCGGTTGAGCGTTCAAGCGCGATGAGCGGGGCGACCTTGACGAAAGTGCTGTTGGCATAGCGTTCGGCCAGCACAGCGTGGATATCGGCGCCGGTGGGTTCGTCCTCGAGCGCCCAGAGCTGCAGGGGCACGGCACCGATCATGCCTTGGGCATAACGGCCAACGGCCGGCTGGAAGACAGGCTGATGCACAATGCCGGCATAGCTGAGCATTTCAGGCAGATGCTTGTGCTCAAGGGTGAGGCCATAGGGCAGATAGGGCGGCATGGTGGAGCCCTCCGCCTCGAAATCGGCAATCATCGCCTTGCCGCCGCCGGAATAGCCGGAGATGGCATTATAGGTCAGCGGGAAATCGGCGGGCAGCAGCCCGGCCTCGATGAGCGGGCGCACGCTGGCGATAAAGCCTTGCGGATAGCAGCCGGGATTGGAGACGAAGCGCGCCCTGGCGATGGCATCGGCCTGACCGGGGGCCATTTCGGCAAAACCATAGGTCCAGCCATCGGCGACCCGATGGGCGCTGGAGGCATCAATGACCCGGGTTTTGGGATTGTCGAGCCAGGCCACGGCTTCCTTGGCGGCGGCATCGGGCAGGCACAGGATGACGATATCGGCGCTGTTGAGCGCCGTTTTGCGCGCGTCCGCGTCCTTGCGCCGGGCATCATCGAGCTGGATGAGGCTGATATCGGCGCGGTTTTCCAGCCGCTCGCGGATTTGCAGGCCGGTGGTGCCGGCTTCGCCGTCGATGAAAACCTGTGTGGTCATGGTCGCCATGTCTTTCGTCATATGTGTGCGCTGAAGGCTATACACGCGTTTGCCGGGCTTGTCATTTTGCCGCGCACAAAAAACCGGCCCCGCGCGTTCAGGCCGCGGGGCCGGTTTCAAAAGATCGGTTGGGGCCGCGGCTTATTCGCCGAAAGCGCTCTTGTAGCTATAGGCGGGAAGGTCTTCACGGCGCAGGCCGCGGGCTGCAAGGGCCGCGTCGCTCTGCTGGGAGAGGCGTGAATAGGTCGCCTGGGCCTTGCGGGCGCGACCGATGTCGCCAAAGAAATCTGCGATAGCATGGATTGGGTGGTGGGACATGACAACTCCTGAACGTTTTCGAATTTCGTGAGTTTAATCTGGCCCTTAGCGTGGCTTTGCACAAGGCACGTTCCTGCATGCAAGGCATGCGCCTGGGGCATGGTTCAGGATTGACAAAAAGCCCCGCGTTTGTGACGCGGGGCCTTTTTGTCATGCTGGTACTCAAGCGGTGAAAGCCGGTCAGGCGCTTTCGGAGAGTTCCGCTTCATCCGGTTCGCGCAGCACATAGCCGCGGCCCCAGACGGTTTCGATGTAGTTCTTGCCGCCGGTTGCAACTGAAAGCTTCTTGCGCAGCTTGCAGATGAAGACGTCGATAATCTTGAGCTCGGGTTCGTCCATGCCGCCATAAAGGTGGTTGAGGAACATTTCCTTGGTGAGCGTCGTGCCCTTGCGAAGCGATAGCAGCTCCAGCATCTGGTATTCCTTGCCCGTCAGGTGGACGCGCTGGCCGCCGACTTCCACGGTCTTGGTGTCGAGATTGACACTCAGATCGCCGGTATTGATGACCGACTGGGCATGGCCCTTGGAGCGGCGCACAATGGCGTGGATACGCGCAACCAGCTCATCCTTGTGGAAGGGCTTGGTCATGTAATCGTCGGCGCCGAAGCCGAGACCGCGTACCTTGTCCTCAATGCCGGCGAGGCCGGACAGAATGAGAATTGGTGTCTGGACCTTAGCAACGCGCAAGGTGCGCAATACTTCATATCCGCTCATATCAGGCAGATTCAGGTCCAGAAGAATAATGTCATAGTCGTACAACTTGCCGAGATCGACGCCTTCTTCACCGAGATCGGTGGTGTAAACGTTGAAACTCTCAGACTTGAGCATCAGTTCGATGCTCTGAGCCGTTGCGCTGTCATCCTCTATAAGGAGTACCCGCATGTTAATCCCCTTAACTTCGTTCCTTGCTGGAACCCCAAGTGCGTTCCATGCGTGAGCGCACCCAAATCCAACCCTACTGGATATGATTCGACCCTAATTTGAATTAGTTAACAAAGTTTATTTGTCCAAGGCAATACGCGAGCCTGTAAAGGTTACGTATGTATTATGTCATTGAAATCGTTGAATAAAGTAGGTACAGTTTTCTTAAAGCTTAAGGTTAATAAAGGGTGTCAACCGACTCTTTAGACTCGGTGAAATGCAACTGGTGCTGTTGGGGGAGGGGGTGAACGGGCACCCACAAAAAAAGTTACCCGAAGCTTAATAATTACCCAATTTAGCTTAATGACTGGTTACCGTTGGTCCACGATTCGAGGAAAGGGGTCCTTTAGGTGAAGTCGCTGATTTCGGAAATCGATGCCATTGACGAGATCGAGGTGTTCGGCCGGGTGAAATCGGTGCAGGGCCTGCTGCTTGAAGTGGTGGGGCCGGTGCGCGAGTTGCGCGTTGGCGGCAGGGTCGCGATTGAAATTCCGGGGGATGCGCCGCTCGACTGTGAGATCATCGGGTTTCGCGACGGTCATGCGCTTTGTCTGCCATTCGGATCGATCACCGGCGTCAGACTGGGGTGCAAGGCGATCTTTTCCAGCCATGACGGTGCCGCCTATCCCTCGCAAGGGTGGCTGGGGCGGGTGGTCAATGCCAACGGCGAGGCCGTGGACGGCAAGGGTGCCGTGCCCCGGGGTGCCCGCGCCTATCCCCTTAAAGAGACGCCCCTTGCGGCGCACGACCGCGTGCGGGTGGGGGAGCCGATTGATCTGGGGGTCAGGGCGCTCAATACCTTTACCACTGTGTGTGACGGGCAGCGGCTCGGCATCTTTGCCGGCTCGGGCGTTGGCAAGTCGGTTCTGATGTCGATGCTGGCGATGAATACCGATGTGGATGTGGCCATTATCGGGCTGATCGGCGAGCGCGGGCGCGAAGTGAAGGAATTCATCACCGATTATCTGGGTGAAGAGGGCATCAAGAAAGCCATTGTGGTGGTGGCCACTTCAGACGAAAGCGCCCTGATGCGGCGACAGGCGGCCTATCTGACGCTGACGCTGGCCGAGTTTTTCCGCGACCAGGGCAAGCGGGTTCTGTGCATGATGGACAGCCTGACCCGGTTTGCCATGGCCCAGCGCGAGATTGGCCTCGCCATTGGCGAGCCGCCCACCGCCAAGGGCTATCCGCCAACCGTGTTCACGGAATTGCCGAGATTGCTGGAAAGAGCGGGCCCCGGGCTGGAAAATTCGGGCTCTGTTACCGGTCTGTTTACCGTTTTGGTGGAAGGTGATGATCACAATGAGCCAATTGCGGATGCTGTGCGTGGCATTCTAGACGGGCACATTGTAATGGAACGGGGCATTGCGGAGCGGGGCAGATATCCGGCGGTCAATGTGCTTCGATCTATCTCACGTACCATGCCCGGGTGCGTGCCGGAAGATTTTCGTCCGGTGCTCAGGCGTGCACGTGAACTGTTGTCGGTTTTTGCCGACATGGAGGAACTGATCCGTTTGGGGGCATACCGTAAAGGGTCAGATCCAACGGTGGACCGCGCGATTGCGATCAACCCGGAGCTGGAGGCGTTTTTGAGCCAGCAAAGGGAAGAGCGGACAACGATTGAAGAGGGCTATGCAATGCTCGAAGCGATTGTTGCCAAAGCAGACGCAGCGGAACCGAAGACTTGAGTGTGTAAGGAGTACAAGTCATGAAATCGCGTAGCGAGAGCCTTATCCGGCTCAAGAAATTTCAAGTTGATGAGAAGCGCCGCCAGGTGGCGCAGATCGAACTGATGGTTGCCGATTTCGAACGCATGGCGTCCGAACTCGATCAGCAAATTGATATCGAGCACCAGAAGACCGGCATTTCGGATATGGCCCATTTCGCCTATTCAACCTTTGCCAAGGCAGCGATTACCCGCCGCGACAATCTGCTGGCATCGGCCAATGACATGCGCCAGAAGCTGGAAGCGGCACAGGATGCGCTGGCTGAAGCGCTGGAAGACCTCAAAAAGGTTGAACTGCTGGATCAGCGCGAGCACCGGCGCGAGCTGGCGGCGGAAGCCAAGATTGAGCAAGAAGAATATGACGAGATTGCACGCATCCGCCATATGCGCTGAGCCGTTTCCTTACACATGTTGAATTCGGCAAGAACGGGTCCGCAAGGGCCCGTTTCTTTTTGGGGCGGGATTCATCCTTCGTCATTGCGCGCGCCAAAGGTGCGCGGGAATCCAGCGGCGAGGCGTGCAATTTGCAAACTATCATATGGCCCCGATTGCCCTATTCCTCCAATCGTCATACTCGGGCTTGACCCGAGTACCCATGCGATATTGCTGCGCTTCAGGTAGGCGTGGGGTGGCTTTGTCCGGCCCTCTGCCGGTGTGGATGGTGGGTCATGGGCCCTCGGGTCGAGCCCGAGGGTGACGACAGGGGGAAGAGGGGGCGACGTGGCCTCACCTCGGGCCTGGGCTTGCCCCCATCCTCATCCTGAGCCTGTCGAAGGATGGGCGGCACGCTCAGAGCTGAAACCCTTATGGTTCGACAGGCTCACCATGAGGGTTTGGGACCGCCCATTGCGTCCAGTTCATTCTCCTTCTTGCCCGGACTTGATCCGGGTATCGTATGGACCCTCGGGTCAAACCCGAGGGAGAAGGTGGGGGATGGTCGCGGTGGCCTGTTGCGATTCCTGCCCTAAGGGGCGCAGCTGAGCCTGCGGCTTATCCCCTTTTTCCCTCCCCTTGATGGGGAGGGTGGCCCGGCGAAGCCGGGTCGGGTGGGGTGGAGCCACAAGTTCGGTATTGATGGATGGCTTGCAGAGTCTTTCTTTGGCCCTGTCGGGCCGACCCCCACCCTTGATCCCTCCCCACAAGGGGGAGGGAGAAGAAGGGGCCGCACGGCAATCCCCTTTTCAATCTCTCTGGCGTCATTTCGCGCGGCAAGGCCGCGTGGGAATCCAGAGCCGCATTGCCCCCCTGAAATTATAAAGGCCGGTGTCACCTTGTCGGTGCACCGGCCTTTCAAGCCTCCCTGGCTTTGTTGGACACACCATAGCGCGGCCAGGCCCCGGAACCGTTAACAGCGGGGGCCTGGCAGAGAGAACCGATGGGCAGGGTGAACGGGAGCTTGCTGTTCAGGGTAACCAAATGATTGCCGGCCATCTGGCTGACAAGAGGCCTATTGACCCGCATCGCGGGGGCAAGGACACTCGGTAAAAGCCGGGAGGGGCCAATGTTTGTCAGCGTGTTCGATATCTTCAAGATCAGTGTGGGACCATCCTCTTCGCATACGATGGGGCCGATGTTGGCGGCATCTGGATTTGCCGAGCTGGTGCAGGCGCAATGGCGGGCGGAATTCGCCGAGTGCGCGATCTGCTGCCGGCTCTATGGCTCGCTGGCTTATACCGGGGTTGGGCATGGCACCCATGCTGCCGTGCTGGCGGGGTGGCTGGGGTTTGTGCCCGAGACATTTGACCCCGAGGCGGCGCATAAAGCGGTTGAAGCGATGCAGGCTGAGGGCGCGCTGAGGCTTGCAAACGGGCAGAACCTGCGGTTTGAAGCCGACAAGGCGATTATTGCCGACCGCGAAACGCGCCTGCCGCTGCACCCCAATGGCATGCGATTTGAACTGCAGGACAAGGCCGGCGAACCGGTGTTTGGCGAGACCTATTATTCTGTTGGCGGTGGCTTTGTGCTGACCGAGGCGGAGATGGGCACACGTGACAGCGTGGTGCTTGCCGATGACGATGTGCCCTATCCGTTTGCCAATGCGGATGAAATGCTGGCGATGGGGGAGAAATCGGGCCTTGGCATTTCGGCAATGAAGCGGGCCAATGAAACGGCGCGGCAAGAGGCCGAGCAGGTGGATGCGCGCCTGTTGCATGTGTGGGAGGTGATGGACCGGTCGATTGCGCGCGGGTTGATGGGTGAGGGCGAATTGCCCGGCGGGCTGAAAGTGCAACGGCGGGCGCGCGGCGTGGCGGAACGGATGCGGGCGGCCACGGGCCATAATGATGCGCCGCTGCATACGGCGGTGGACTGGCTTTCAGCCTATGCCATGGCGGTAAATGAAGAGAACGCGATGGGTGGCCAGGTGGTGACCGCGCCGACCAATGGGGCGGCCGGGGTGATCCCGGCGGTTATTCGCTATTATCTCGACCATGTGCCCGGCGCGGACCGGGCGCAGGTGCCCGAAATGCTGCTGACGGCTTCGGCGATTGGCGGGCTGATCAAGTTCAATGCCTCGATATCCGGGGCGGAAGTGGGCTGTCAGGGGGAGGTTGGATCAGCCTCGGCCATGGCAGCGGCGGCGCTTTGCTGTGCCTTGGGGGGCAGCAATGCGCAGATTGAAAATGCGGCAGAGATTGCGCTTGAACATCATTTGGGGATGACGTGCGATCCGATACGCGGGCTGGTGCAGGTGCCGTGCATTGAACGCAATGGCATGGGGGCGGTGAAGGCGGTGGCTGCCGCATCGCTGGCGCTGGCGGGGGACGGGCGGCACATTGTGTCGCTGGATGCGTGTATCGAGACCATGCGCCAGACCGGGCGCGACATGGATGAGCGCTACAAGGAAACCTCGCTGGCGGGGCTGAGCGTCAGCGTGCCAGAATGCTGATGGCCCGGCCATTCTGGTGATTTGCCGCATGGCGCTGGTTTAGGGGCGGGTGGTTTTGGAGCGCGGTCTCCATCCTTCGACAGGCTCAGGATGAGGGCGGTGGGGGTGCTGGATGAGGCGGTGGGGCGCGCTGAATGATCGTGCGTATCCATGTCTTGCGAGGTGCTGCGCTGTCTCATGGGCCCTCGGGTCAAGCCCGAGGGTGACGATATGGGGGAGAGGGCATAACGGCTTGGGGGAGAGCGGGCGAGGCTGGAATGCTAGACCGCGCCGATTGTGCGCAGGCGCACGCGGGGGTGGACTTCGTTCTGGCTCATGACCACGGTTTGCGGGCGGAACCGCTCGATGATGGCGCGGACATGGGGGCGAATGGAGGGCGAGGTGATGAGCACCGGGATTTCGCCCATTTGCGCGGCATTTTCGAAGGCGGTCTGAATTGAGGAAATGAATTCCTGCAGTTTTGAGGGGGCCATGGCGAGGTGGCGATTTGTGCCATCGCCGACCATGGCTTCAGCGAAACTGCGCTCCCACTGGGGGGAAAGGGTGAGCAGGGGCAGGGTATTGTCCTGGCTCATATTGGCGGCGCATAGCTGGCGGGCCAGCCGCGTGCGGACGTGCTCGGCAATTGCCTGGGGCGAGAGATTTTGCCCGGCAACTTCGGCAATGCCTTCGAGGATGGTGGGCAGATCGCGGATGGAGATGCGTTCGCTCAAAAGCGATTGCAGGGTGCGCTGAATGCCGGAGACGGAAATCTGGCCGGGGACCAGATCCTCGACCAGTTTTTGCTGATCGCCATCGAGCCCCTTGAGCAGACCCTGCACATTGGCATAGCTGAGCAGATCGGAAACATTGGCCTTGAGCACTTCGGTCAGATGGGTCGAGATGACGGTTGAGGGATCGATGATCGAGAGACCCTTGAGTTCCGCTTCATCGCGCAGGGCCGGTTCGATCCATGTGGCGGGCAGACCGAAAGTTGGTTCATTGGTGCGCTGGCCGGGCAGGTCAATGGGCCGGCCTGCCGGATCCATGACCATGAGGTGATTGGCATGGACCACGCCTTCGCCCGCCTCAACTTCCTTGATCTTGACGATATAGGTGTTGGGCTCGAGCTGCATATTATCGAGAATGCGCACCGGCGGCATGACAAAGCCGAGATCGACGGCGAGCTGGCGGCGCAATGCCTTGATCTGCTCGGTCAGCCGGTCGGATGCGCCGTTTTCGCCACGCACCAGCGCCAGAAGCCCATAGCCGAGTTCGAGTTTCAACTCGTCGATCTTGAGGCTGTCGGTGATCGGCGCTTCGGCAGGGGGACGGGCCGCGTCGGCGATTTTCTCGGCGGCTTCGTTTTCCTGTTCCTGGGCTTTGGCTTCCTTTTGGCGCGTGGAGCGGAAGGCGATGAAGCCGGCGCCGCCCGCAAGGGCCAGGAAGGGCAGGATGGGCATGCCGGGCACGAAAGCGAGAAGCACCATGACGGCGGCGGACATGCCAAGGGCGCGCGGATAATCGGTGAACTGTTTGGCCAGGGCCTGATCGGCGCTGCCGACAACGCCTGCCTTGGAGACAAGAAGGCCGGCGGCTGTGGAGACGATCAGCGACGGGATCTGGCTGACGAGGCCATCGCCCACGGTGAGAAGGGTATAATTGTTGGCGGCTTCGCCAAAGCTCAAACCCTGCTGGCCGACGCCGATAATGATGCCGCCGATAATGTTGATGAAGGTGATCAACAGGCCGGCAATAGCATCGCCGCGCACGAATTTTGAGGCACCGTCCATGGCCCCGAAAAAGGTGCTTTCGTCTTCCAGTTCCTTGCGGCGGGCGCGGGCTTCGGCTTCCTCGATGAGGCCGGCGCTGAGATCGGCATCGATGGCCATCTGCTTGCCGGGCATGGCGTCGAGCGTGAAGCGCGCTGCGACTTCAGCGATACGGCCGGAGCCTTTGGTGATGACCACGAAATTGACGATGATCAGGATGCCGAAGACGACAACGCCGATGACGAAATTGCCGCGCATGACGAAATTGCCGAACGCCTCGATGACGTGACCGGCCGCGGCGGTGCCGGTGTGGCCATCGGAGAGAATGAGCCGGGTGGAGGCGAGATTGAGCGCCAGGCGCATCATGGCCGCAATCAACAATACCGTCGGGAAGGCCGAGAATTCCAGCGCCTTGTGGATGAACAGCGCGGTCATCAGGATCAAAACGGAGAAAACGATCGACAGGGCCAAAAGAATATCGAGCGTCCATGCCGGCATGGGCAGGATCAGAACGATAATGATGCTCATCACGCCGATGGCCAGCCCGATATCTGGCTGGCGCAGCATGTCGATGACGGATTTGAAAGGCGAAGAGCTTACGCCGGGACCGGGCGGTGTCGCAGGACCTGTCTGGGTTGTGTCAGCCATGGACTGGACGCCATCCTTCTGCCGTTACGGCGCTCGTCACCACGCGGGCCTAAGCTGCGCTGTTGCGTTGTTCGCCGGGGTGCGGCACCGGGATGCCGTCATCGGTATAAAGGTTGAGCTTGTTGCGCAAGGTGCGGATCGAGATACCCAAGATATTCGCCGCATGGGTGCGGTTGCCAAGGCAGTGATCGAGGGTGTCGAGGATCAATTCGCGTTCCACATCGGCCACGGTACGGCCCACCATGGCGCGGGTCAGGGTTTCGGCGGTCTGGGCGACCTGGGCGGCGGCGGAGTTCTGGCGGGCGGCGTCGGCGAGGCCGGTGCCATCGGGCATGCGGATGGCGTCGGGCTCGATTGTCTCGGAACTGGAGAGCAGGACCGCGCGGTGGAGGGTGTTTTCCAGTTCGCGCACATTGCCCGGCCAGGGGGCCTGCATCAGCTCATTGCGGGCGGCATCGGACAGGATGCGTTTGCCGACCCCGTTGGCGGCGGCATATTTTTCGACGAAATGCTCGGACAGGGCGGCGATATCGCCGGGGCGTTCGCGCAAGGGGGGCAGGCGCAGATTGACCACGTTGAGGCGGAACAGCAAATCCTCGCGGAACGAGCCTTCCTTGACGGCCTCAGCAAGGTCGCGGTTGGAGGTGGCGAGGATGCGGATGTCGATGGCGACGGGCTTGGAGCCGCCGACGCGGTCGATCAGGCGTTCCTGAATGGCGCGCAGCAATTTGGCCTGCAGGCGCACATCCATTTCCGAGATTTCGTCGAGTAGCAGGGTGCCGCCTGTGGCTTCCTCGAACTTGCCGATGCGGCGGGCGACCGCGCCGGTGAAGGCGCCTTTTTCGTGACCGAAGAGTTCGGATTCGAGCAGGGCTTCGGGAATGGCGGCGCAGTTGATGGAGATGAAGGGCTTGCCGGCGCGCTTGGAACGGGCATGCAGATATTTGGCCATCACTTCCTTGCCGGTGCCGCTTTCGCCGGTGATCAGAACGCTCGCCTCTGAGGCGGCGATCTGGTCGGCGAGCTGGACGACCTTGGCCATGCTCGGATCGCGATAGAGCAGGTCTGTGCTTTCGCGGGCGACGGCGGCGATGACAGCGGCGATCAGCTCGGCATCGGGCGGCAGGGGGATATATTCCTTGGCCCCGGCGCGGATGGCGTTGACGGCGGCCGCGGCATTGGTTTCGGTGCCACAGGCGACAACGGGAATGTGGATGCGCTCGGCTTCAAGACTGGCGAGCAGCAGGGGGATGTCGATCATGACATCGACCAGGAGCAGGTCGGCACCCTTGCCGGCGCGCAAGGTGGCCAGCGCGATCTCGATGGAAGAGGCCTGGGCCACTTTGGCGCCGCCCTGCATGGCCAGTTTGGTCGCCTGTGTGAGTTGTCCCTCAAGCGCTCCGATGATCAATAGCCGCATTTGAGTATTCCTTTCATAGCCCCCAATGAAAGCCTACGAGGCTTTGATAATTTCAGTCATGGTCACGCCAAGCCGGTCTTCGACGAGCACAATTTCGCCGCGTGCGACCAGCCGGTCATTGACGTAAATATCGATGGCTTCGCCCACCTGCCGGTCGAGTTCGACCACGGTGCCGACATCCATTTTCAGCAGATTGGCCACCGGCATTTTGGTGCGGCCGAGTACAACGGAAATGCGCACGGGCACATCGAACACGGCTTCAAGGTCGGCGGCGGTCTTGTCGGCCACCGGGCCTTGCTGTTCCATTTCAGTCGCCGCCATTTCCTCAAAGCTGGGCATATCCCCTGCTTCAGGCATTTCCCCGACACCGCCGGGTACGTCCGGTTCGTCGCTCATTGTTCAGTCTCCTCGGCCAGGGTGACGCCATTGGCGCTCAAATAGCTGGCAATAGATTTGTCGATCTGTTCGGAAATGGTGCCGCTATCGCGCACAAGGCCGCCATCGACCCATTCGATGCGGCCGTCCCCCAAAGCGATCTCGGGTTCGCCCATGATCATCAGGCGGCCGGTAAAGCCGCTGGCGGCAATGCGCTTTTCGGCCGTCTCGCGGATGGCGTCAGCCAGATCGGGATGGCAGCGGATCACCAGATGCGGGGCATGTTCGAGTGAGGCCAGGCATTCGGTGATTAATGCTTCTAGTTCGGCGAGGGGTTCGCGCGCTACAAGATGGGTCGCCAGCTTTCCCCCGACAGCCTTGCCCAATTGTACGGCTTCGCCCAGATTTGCCTTGTGGATTTCATTGACGCTCGCCGTCAGGTTCACGGTTTGCTGGGCCAGCTTTTCGGTGGCAGCCAAAAGGGCTTGTTGCACACGGGCCAGTTCACTTTTCTGCCCTTCCGCATGACCTTGCGCATAACCCTCCTGCCGCGCCTCTTCCAGCAGGGCAGCGAGCTTGTCATTGGTGACCACGCGCGACTTCTCGCGGCGGTGGCTCATATCCAGATCAAAGGTGAATTTTGCGGGGGTTGCTGTCATGATATCAGGCAATCATCTCCTCGTCGCCCTTGCCCTTGGTAATAATGATTTCGCCGCGTGCGGCCATGTCCTTGGCGATGGAGACCATTTTGCCCTGCGCCTGATCGACGTCTTTAAGGCGCACTGGGCCCATGGCATCCATGTCGTCCTGCAGCATTTTTGAGGCGCGGGCGGACATGTTGCCAAAGAAGAATTCCTTGGCCGCATCGTTGGCACCCTTGAGGGCGAGGGCTGTGTCTTTCTTGTCCATGGCCTGCAACAGGGTCTGGATGGCCGAGGCTTCGAGACGGGTGAGGTCCTCGAAAGTGAACATGAGTTCCTTGATGCGCTCGGCGCTGTCTCGGCTGGCTTCTTCCAGCGAGGTCATGAAGCGGGCTTCGGTCTGGCGATCGAAGGAATTGAAGATTTCGGCCATTTGTTCATGGCTGTCGCGGCGCTGGGTGTGGGAGAGGGTGGACATGAATTCGGTGCGCAGGGTCGCCTCGATCTTTTCAAGGATTTCCTTTTGCACCGGATCCAGCCCCAGCATGCGCTGCACCACATCGAGCGCCAGCTCTTCGGGCAGTACGGCGAGCACGCGGCTGGCGTGATCGGTCGAAATCTTCGAGAGCACGACGGCGATGGTCTGCGGGTACTCGTTTTTCAGATAATTGGCGAGAATGTCTTCCTGAACATTGGAGAGCTTTTCCCACATGTTGCGCCCGGCGGGGCCGCGGATTTCTTCCATGATGACCTCGACCCGGTCAGCGGGCAGGAAGGACATCAGCAAACGTTCCGTGCTCTCGGTATTGCCTGAAAGCGCGCCATTGGAGGAAACAATGGTGACAAATTCGGCCAGCAGTTCGTCGAGCATTGCCTGGGTGATCGGGCCGAGGCCAACCATGGAGCGCGAGAGCTGACGGATTTCCATCTCGTCGAGTTCTTCCCAGATCGGCCGCCCATGATCGGGGCCAAGCGCGAGCAAGAGCACGGCTGCCTTTTCATTGCCTGAAAGTGCCCGGTGGTCGGCGTCTTCACCGACGACCAGTCCGGTCTGCATTGTTGTTGCAAGATCCCGTGCTGCCATGATCTAGGCCGCCGCTGACTGACCCAACCAGTCACGGACGACGAGTGTGGACTGTTTGGGATTTTCTTCAACGAGGGTGCCGACATCGCGCAGGGTTTCAATCTGGCTCTCGCCGAGCATTTTTGCCTGATCCATCCATTGCGGTTTGGCCGGTTTCTGTTCGGCAGGCGCTTCACTTGTCTGTTCCAGGGCGCCCGCGGGCACTTCTGCGGCGGTGGGCAGGGCCAGTGGTTCATTATCGGGTTCAAGCACACGCTTGACCAGCGGGCGGAGCACAAAGAACAGGAGGGCCAGCGAGATAATGAGGGTCACGGCCATAGAGGCGGCGCTCATCAAGTCATCGCGGGTGAAATCGAGGAGGCCCGGCGCGTCGGTGCCAAGACTTGCCAGTTCGGGGCGTTCGGCGAACTGCATGTTGACGACTTCAACCTGATCGCCACGGTCGGCCATGAAGCCGACGGCTGAGCGGACGAGGGCGTTGATCTGGTCGATTTCTTCGGCGGTGCGCGGTTCATAGGTGGCCGCGCCGCCGGCATCCTGGGTGTAGCGACCGTCAACGACCACGGCGACCGAGAGGCGCTTGATGCTGCCAGCTTCGCTGACCTCGGTCTGGGTGGTCTTGGAGATCTCGAAATTGGTGGTTTCTTCGGTGGTGGCGGATTGTTCGACCGAGGCACCATTATTGGCGTCGGCGGAAGCGCCGGGCAATTCATTGGCAACAGAGACCGACCCGTCCTGCGCGGGGCCCTTGGCATTGTTGGACAGTTCGCGGATTTGTGAGGAGCGCACGACCTGGCCATCGGGATCAAATGTTTCGGAGGTGCGGGTCAGCCGGTTCATGTCGATTTCGGCGCTGACCTGCACCCGGGCGCGGCCTGGGCCAAGCACGTTATTGAGCATGCTCTCAACGCGATTGCGCAGGCGGGTTTCAATGCCGAGGGTGCGTTCTTCCATCTGTCCGGCCATGGCGGTGATGTCATCTGCCCCGTCGCCACCAGAGGCGAGCAGGCGGCCCGCGTCATCAACGATGGAAACCCGGTTGGTGGTCAGGCCTTCGATAGCGGCAGCAACCAGATGCTGGATGGCCCGGATTTCGCCGGCGGACAATTCGCCCCGGACACCCAGAACGATGGATGCGGTTGGGTCCTTGCGTTCGCGGCGGAACAATTCGCGCTCGGGCAGGACAAGATGTACGCGGGCGGTCTTGATGCGGGCCAGCGAGGTGATGGTGCGGGCCAGTTCGCCTTCTAGGGCGCGCAATTGATTGATGTTTTGCACAAAGCTGGTGGCACCCAGCGTATTCTGCTGGTCAAAAATCTCGTAACCGACCTGACCACGTGTGGGCAGGCCGCTTTCGGCAAGGGTCATGCGCAATTGGGTAATCTGATCGCGGGTGACGAGAATGGTCGCCCCTTCGCTGCGCAATTCATAAGGCACATTGATGGATTGCAGCTCGCTGACGATTGCCGCGCTGTCATCAAAAGTCAGGTCAGTGTAAAGCGGCGCCATCTGCGGCGCTGAAAACCGAAATGTAATCAGGGCAAAAAAGCCCAGCAACATAATCGCAACAACGGCCATGGCCGCTATTCGCGCCATGCCCAAGCGATTTATGAGCCCCCAGATATTGTCCACACGCACACCCTGTATATTCGTCACTGTCCTGACCGCAAATCAGTCAGGTGCAACCAGGCAAAAATTACCTAGCAGGTGGTAAACAAGTTATTAACCAACCGTGCCAAATTGCGATGCGGCGGCAGAATATGCCCTATTGATGTAGGGGCTATTCGCCGGAAAAGCGGGAATTGTGGCGTATTTGAGAAAATCTGTATCTTTACGAATTGTTCATAGGCAGAAACCCGCTGACGCGGTTTAAGGCGCAGCGGGTACTGATTGGTGAGCCGGGTAACAGAAAAGAATGCTCAAACAGGACCGGCACCGCCTTGGGCGGCATGGCCTTGCTAAAACCTCTTAACCTTCTCGGTAATGCTGGATCCAGGTCGTTCTCAGACCTGCAAGCCCATGCTTGTCGATGGCTGCCTGCCAGTTGAGGAACTCGTCAACGCTAAGGGTATAGCGATCACAGGCTTCCTCAAGACTGAGCAGGCCACCGCGCACGGCAGCAACCACTTCGGCTTTACGCCGGATAACCCAGCGTTTGGTGTTGGTGGGGGGAAGGTCCGCAATAGTTAGCGGAGACCCATCCGGCCCGATGACATACTTAACGCGCGGACGCATTTGAACGGTCATTTTACTCTCTTACAAAACCTGACCATAGTGTGGGTACATTAGCCCCCCCGGCTTAAAATTTGCCTAAGGCAGTAGTTACAGGTGGTTAAGAGTTTGAAAGAGTGGGGCAAGGTTTGCGCAAACCTTGTATGCGCACGGGCTGTGATGCGGCGCGGCATATGAAAAAACCGGCGCCAGGAATGCCCTAACGCCGGTTGTTGCAAATCGTTTTGCGGGTCAGGCCGATCAGGCGTCGGCTGTATCTTCGCCGTCTGTGGCTGCCGGTGTGTTCGTGACCGAGAGCACTGAATCGAGATAGATGCGGGAGCCGTTGACCACCAGAACAGGCTCGCTGCCGGTCAGATCGACCATATCAACGACACCCTTGATCTGGGTGAGTACAGAGACAGGATTGCCAGTGGCATCCTTGGCATCGATGGTGATGGAATACTGGCCCTCATCAAAATCAAGGCCGCTTGCGTCCTTGCCATCCCATTCAAAATTACCCTGGCCGGCTTGCAGCGCCACGGACTGGGTGTGGACGATCTCGCCCTTGGCATTGCGGATGGTGACCTCGGCATTGGGCGCATCACGGGCGACAGTGTAGGTCCAGGAGGCATTACCGTCCTTCAGGGAAGAGACGGAACTGCCGGCAACGATGGTTTTGCCGATAAGATTGACGGCCTGGTTGGCCGCTGTGGCGGCGGCAACGCCATCATTCTGGGCACCCATGACCAGCGCTTCAAGGAACTCATTGGTCTTGAGCTGCTGCTCAACGCCGGTGAACTGAACCAATTGCTGGGTGAACTGGTTGGTGTCGAGTGGTTCAAGCGGGTTCTGGTTCTTGAGCTGGGTGGTGAGGATGCTCAGGAAGGTGTCGAAATTCTCCGCAATGGTCTGGCGGGAGCTGGACATCGCCGATTGCGTGGAAATGCCTGTTCCGCTGCCAATAGCACTGGTTGCCATATGAACCTCCTAGGCGAACATGTTGATACCGCCGGGAGAGGCCGTACCGCGATAGATCAGGGTTGAGGGAATGTCGGCCAGGGTGGCGTCATCCGACGCTGTGTCCTGTCCGAAAACGAGGTCGCGATCGCTGGCCCCGGGATAGTTCTGCTGGCCGTTCTGACCGGCAAAGGGGTTTTGCTTCAGCGAGAATTCGAGATTGGTGCGGCCGCCTTCAAGCCCGGCCTGTTGCAGGGCCCGCTCAAGCGCGCGGGAATCGCGCTGCAGGAGATCGAGGGTGTCGGCGCGCTCCACGGTGAGGCGGGCATGAACATTGCCGGCGCCATCCATGTGCATTTTCACATCGATCTTGCCCATTTCAGGCGGATCGAGCCGGATCTGGAAGCGGGAGCTGCCATCGCGCATCTGGCGGACCATCTCAAAGGCGATATGGGGCATGTTGAGATTGGGGGCCGGGGTCTGGTAGGCGGCGGTCATCGGTTTTAACGCCGCGGCGGCATCGAGCTGGGTGGTGCCAAGCTGGTTTGTGCTTTGGGCAACCAGCAGGGGATCTGCTGCGGTGTTTTGCGCCTGGGATGCGTTGGCGGCGGCGTTGGCATTTAGTGCGGCCATTGCGGCGGTTGTGGTGTCGGCGCGCTGCGGGATGGCTGCGGGCTTGTCCACATCGCCTTTGGCGCCTGTGGGCGCGGCCTCAATCTTTGGCATGCTGAGGCTGGTATCCCCATCATCCAGACCGGCTTGTGCAATTTGCAGGGCGGCATTGGTGCCCGGCTTGGCCGGGTCCGCAGCCTTGTCGCCGGTCTGTTTGTTGCCAAACAGCATGTTGACGGCATTGGCCAGTTCCGGATCGACATTTTTGGCGGCCGTCTGGGTGGCTGCTGGGGTGGTGGTTTGCTGGGTCTTTGGATCAGCCTGGGCGGCGAGGAGCTGCTGGGCGAGGTTTTGCAGTTTGCCCGACAGATCGGCAAGATCGGGCACGTCGGCGCTGTTGGTTGCCCTCTGGGCGACCGGGGTTGCCGGTGTGCCTGCATCGGCGAGATGGGTGGTCAGTGCGTTGAGTTTTGCCAGCAGCGCATCCATCGGGGTGGCGCCGGGCTGGGATGCGCCCGCGCCGGACTGGGCGGCAAGCAGACTGGTATTCACCTCGGCCCCGCCAGCTGCAGGGGCCGGGGTGTTGGTCAATTGCATCAAGGCGTCGATGGCGGTGGCGAGCTGATCCATTGTCTGGGGCGCGAGCGCGCCATTGGCCTCCAGCTCGATACCTGCCTGATCCAGCAGTTTGAACAGTTTGGCCAGATCCGTTTCTGACAGGCCTTCGGTTGTGGCCGGGGCTGGAGCGTTGCCTTGCAGCGCCAGAAGGGCTGCGTCAAAGCTCGCGGTGCCATTGGTGCCAGCCTGACCCTGCGGGCTGCCTGCCGGGGTGCTGGTCATGGCCATCAAAGTGGCGAGGAGGGAGCCGAACGGGTTGGTCTCGCCGGGACCGGTCACACTCGTGCCGGCCTTGCCCGCGGGAGCGGCCTGGCTGGACTGGCTGACAATGGTGATCGGCATATTCACTTCTTGAGACGCTTTCCGCAAAACAGACGCATTAATTCACACCCACCAATGCAAGTGCCTTGCCAGTTTGTGCGATTTTATAAAATAGCAATTAGATCAATGGTTTACGATGTCTGAGGTTTGATGCGGAGATGCTGATGGGGGCTGCAAGGCGGCACAAATGGCCGCTCGGGCGGCAAAAGCTGCCGGGGTTCGAGAGATATTGTGGGAAATGGATAAAGCAGGTAAAAGACCCCAAAATCCGCTGGCCCTTGACCCCACACGGATGAGTGAGAAAATGTTGAATACACTAGATATGACCAAGTCGCCTGCCGAGACGCGCATTGTTGTTGCGATGTCCGGGGGTGTTGACAGTTCCGTAGTTGCCGGCCTGTTGGCCCGTCAGGGTTATGAGGTGCTGGGGGTGACCCTGCAGCTTTATGATCATGGCGAGGCCTCCCACCGGAAAGGTGCGTGTTGTGCCGGGCAGGATATTGACGATGCCCGCCGTGTGGCCGCGTCGCTCGGCATTCCCCATTATGTGCTCGATTATGAAGAGCGCTTTCGCGAGAAGGTGATCGACCCGTTTGCGCAAAGCTATGCGGATGGCGAGACGCCGGTGCCGTGCATTGCCTGCAACCAGACGGTAAAGTTTGAAGACCTGATGACGGTTGCGCGCGAGCTGGGTGCCGATGCGCTGGCGACCGGGCATTATGTGCAGTCGAAACTGGTGGATGGACGCCGGGCGCTTTATCGCCCGGTCGATAGCGAGCGCGACCAGAGCTATTTCCTGTTTGCGACCACGCCGGACCAGCTGGACTTTTTGCGTTTTCCGCTGGGCGGCATGAGCAAGGCGGCGGTGCGCGAGCTGGCGCATGAAATGGGCCTTGAAGTGGCCGACAAGCATGACAGCCAGGACATTTGTTTTGTGCCGCAGGGCAAATATGCCGATGTGATCCGCCGCATGCACCCCGAAGCCGAACGCGAAGGCGATATCGTGCATCTCGACGGGCGCGTGCTGGGCCGGCACAAGGGCGTGATGCATTTCACCATCGGCCAGCGCCGGGGCCTTGGGATTGCCGCAGGCGAGCCGCTTTATGTGGTCAAGATTGATGCGCGGGCCAATCAGGTGATTGTGGGCGGCTATGAAGCGCTGAAAACCCATACCGTGCGCTTGCGCAATGTGAACTGGCTGGGCGAGGGCAAGCTGGAAGCGGTGGCGGCCGGCAACGGGCTTTCGGTTGAGGCCAAGGTGCGCTCGACCCGGGCGCCGCAGCCAGCGGTGATCCAGGTGCGTGACGGCGAAGTGTTTGCCACCCTGATTGCCGGCGAACACGGGATTTCGCCGGGCCAGGCCTGTGTGTTCTATGCCGATGGCGAGAACACTTCGGAAGTGCTGGGTGGTGGCTTTATTGCCGAGGCGGTGCCAGCCGCTTTTGCCGCCTGAGGCTTTTAACGCCTTAAACCCCGACAAGATTGCCGGCGCGCAAGGCGGGCCGGCATGGAACCTTCTGTTCTGATGACGCGTTATCCCTCTGCAGGCAGGGGAACAAGAATGGCGCGTGGCGTTTCTAACAGAGTTGTGGCGCGACCGACGGCTGATCAGCTGGAAGCGACCTTGCGCAATAGCGCCCGGCTGGCGGTGATCGGTGTCAGCCTGCTGATTTTCATTTTTGCGGCGCAACAGGCGCAATCGCTATTGGCGCCCTTGTCCATGGCGCTGGTGATCGGGCTGATGTTCGGGCCGGTGGCAGACCGGATTGAAGGCATGGGCATTCCCCCCGCCTTATCGGCGCTGGCAGTGCTGGTCCTTTTCATTGTGTTGATCGCCGTGATTTTTTTCGGCATGGCCATTCCCCTGTCCGAATGGGTGTCGCGGCTGCCGCAAATCTGGGCGAAGCTGCAGGCGGAGCTTTATAAATGGCGCGGTGTGCTCTCGGCGGTGCAAAGCGTGCAGGAGGCTGTGCAGGGGCTGGGCGGCAATGAGGCCAAAATGCTGGTGGCGGTGGAAGACGGCTCCGCGGTGCAAAGCGCGGCTTTTCTGGCACCGGCCGTTCTGGCGCAGGTGGGCCTTTTTCTGGTGTCGATGTATTTCTTTATTGCCACGCGCCGGCAGATACAGCGCGCGGCCCTCTCGTTTGCCTTTACCCGAAAATTCCGGTTGAGATTGCTGCGGCTGTTCTCGCGGGTCGAGATGGTGGTGTCGCGCTATTTGCTGTCGATCACCTTTATCAACCTGGGCATGGGCGCGGTGGTGGGCCTGGCGATGTGGAGCCTTGGCATGCCTTCGCCCCTGCTTTGGGGTGCGCTGGCGTTTCTGTTCAATTATGTGGTGTTCATCGGCATGGCCGCGCTCTCTGTCATCCTGTTTGTGGTGGCGCTGGGCACGATGGACACGCCAAATGCTGCGCTGGTGCCGGTGCTGGTTTATCTGGCGATCAATTTCATCGAGGCGCAATTTGTCACCCCCAATGTGCTGGGGCGCATGATGACGCTTAACCCGCTGGTGGTGTTTATTTCAGTGACATTCTGGATCTGGCTGTGGGGGCCCGTGGGGGGCTTTGTGGCGGTGCCGTTTTTGCTGATGGCGGTGGAGGGCATGCGCCAATTCGGCCTGTTGCAGCTGCCGGATGACGCTGGGTAGTGCTTTTTCACTTTTTGGGCAAAGGAAAGCAAAACCGGCGCGGTGTTTTGCTTGACAGGGGCGTGGTGCGAAACTAATAAGCACCCGAGCCGTGGCACGCGCGTTTTGTGCCGACCGGACAACAAGCGGTGCAGACCCAAAACCTGCCACCGTGCCCCTTGGGGCGGAGTAGCTCAGCTGGTTAGAGCAGCGGAATCATAATCCGCGTGTCGGGGGTTCAAGTCCCTCCTCCGCTACCAATCTTCCATCCACATTTAGTTGTTGTATTTCAATATGTTGCGGAGAATGTTGGCGCAGCCTGCGTGTCAAATTCATCGAATTTTGAATTTCACGACTTACCGCGAAAAACCCTTATTTTTCAAGGGTTCCTAAATTTACCAAATTCTCCATTTGACATGCATTTGACATGCGGACAGTCAATTGAGCATGGTTTGTTCTGTGCCCCGTGTCGATGTGGGTGTTCTGTTTAGGAAACGGAAAAGTCAGGAAAGTAGAGCTTGCTCGGCTGCTTTGGCCGCTGCTTGCTCATTCTGGAATTCACGCCACAGATGGCCGTAGATGTCCCAAGTGGTCTGAATGCTGGCATGACCAGCCCAGGTTTGAATCTGCTTAGGTGTGGCGCCGTTTTTGATCCAGAGAGAAATACCTGCATGGCGTAAGCTATGCATACCGAACGGTGGAGTTTCGCCTTCCTTGATGATCCCAGCGGCCATCAGGATCGGCACCCAAAGCCGATTGTAATAGTTTGCGTAGCTCTCGACTTTACCAATCCCGTTGGCGAAGAGAATGTCTTCTTCGCTTGCGGGGCAGGCGAGCATCCATTTGCGAAGGGCAAGGGCGGTTTGCGGGCCAAGCGGCACGTTACGAATGCTACGTTTCGTCTTGACGCGCTCTAACTTGTTCCATCGATCTGCCTTGCGCCTGATGATGAGTTCGGGTGATGGTCCTTTAAGGACTACATGTTGCTTGCCAAGCGCCCTCAACTCGCTGATCCGTAGAGCCTGGAACAACAGAACACTCACAAAGGCCTCCGCACGGCCAGTCTGATCATATGCTTTGGCGGCCTTCAGAATCTTCTTGAGATCATCGAAGGGAGGGATTTCGAGCTGCTCTTTGTCGGCCTCCCAATCGGGTGCCGTGCGCACAGAAACGGAACGAGCTGGATTACTGCCAATCCACCCTTGTCCCAACGCGTGATCGATCACCATTCTAAAGGTGGTGAAGACCCTCTTTGCCAAGTCATCGCTGCGATGCAGTTCAAGGTCGCGGGCAAAGGACACGCAATCTGGACCGCCCAAACGCGACATTTTGATATGTGCGATATCGAAGGTCAGAAGATGAAGGCGCACATGTGCATCATAGCCCTTGAGCGTTATACGCCCTCGCTTGCCAGTATCAACGAGTTCTTCGAAGTCGGCTAAAAATGCTTTGGCAGCGTCAGCGACAGTGATGCTTTTCTTGTCGGCAACATGCACGCCATTGGCAATCTGCCCCTCGACACGGATGCGCTCGTCGTCTGCTTCACTCTTTGTGCGAAATTGCTTTTGTTGCAAGCCGCCATTTTTGTCGACGTAATTCAGCTGCCACGAGGTTCGCACCTCGCCAGCTTTTGTTTTCCATGTCCGCTTTCTGATCTTGGCCATAGGAAAAGTATGAATCTATTTTTTGTTCAAAACTAGTGTCTGTTGTTCTCGCTTTTCGAAGAAGTCGATCAACGATGATTTCCGGGCCACCAGCCCAATTCCTGGCTCGTTCCAGATTGGCATTCTGCCCCGTTCAGCCAGATGATAAACCGCGCGTGGTTTGCATCCCAGGACTTCGGCGATGGCTTTTGCTCCGTACAACAGGTCTTGGTTCAGGTCGGGCTTCATATAACTTGCCAAAGAATGGATGTTGAAAGCCATTATTTGCATTTTAGATCGAAGGTTCAACAACTGGGACGGAAGCAACATCCAGCATCGTTTCGCGTGGCGCGTGAACGATATTCTGTACGTGGATTGCGTTAGATGGAACGTGATCACATTGGATCACTCCGTCCAGTGATGGATTGGGCATAACAATTAAATAAATCAATATGTTACGAGGCGGTGTGTGCAGTATGTGTGCATCAGGAGGTCCAGCGGCATCCAATCCAAAAGCCGGCAGCGACTAACTCGAATTTTCTCTCCGACTATTGACTAAATTTGAGGCACCCGGACACGCCTGCACAATAACATTCTACCTGGCAGTTGTGAGGTTTTCAGCGGCGAATTTGGGGCTGTGACATAGGAATTCATAGGTTCTGAACTTTAGCCAAGTCCGTATCCACGTGATCGTGGAATAGTGCAAGAGTTCCTTGAATGAGTCCGATCCGCACTTTTTCTTCATCACCTACTATCGGGGCAGTTATGAGGAGGTGAAAATGCGCACTCAGGTTTGTATTATCGGCGGTGGGCCGTCGGGACTGTTGCTGGCCCGTCTTCTGTCATTGTCTGGTGTCAGTGTTGTTGTTATCGAGCGGCAGACCCGAGCCTATGTGCTCAGCCGAATCCGCGCTGGGGTGCTCGAATGGGGAGCGGTTGAAATGATGCGGCAGGCCAAAGCCGCCGCGCGCATGGACGCCCAAGGTTTTCCGCATGATGGTTGCACCATTGCCCTGGGCGGCAAGGAAATGCGCATAGATTTCGCCAAGCTTACGGGTCAGCGCGTCATGGTTTATGGCCAGACAGAGGTAACCCATGACCTCTATGATGCGCTTGACGCCGGCGGCGTGGAGATTTTGCACGAAGTCTCGGATGTCGAAATCCACGACATCGATGGCAATTCGCCCTATGTGAATTTCAAGCATGGCGGCTCCGCGATGCGCATCGACTGCGATTTCGTGGCTGGATGTGACGGTTTTCATGGTGTCAGCCGGGGCACGATTCCTCGCGCAGTGCACAAGGAATATGAAAAGGTCTATCCTTTTGGCTGGCTCGGTATTCTGAGCGAGACGCCCCCTGTTTCTCACGAACTGATATATTCGGGTGGCGAGCGTGGCTTCGCGCTGGCCTCGATGCGCAACGCCAATTTGTCGCGCTATTACATTCAGGTGCCCCTCGGTCAAAAGGTTGAAGATTGGTCAGACGATGCCTTTTGGAACGAGTTCCGCCGCCGCATGCCCGAAAAAGCCGCGGACGAGCTGATAACCGGACCTTCGATCGAAAAATCCATTGCGCCACTGCGCAGTTTTTATTCGGAGCCGATGCAGCACGGACGGTTGTTCTTGTGCGGTGATGCCGCACATATCGTGCCGCCGACCGGCGCCAAGGGGCTCAATCTGGCGTTCTCTGATGTCAAATATTTGTTCGATGGCCTGCTGCAGTTTTATGAGAACGGCTCCGTGGAGCAATTGGACGGTTACTCCACCCGCGCGACGGCGCGTGTGCTGCAAGCTATCAGGTTCAGTTGGTGGATGACGGGTATTTTGCACAATTTCCCTGGCCGGGAGGAATTCGAGCAACTGATGGGACAAGCCGAACTGGTCTATCTGCAAGGCTGGGAAATCGGCCGCCGCCATCTCGCCGAACAATATGTCGGCTTGCCATATTAGCACACCTGCGCGTTCATAACACTCCGGCTTGATCAAGAACTTGAAGGCTGGCTGCAAGTGCTTCCCTGGCGCGCTGTTTGGCTGGAACGATTTTTGCGCGTTCGACCTCCGCCACTTCGATGCTGATTGGCGTGCCTTCGGGCAACGCCTTGAGCATGTTCACAAGGCCGATGCCGCCATGGCCGGGCAATAGTCTTGCGCCGCGAGCGATGGCGATCATCCCCGTATCAGAAGGATCATAGGGCACTGGCCCATCGCATAGCTGGGCGTAATTTATTTGTGACGCGGGAAGAGATTTGATCTGCTCCGGGGTTGCGTGAGCCCGATCATAGTGCAGCGCATCGATAAGAACGCCGCCATTGGGCATACGCGCTTCCGCCACGATCCGGGCAGCCTGGAGCAGCGTCTTTACCGCGGTCCAGGGCATGAACTCCAGGTCGGCGGTCAGCTTGTGCGCCTGCGCCAAGGCGCAAAAGGCCGCGAAATTGTCAGTGAGCCGGCTCTCCTCCGGATCGTCGCCAGCAACCAGAACGTGTCGGGCTCCCAGCTTCTCGGCCAATGCACAGAACGGCTTGAAATCATCGATTAGCGTGTTGGCGCCCAGACGGACAATTTCCACATCCGCCAGTTTGACGCCCGTATCCCTAAGGACGGCGTAGACTTCGTCCTGAACAATTTTATCGGACATGATGGGGTAGGGGCCCTCTCCGCTGGCGGCGGCGGGCAGTAAGCGCAGCCCCACCATGTCATAACCGGTTTCAGCGGCGATTTTGACCGCGTCGACAGGTCCCACCTCAAATGTTGTCAGGAAGGCAAGTGAAAGAGCAGGGCGCATGGCAAGGCCTCACGACAGCGGTGAGAAAGGCAGCGGCATGGCAATTGCCGATGTCATTTGTGGTTGGAGCCAGTCCGGCCCGCCTTTGGGCGGCCAGTTGCCATCGGCAACCGATTGACTGCGCGCCTTGGCGCGCGCCTCAAGACTTTCATAGGGCCAGATTTGCGTCAGGCGCGGCGCGCCGTCCAACCCATACATGGCCGTAACCATCGGCGAGTATTTCAGGCGCGGCGGAATAGCGTCGCGCCAGATTTCCTGCAATTTGTTCAGGCCGTTGAGTTTGGCCTTGTAGGTGCGGAACTCGTAGATCGGTCCGAATTTGCCCGTCGCGACTTCGGGCAGAAAGTTAAATGGCTTGTATGTCTCGGTGGTGATGTCGACCAGATGTTCGGAGCATCCAAAGGGATCGCTGGACATCAGCGCCCGGGTTTTGTCCGCGGCAAGATCGTCGAGCGCGGCGTAGCTGCGCAGGACATAGACTTCGTTCAAGCCGCCGATATCGGTGCCGAACGCGCCAAGCAATGTGCCCTGTGCTTCGGGGCCGGTCAGCCATTTCTCCAGACCAGCGGCCGCCTTGCCGGCACCAAAAATTACGGTCTTGAGGGTTGCGATTTCATAATAGGTCATGTGGACTCTCTTGCTTTGGAAGAATTTTCAGTTTCGGGTTGATCGAGCGGGCCAACGCCAACGACGGCTTCCCCGGCTAGCAGGCGCCCCACCACGAAGCCAAAGGTCATGCCCGGCCCAAGCGTGATGCCGCCGGACGGGTAATTGCCGCCGAAAATTGAGGACATGTCATTGCCGACACTGAACAGGCCTGGGATGGGCTTTCCTGTTGGGTCATGGACCTCGCCACGGGGGGAGGTTGGCAGTCCGGCAAAGGTGCCAAGACTGCCCGGCACAATGCGCACCGCATAGAATGGCCCGGTTTCGAGTGCACCCAACGCAGGGTTGGGTTTGTGTCCCGCATCGCCTTGAACGCGGTTATAAGTCGATACGCCCCGGTTGAAGTCCGGGTCTTTGCCCAAGCGGGCGGCCGCATTGAAGCGGGCGAGAGTGACTTCAAGCGCAGAAACGGGCAGGTCGCAAGCCTTGGCCAGTTCCGCGATCGACTGCCCCCGCTTTAAATAGCCGTTGGCGACATAGGGCCCCACTGGAAAAGGAAAAGGCTTCGCCCAGCCCAAGCCGAACCGGCGTTGGGCGCGATGGTCGCAGATCAGCCACGCAAAAGGTTTTGTACCGCGCGGCGTGCGGTCCAGCAGCGCCTTCATAAAGTCATGATAGGAATCCGCTTCGTTGACAAAACGCTTGCCGCCGCTGTCCACCGCGATAAAGCCCGGTTTGGCTCGCTCTACCAGATGCGGAAAATGTTTCGCACCTTCCGTCCCGGGAACTAGAGAGACCGGCGCCCACGCTCCAGGCTGATCGAGACTTGTCTCGATGCGGGCCCCCACGCTTTCGGCAAGCCTTATCCCATCGCCGGAATTGCTGCGCGGCGCGGCGGAATAATGACCGCTGCCATCTGGCGCGTGGTCGAGCATTTGAGCGATGCGCTTCGGGTCATGCGGAAAACCGCCGGTAGCCAGCACCACGCCACGCGCGGCATGAATACACATTTCGCCTGCGCCGGTAGCCAGTCTCGCGCCTGTGACGCGCCCACCAATTTCAAGCAATTTGGTCGCGGGGGCGCTGTCGATCAGGGTCACTTGCAGATCGAGAGCGGACCGGATCAGCCGCGCGACCAACGCATTGCCGTTGACGAGCTGCATGCCTCGGCCAAAGCGGGCAAGGTCCCACAAATGTTTTCCAATACGTCCGGCGGCATAAAGGGTAGATCTCGGATTTCGAGTCGCATTGAAGAAATGGCCCATATCTTTGCCCGCCGCGATGCCCATGCCCCATAGGCTGACGACATCGAGCGGGGGCCGTAACTTGTTGACGAAGGGGCCCAGGCGGCGACCATCAAAGGGTTTAGCGGAAATCGAACGCCCGCCATCAACACTCCCTGGTGTTGCGTGGAAGTCCGGAACGGCATTGCCGTCGATCCACTCCACAGCGGTTTCGTCTTCGAAGAAGCGCACCATTTCCGGGCCATTGGCTAAAAAGACTTCGATGCGCGGATCATTGGCGCGATTGCCCAGTTCGCTGCGCAGATAGCGTCTTGGTTCCTCTCGGTCTTCATTTATGCCGCCGCGCACGGCCAGCGGGTTATGCGGAATCCAAAGCCATCCGCCCGACCACGCGCTGGTGCCGCCAAACATTTCGGCTTTTTCCGCGACAATGACCTTAAGGCCCGAATGGGCAGCGGTTACGGCGGCAGCAAGTCCGGCTGCACCTGATCCGATAACAAGAACGTCACAAAAACGCTCTTCAACCGGGCTGTCGTTCATAATTCCCACACTGAATACTCATCGGCTTGTCGCCGAGACAAAGCATCCGGTGCAGCAAGACTATACCACCAGCAGGTGGTTAGCCTGCCTTGCGCGATGCCTGTCCGGCAGATTGGCCGCCTCCGCCTTGCGGGCGGATGCGGTTAAAGAAAAACGATGCCTCCGAAGCGCTGCCGATTTCGTCGGCGGCCTCAAGAAGCGGTTGATATAATTCGTCCATATGCGCCTGTGTCAGCCGCACTGCGGGGCCTGCGATTGACAGGCATCCGATAGGTTGGCCATCCTCGGCACGACGCACTGGCACCGCCATGGCGGCCATGCCATCAAGATAGCTGTCGGTTGCGATGGAATAGCCCCGTTTCCGTGTCTGTTTGAGGATTTCCAGCAGCTGGGTGATCGTCTTCGGTGCCTTGGGCCCGGCGGCAAAATTCGGCTCCAGGCCTTGCGCGGAGACTAGGGCCAAGGCTTCTTCGTCGCTCATAGTGCTCAGCCAAGCCCGGCCACCCGCGCTTGCCGCCAGATGCACCACGACGCCTTGCTCCCGGCCTGGGTCATAACGCAGGCCAGTGGTTGCGCCCTGGGCCACCCCTACCCAAACAAGATTCGGATAGTCGATAACGCTCAGGCGGATCAGTTCCTTGGAGCGCTCGGCCAGCCGATCCAGTACTGGCTGGGCAATATCGGTGACCCCGGTCTTGGACAAAAAACTCAGCCCGATCGCCGCCATGCGGATGGTGAGGGCATAGTCGCCTTGGTTGCGCACCTGCCGCACATAGCCGTGCTGCGAGAGATCCTTGAGCAATCTGTGTGCAGCGCTCGCGGGCATATCCAGCTCCGAGGCAATGATGCTCACCTGCAATCCGTCAGGATTGCGGCTCAGCAACTCCAGAATGGACAGTGTTCGTTCCATGACACCCGACATCAAAAAAGCCCTCCGTTTGCAACGGAGTCAGGTGGGCTTAATGTTTGAGGCGCGTCAATATCGATAACGCGATTTTCTTGCGCGGCAGCCTTGATTGCTTCGATGATTGTTACATTTGCCAGCCCGTCTTCAAGGCTGGCTATCGGGTCCGCCTTGCCTGCGATCACATCGGCAAAGTGGAGAATCTGACGCTCATATGCATCTTCGTGGCCAACCAGCGTGACTGAAGAAGACATTTTTTTGGTCCAGTCAGGGGCGCCGTCATGCGTCCAGACTTTCATGTCAGGCAGGCTGAACCCGCGTCTCGTGCCGCTAAAGCTGTGGGAAACTGCGTCATGCGCGGGGAAACGAGCGAGATTTTCGCCAGCCGTAATGTCCCAACACCAGGGCCCCACGGCTGCATCTGTGGCCGTGGCGCAGACTATGCCACCACTGGCAAAACGGAGCACCGCTCCGGCGGTGTCTTCTACGGCGAAATGCCGCCGCGCATTTGATGTGAGGGCCGCGACCTGAGTGATCGGCCCGAATAAAAAATGCAATAGATCGATTTCGTGGATGAGATTGATCAAAAGCGGTCCGCCCGCCTCGGCGCTGCGGCGCCAGTCAGGCATGAAATAGTCCTCGGGCTTATAGACGCAATAGGACACATTGCCTGAAACCAGGTCGCCGAAATCACCGGAGGTCACGACGCTTCTGGCGGCACGAATGATCGGGTTGTAACGCCGATGGTGCCCCACAAGACCCGGGACGCCGCACTTTTGTGACGTTTCGAAAATCTGTCTTGCATGGGCGCTTGTGTCGGCCAGCGGCTTTTCCACCAGCACCGCAATGCCTGCATGCAGCAGTGCTGTTGCAACCGGCAGGTGCAGATCGTTTGGGACGGCTACGATAACTCCGACCGGTCGGCTGGCAATCAGAGCATCAAGGTCGGCACAAACCGGCAGGCCCTCGCCTTTAAGCTTTTGCGCGGTCTCTTGATGCGGTTCGACGATGCCGCACAGATCCACCGCATCCACAGCTCTGATCGCTGCGATGTGCGTGCGCCCGATCGCGCCTGCGCCAACAATGCCAATACCCAGTTCTTTCAAACTCGCGGCCTCCCGCCTCCCCGCATGGATGAGAAGGTAGCAACACAATTTAAAAAATGGAAGCAAATTTTATTCTTGAAAGTCTTTCTAAAAACAACAATAGTGCGCGCGACGATCCGCTGGTGGCTCATGCAGTCCTTCCGGCGGACCGGGGGAATGGACCCGGAGCTTAGGGAGTGGCGATGTTGATCGGGCAGCAGGCGAAACTGAACGCGGAATATGACGTCATCGTGCTTGGCGCTGGGGCGGCGGGCATGGCGGCGGCCATTTTTTCGGCCCTGCGCGGGTGCAAAACATTGCTGGCCGAACGCACAGAATTTCTTGGCGGCACATCCGCGCTTTCTGCCGCAACAACCTGGGTGCCCAATACCCGTCACGCATCGGAAGTCGGGGCCGAAGACAGCCGTGACAAGGTTCTTGGTTACCTGGACCGGGCTGTGGGCAACCGCGCACCACGCAAAATGCGGGAAGCCTTTGTTGATCGCGGACCCGAGGCAATTCATACGCTTGAAGACGCAACCGTCGTGAAGTTCCGCCCCCGTCCGTTTCATCCCGATTATCTTTATGAGTTGGAAGGTTCGACCTCATGCGGGCGGGCCCTCGAGCCCTATCCCTTCGACGCGAAAGCACTGGGGGATGATCTCAAGCTTGTGCGACCGCCGATCCCCGAGTTCACCATCCTTGGCGGCCTGATGATCGACCGCGATGACATCGCTCATCTGCTTAAAATGGGCAAATCCTTGAAGTCATTTGCCTATGCCGCGAAACTGGTCGGCAGCTATTATTGGCAAAAGATGCGTTTTGGCCGGGGGACGCGGCTCGTCATGGGCAACGCCCTTATCGGCCGCATGCTGATGGCCGCCCGGCAGCTCAATGTCGATATCGTCACCAACGCCAAAGTTGCTGCCATCGCGCCCCTGGGAGATAGGTCACACCGTCTCGATATACAGATTGATGGCAAGGCAACGCAGACGATAGCAAAAAATGGTGTCATTCTCGCCAGTGGCGGCTTTTCCCGCCATCCCCAGCGACGTTCTGAAATGCTGCCCCATCCGCTTCCTCCAGTGAGTCCCGCAGCGCCCGGGCATACCGGTGAACTGCATGATATCGTCATGGAGCTCGGTGCTCATTACGCGGAAGGGGCGGCGCAACCCTGCTTCTGGGCTCCTGTGTCCATTCGCAAGCGCGCCGATGGCACACAAGCCTCGTTCCCTCATTTCGTGCTCGATCGCAGCAAGCCCGGTATTCTGACGGTGGATAAATCGGGGCGCCGCTTCATTAATGAAAGCCGCTCATACCACGAATTTGTCAGTGCCATGTATGCGGCAAACAAGGGCAGTTCGACTATTCCCGTCTATCTGATCTGTCACGCCCCGGCGCTGAAAAAATACGGTCTCGGCATGGTGCGGCCGGGCGCTAAAAACCTCAAACCCTATCTTGATGACGGCTATCTGGTGCGCGGCGATACGCTTGCCGAACTGGCCGGCAAAATCGATATCGATCAGGCTGTTCTTGCGCAGACCGTCAAGACATTCAACACCTATGCTGCAACGGGCATAGACGAGGAATTTGGTCGTGGCAGCACAGTCTATGAGCGCGCCAATGGCGACCCCGAGCACGGTCCCAATCCCACCTTGGGCGCATTGACCGAAGGGCCGTTTTACGCGGTGAGGCTCTGGCCGGGTGACATCGGTTCAGCGATTGGCCTCGCGGCGGACGAACATGCTCGAATCCTGGGACAGGACGGTACGCCGATCCCGGGTCTGTTTGTATGCGGCAATGACATGAACTCGATCATGGGCGGCGTCTACCCCGGTCCGGGCATAACCATCGGTCCGGGCATCGTGTTTGGCTATATCGCAGCTGAATCCGCGTGTGCGGGAGCGGCGGCGTGAGCCGGATCCTCGTCACCGGCGGCACAGGGTTTCTGGGGGCGTGGGTTGTTCGCGCCTTGTTTGAGGCCGGGCACGAGGTCCGCGTTCTCGATTTTGCACCAAAGCCGGAAAACCTTGATTTCGTCCAGGCAGGGCTGGACGGGAATGTTGAAATTGTTGTGGCTGATATCTGCGATGCCAATGCCGTCAATGCAGCGGCCGCCGGTTGTGATGGTGCTGTGCATCTAGCGGGTTTGATGACCGTTGACTGCGATCGCGATCCGGTGCGGGCCATTGAGGTCAATCTCATCGGTAGCCAGAACCTGATTGCGGCGTGCCGCAAGGCGGATATTGCTCGTGTTGCTTATGCCAGCACCGCGGCGGTCTATGGCGCGAGCACCAATGGTGTTGTTTGGCCCGAGACGCTTTATGGCACCTTCAAACTCGCGCTCGAAGGCATGATGCGGGTTGCGCATTTGCAATGGGGATTGGCAAGCGCGGGCTTTCGCCCGGCGATCATTTACGGGCCGGGTGTGAGTTCGGGTATCGCCGCCGGCCCCAGCATCGCTTTGCGTGCCGCAGCGCTGCGCAAGCCATCGGAAATCAAATTCTCAGGCAATGTGGGGTTTGTGTACGTCGCCGACGCTGCAAAGGCCCTCTGTGCCGCGCTTGACCGGCAGGACACGGGCGCGGCGATTTACGACCTCGGCGGTGATCATGCCTCGGTCGATGATTTTGTCGCCGAGTTGAAAGTACAACAGCCCGACGCCCAAACCACGATAAACGGCCTGCCTCTTAGGATACCCGAAATCCTCGAGGGGGCTGAAAGAGCGGACTGGGTCGATGCCGCGCAATCGACCAGGCTAAACGCCGGAATTGCAGCGTCATTGGCGCATTGGCGCCGCTATCTGTCCCGAACGAAAGCGGATGCAAATCTCAGTCAAAATAGGGTGGCAGGATGAAAAATATCCACGTCCTGAACCTGATTCATTCCGGCTTTGTCTACGGAAAAGTACAATCAATCCGTGAGTCAGTCCATTTTGTAAATTGTCTGTTGTGGCAGGTTTGCCGCGAGAAGAGCAGTGGCGCCCGATCAGCAAAACAATGGGCTGGCAACAGGTCACGCAAAGGGGAGGTCTATGAACGTTTCGCTTGATGGAGAAACGCGCCTGTTTTTTATCGTGGGTGATCCAATCACCCAGGTGAAATCACCGGGGCGGCTGACCGAAATTTTGGTGGCGCGTGGAGAGAACGCACTGCTGGTGCCTGCGCATGTGCGTGCCAGCGACCTTGCGGACTTTTTCGCCATGGCGCGCCGTGCCGAGAATGTTGATGGTATCGTGGTGACCGTGCCGCATAAGCCGGCTAGTTTGGCCCTGGCCGATCATGTGACTGAACGGGCCCGGTTTGCTGGCTCGGTCAATGTAGTGAGGCGCGATGCTGACGGCACCTGGTTTGCTGACAACACCGACGGTCACGGTTATCTTGAGGGTATCGCCGCGCGAGATTTCGATGTGAATGGCAAGAGTGTGCTTCTGGTCGGTGCCGGGGGCGCGGGATCGGCGGTCGCCTATGAATTTCTGGCGCGCGGCGCAAGCCGGTTGTCTATATCGGAAGTTGATCACGTGCGCCGTGACGCCATTCTGGAACGCCTAGAGATAAGATTTCCCGGGCGTTCCGGATTGGGTAGTGCGGATCCTGAGGGATACGATCTTATCGCCAATGTTACGCCTATGGGCATGCGCGAAACCGATCCGCTGCCTGTTGAGGCGGACAAGCTGATTGCGTCGCAATTCGTTGCCGACGCGATAACCAAACCGGCGATTACGCCGCTCCTCGAAATCGCTGGCGCGAAGGGATGCAAAACCATGCCGGGGCTCGGCATGTTTGATGCGCAAGCGGAACTACTGGTGGATTTCTTATTAGGAAGAAATTTCACCTGAACGATCTACAGCAATCAATCTAAGGGAGGATAATATGCTGAAGAGATATCTAGTTGGCCTTGCAATGGCTGTGACGATCGGTGTTGGCGGGGCTCAGGCGCAAGTCAAAATCGCAAATATCGCCGAGCTTTCCGGGGCTGGTGCCGCGGCAGGTACTGTTTGGAAGGATGGCGTTGATCTTGCCGTTGATGAAATCAACGCGAGCGGCGGCATTTTGGGTCAGCACATCGAATTAATGGAGTACGATAGCCAGACGGACCCGCAGAACTCTCGCGCCATGGTTCAAAAGGCCATTGATGATGGTGCTTATGTGCTGCTTGGCACGGTTTATTCGTCATCGACGGTAGTTAATATGCTTGTGGCGCAGCAAAACGGCTACCCGCAGTTGACTGGCTCAGAGGCTCCGGCCATCACACAAAAGGGTAACCCATTTATCTTCCGGACAGCCTTCGGATCCCAGAAGGGTATGCCTAAGATTGGTGCTTATCTCAGTTTTGGCCTGAAAGCGTCCAAGGTTGCTATCGTTTGGGCCAACACGGAATATGGCAAGGGTGGCCACGATGCTTTTGTTGATGTGACCAAAGAGTTTAATCTTGAGATTGCTGCCGATCTGCCCACAGAACAAGGACAAGCTGACTTTTCTGCGGACGTTGTAAAGATCAAAAATTCCGGAGCTGACGCTGTTTTTGCGTTCATGACCGAGGAGGAAAGTGCCAGATTTTTGATTGAAGCGGAAAAGCAAGGGCTAGAGCTTCCTATTGCTGGCGACACTGTTCTTGGTAGTCAGAAAGTTATTGATCTCGCAGGTGCCGCGGCCGAGGGCGTTATGAGTCACGTCGGTCTTTCTGCCGACGCTCCGGTGCCGACAATCCAAGCCATGGACAAGAAGTTCACCGAACGATTTGGATATCGACCTGATCACAATGCGATTAAGGGATATATTGGTGCCTACGCCATCAAGTATGTGACTGAGATGGTCGGCGAATTCGATCGCCAGAAGTTTGCTGACACCATGCATGGCCTCTGTCTCCAGGCGAAGGAATATCCAGGCCTACTGCTTGATATCTGTTGGGATCAAAATGGTGAGGTCTCGCGCGAGAGTTTCCTTGTCCAGGTAACGAACGGACAGCAGCAGATTGTGCAAACCCTCCCCGCGAACTGATTAGTTCGCGAATGTAGCCGACGCGAACCATTGGGACGCGTCGGCTATATTATTGAATTGAGAGTAATCCCGAATGGCAGAATTTCTTCAAATAATGATATCCGGACTTGCTGCTGGTGCGGTCTATGCACTTGCTGCGGTGGGATTTACCCTGCTCTGGCAAGCGTCGCAGGCCATAAATTTTGCTCAGGGCGAATTTGTCATGTTGCCGGCGTTTTTTGTGCTCATCGGAACCGGATATTTCGGCCTGCCCTTGTGGGTAGCTATTCTTCTGGCAATCGTCATATCCATTTTGGTTCTTGGCATTGCGTTCAAGAAATTGGTCGTGGAGCCGATGTTACCCCACGGCACCTTGCCGCTCGTCATTGCAACCATCGCGCTTGGCCTCCTGATGAAGGAGAGCGTCAAGGAGTTCTATTCCGCTCAGGGCCAACCGTTTCCGCCCCTGTTTCCACAGACGGTATTTGAAGTCTTCGGCGCGGCGATATCCGTCCAGGATGTGTGTAATCTTTTGGTTTCGCTGCTCGTTATTCTCGGTCTGCAGATGTTCCTGCAGCGCAGCCGCACCGGCAGGAGCATGCAGGCGACCGCGCAAAACCCTGCTGTTGCCGAAATCCTGGGTGTCGATGTCAAGAAAATGGTGATGTACACCTTCATCATTAACGGCTTCCTTGCCGCTATCGCCTCGATTTTGATTTCACCTTTTTATCTCGCCAAATTCTCTAACGGCGAAACCCTAGGCTTGATTGCGTTCATTGCCGCCATTGTCGGTGGTTTCAACCAGATTCGCGGCGCGCTGGTGGGCGGCCTGCTGATTGGTGTTCTCGACAATCTCGCCGCCGCTTATGTGTCCGCCCAGTACAGGGCAGCGGTGCCGCTGATTTTGCTAATCGTCATCATCATGGTGCGCCCGCAGGGCCTTGTGGGAACAACCGAGGGGAGGGCGGTATGAGCTGGTTGCGTATTGCGGCTGTGTTGGCAGCCATTGTGGTGCTGGTTCTGGCGCCGATGGGGCAGACCACTTATTTCGTTTATGTCCTTTGTTCTTGGCTGGTTTTTTCTATCGCCGCCATGGGTCTCAACCTGACCCTTGGCTATGCCGGACAGGTCAGCCTGGCGCAAGCGGCCTTTATGGGCATCGGCGCCTATGTCACTTCGCTGATGACACTTGCGGGCATCCACTGGATTTTCGCGGTTTTTGCGTCAGTGACGTCGTGCTTTGCGGTGGGCCTGATCCTTGGGTATCCAGCATTGCGCGTGCAGCACCACTTTCTGGCATTCGTCACGCTGGCGTTCAACGCGCTCGTTTTCCTTGTATTGCGCAACGAAGAATGGCTTACCGGCGGTTCCTTTGGTCTCGTAGGCATGCCGCGGCCTGAATTTCTGGGGTTCAAGACCGGCACGCAAACCCAGTTCTACTACTTCGTGCTGGTGTGCTTTCTGATTGCGACGGGCATCATGGCCTGGATCATTCATTCACCCTGGGGGCGTGCCTTCAAAGCGCTACGCGAAAACCCGATACGGGCCAATTCTCTTGGACTGAATACACGGCGCATGACATTATTGGCTTTCGCGATCGGATCGGCATTCGGTGGACTCGCGGGGGCCATTCAGGCTCCGCTGGTACAGTTTATCGAACCGGGTTCGTTTGCCCTCATTCACTCGCTAAAACTGCTGCTCATGGTGGTGGTAGGAGGATCCGGGTTCTTCTTGGGCCCGATTCTCGGTGCGGCGATTGTCGTGCTGTTGCCTGAGCTGTTGCGCTTCACGGAGGGCTACTACCTGATGGTCTATGCGCTTATGGTGCTTGTGCTCATGGTCTTCTCGCCCACCGGTCTTTTTGGCCTCGGGACCAGATTCTGGCAGCGCCTGACGCGGCCCAAGCAGGTCGAACGCGGAGACCTCAAACAAGGTGCGTCGCTATGAGTAAGGAACAAAGCATTTTAAGCGTGCGTAACATCTCCAAGACCTTCGGGGCGATCAAGGCAGTCAACGATGTCAGTTTCGACGTCAAGAAGGGTGAGGTGTTGGGGCTGATCGGGCCGAATGGTAGCGGCAAATCCACCCTGTTCAACTGCATTCTGGGCCAGCTAACGCCCGATGAGGGAGATGTGTTCGTTAAAGGCGCTCCTGTGACTGGCAAACCGGCTCATATTCTCAATCGGGCAGGCGTTGGCCGTACCTTCCAGCAATTATCGGTGTTTCCCCAGATGTCCGTGATCGACAACATCATTATGGCGGGCCAGGAGCATCAGGGCACAATGCTGTCGCGGCTCTTTGGTGCCAACGACGCAGGTTTGTCAGGCGAAGCTGAAAGCCTGATCAAGTTTTTCAGACTCGAACATTTGCGCGATGAGATGGCAGGATCGCTGTCCTATGGACAACAGAAGCTGCTCGATGCAGCCATGGCATTCATGGCGGGTCCGGGTCTGGTTTTGCTCGACGAACCGGCCGGCGGGGTCAATCTGACGATGCTCGAATATCTCAAGGATCGTCTGATCACCTATAACAGGGAACACGAAAGTACCTTTGTCGTGATCGAGCACAATATGGAATTCGTGATGTCCCTGTGTACTCGTATCATCGTGCTGGCCGCCGGTACGATCATCGCCGAAGGGACACCTGACGAAATCCGCAATAATGAGATGGTCATCGAGGCCTATCTGGGAGGTTGATATGCTGGAACTGAAAGATATCTATGGCGGTTATGGCAAGATCACCATTCTCAACGGCACCAGCTTTGAGATTCCAAAAGCTTCGATAACGACAGTCATCGGACCCAATGGTGCCGGCAAGTCGACGGTATTCAAGGCCATATTCGGGTTGCTCAACATCCAGTCGGGCCAGATACTACTCGACGGCCGGGATGTTACCCGCTCAACGCCACGGGAAATGATAAGTCGCGGCGTGACCTATGTACCCCAGGGTCGTAATGTGATCCCGCAGCTTTCTGTGTGGCACAATCTGGAAATGGGCGGCATCACCTCGGACGATCAATCAAAAGTTCGCGAACGCATGGAAGTGGTGATGGACCAGTTCCCTATGCTGCGCGAATTCAAGGACCGCAAGGCCATCGAATTGTCGGGTGGCCAGCAAAAGCAGCTTGAGGTGGCCCGTGCCCTTTTGCTCGATCCCAAACTGATCCTCATCGACGAGCCCTCGATCGGTCTGTCGCCAAATCTAGTGCAGGAGGTGTTTATCACTTTACAACGCCTGCGTGATAACGGAGTTACCGTCTTGATGGTTGAGCAGAACGCCAAATCCGCGCTGGCGATTTCCGATTATGGTCTGGTACTTGAACTGGGGCAGACGCGCATGTTCGACAAAGCCGACAAACTGCTCAAGGACCCCAGAGTCGGACGGCTGTTTCTTGGCGGTCACATGGAAGAGGAGCACGCGGCGTAAAACCGCGTATTCCATTGGTGGTCGATTATCGCGAATAACCAGGGCGCGGCACCGATCCCATCAATGTCTGCGACAGGCCGCCATCCACAACAATTTCCTGGCCGTTGATGTAACTTGCACGTGCCGAGCAGAGAAAGGCGACGGCATTTGCCATATCCTGAGGTGCACCGATGCGACAAGATGGCACCATGGACTCGCGGGCGCTTTTGGTAGTCTGGTCGACGTAGAATTTTTCACTGAGCGGTGTGAGCACAAGGCCCGGGCTGACCACGTTTGAGCGGATGCCTTTGGGCCCCCATTCGAACGCCAAGAGGCGCGAAAGCATGGCAAGTCCCGCCTTGCCGGGGCTATAGGCGCCCGAAAAAGGCTGCGGTTGACTGGCGGAAATTGAAGCCACATGCACCAGCGCACCGGCACCTTTTTCCATCATCGCGGCGCCAAAAATCTGCGATGTCGTAAGGCAGCCGGTGAGATTGACTTCCAGCATGCGCGTCCAGTCTTCGATCGGCAAGCTTTCAAGGGGGCCAGGGCGCAAAATACCTGCATTGTTGACCAGAATATCCACCGTCGGCCACTTGGCCCTGACCGCGTCGGCTGCATTGCGCACGGCCTCAGGGGAGCTCACGTCGCACCTGATGCCGATGGCGGTTTTCCCATCCGGGGAAATCTCCGCCGCTGCCGATTCGGCAGCCGTCCCGTCATAATCGAGTAGGGCGACCCGCGCGCCAGCTTCCGAAAGCGTTTCGGCGGTCGCCCGCCCAATCCCGCCGCTGCCACCTGTGATAACCGCTATTTTTCCTTCGAGGCCCAGCCAACTCATTTTGGATACCCTTAATCCGCGCCTGCAAGATGCCGTCCGGTAATGTAGCCAAAGGTCATTGCCGGCCCCAATGTGATACCCGCGCCAGGATAATTGCCGCCCATAATCGATGCGCGGTCATTGCCCACTGCATAAAGGCCGTCAATAGGCTTGCCGTCCTTGTTGAGAACCTGCCCTTCGACGGTCGTTTCTAAACCATCAAAGGTGCCCAGATCGCCCACAATGATCTTGAGCGCGAAGTAGGGGCCCTTTTCGATCGGACCGACGCAGGGGTTTGGCAGATGTTCGGGATCTGCCAGATAACGATTGAACGATGTCGTGCCACGCCTGAAGGCGGGATCCTTACCCTTGCGGGCATCCTTGTTAAAGCTCGCGATCGTCTCGTTGAGGCCTTCAGTGGATATTCCGCATGCCCCGGCAAGATCGGCCAGCGTTTTGCCGGATTTGAGGTAGCCATTGCGCAGATAGGTCGACAACGGCACAGGTGCAGGCTTGGCATAGCCAAGGCCGTACTTGCGAATCGTTGGATAATCACAGATCAGCCAGCACGCGGTTTCCTTTTCCCCGGCGCAGGCCGCTATCAGTGCAGCGCCAACGTCATGATAACTCTCGCTTTCATTGGTAAAGCGCTTGCCGTTTTTAAGCACCGCGATGATGCCCGGCTTGTAACGGTCCAGCAGATGCGGGAAAGCCTTGAACTTGCCACCGCCTATCGGCACTTTCGACACTGGCATCCAGGCCGAAGTGTTGGGATAGCGCAAATTGAATTTACCACCGGCCTCTTCGCCAAGTTCGATACCATCGCCGGTATTGCTTTCAGGGACCGGCGAGAAGTGCTCTCCGCCACTTTTGAGGTGAGGGTAGGCTGCGCCAATGCGCTTGAGATCGTGCGCAAAACCGCCCGCTGCGAGCACAACACCCTTGCGGGCGTTGATGGTGATATCTTTGCCGTCCGCCTCGACCAGGGCGCCGGTGACTTTGCCTTTTTCGCTCAGCAGTTTTTTTGCCCGGGTTGAGGTATGGATGGGAATGTCCAGATCGAACGCGCTCTTGGCCAAACGGGCGGCAAGTGCATTGCCGGAGGTCACATTCGTGCCCCTGCCAAAGCGCACAATCTCCCAAAAATGGCTCAATAGCCTTTTGGCCACATAGGCGGCCGATATAACCGATTTTGTGGCATTGAAGAAATGCTTGATGTCCGCGTTGGATGAGTTGAACATCATCCCCATGAAGGTGATGGTAGAAAGAGGCGGACGCAGGCGCTTCAGATTGTGGCCAAGCGCCGAGGTGTCGAACGGCGCAGCTAGTACCGAGCGCCCTACATCGACGCCGCCGAGTGCATCCGGATGATAGTCTGGATAGAGCGTCGGCACGAATTTGACCGACGTTTCGCGTTGGAAGAAGTCGAGCATTTCCGGTCCGCGCTGCAAAAAGGCATTGACCGCCGCGGCATCGTAGAAATTGCCGGTCTCGCCTTTCAGGTAGGTGCGGGCGGCGTCCACACTGTCCTCGGCGTCGCAGAGCGTGTTGCCCGGTATCCATAATACGCCACCGGAAAAGGCGGTGGTGCCGCCAAACACCCCTTCCTTTTCGATTACCACGACATCAAGGCCTAGCTTGGACGCGGTAATGGCGGTTGAAAGTCCCCCCGCGCCGGATCCGACCACCACAACATCGCACGTCAAATCGTCTTTGAGATCGCTATCCACGCCGCTCCCTCCGCCCTTTTTGAGGCTCTGTGGTTATTTGCCTCTTTCTGGCATCGACAAGCTATGGGCTTGAATGGACGGAGCACGAGTTTTATTGCATTATTCGACGGAGCTGAAGGGTGGCGCGAAAAGGCTCAGGCGCCGGGGAGGATTGCAATGGAAAGCGAGCACAAGCCGAAGATTCCACGCTACTACCTTTATGGTGACCAGCTCGACGAGGTCGAACTTGACTTCGTTCACATCGAACCAATTCGGGAGCGCAGCGGCAAGCACGATTGGACAATTCGCGCGCATGCCCACCCCGATCATGTGCAATTGCTGCTCGTGGAATCCGGCGGGGGTACGATCCGTATCGAGGATCAGCAATATGATATTTTGGCGCCCTGCCTGATAGTGGTCCCCGTCGCCATGGTGCATGAAATCCAGTTCACGCCCGACGTGGACGGCATTGTTATGAATGTCGCCCAGGCGTTCATGACCGCAGTGACCACCATGGACAACCGTCTGGCGCAAAATCTCGGCGTACGCAATGTTTACCCCATTTCGGGCACGGGATTGAATACCGACGACGTGTCGGTAGCCTTCCATTCAGCCTATCGCGAATATGTCTGGTCGGCCGCCGGGCGGCGCGCGGCGGTGATGGCAAGCTTTATCAATATCGCCGTTTATGTGATGCGCCTTCGCGGAGAGATTACCGCTTCCGGTGCCCAACCACTGGATCGGGATTATGAAATAATCTGCCGATATCGCGAAGTGCTGGAGCGCTCATTCAAGGAGCAAAAGGGGCTCGAATATTACGCTGGGCAGCTTGGCGTCAGCACCCAGCGGCTCAACCTTGCCTGCCGGGCACGTTGCGGCAAAACGTCATCTGAGGTTCTGCATGAGCGGGTCATCATCGAGGCCAAACGCTTCCTGATTTACACCGAGATGACGGTGGCCGAGATCGGGTACGATCTGGGCTTCGACGACCCTGCTTATTTTAGCCGGTTCTTTTCCCAAAGGGTCGGTGCGCCTCCAGGCGCCTACCGCGACGAGCACAAAAATGCCCGTAACGCAGTGGTCGGCGATGGGACAGAAGCGAAGAGTCCAAGATTTGAGCGCGAAGTTCCATATCACTTGCAAGCCAGCTAGGGCAGAGTCCTCGCTTTGCTAAAAGAGGTGTGACCATGCTCTATGAATTGCGCGCTTACGACCTCGCCGCGGGTCAAGCGCTTCGCTATCTTGAATTGTTCAGCACCGATGGCGTCGAGTATGTCTCACGGCATTTGCCGATGGCGGGCTACTGGCTAACCGATACCGGAGCGCTCAATCGTATCTATCATCTATGGATTTATAAGGATCTGGCAGAACGCGCTCAATGCCGTGCCGGGCTTGCCGCAGATCGGGACTGGAATGAGCGCTTTGTGCCCAAGGGATTTCCGCTCATCATCAAACAGCGCAATTATTTCATGACCTGCATCCGCTCAACGGATGCAATCGAATCCGTCATCGCAACGCGGAGCGGCCAGATTTTCAATCAGACTGCCGATGCGGCCGTGTTTACGGACACCTATCTGGCGCTTTCATTCTCCGAGATGCACAATACCGCGTTGCAAAATGAACTCGGCGCTTGGACAATTGTCTCCGGCGAGCGGCCTGGGCGGGTGGTTTCGCTTTGGAGGCCAGCAAATGTCCCCGATACTAGCGAGACAGAAGGCCTCGAAAGCCACGAATTGTTGCGGGCTTTAAGCTGTTCCCCGATCCGCTGATGCCAATTTGCTAGCGTGGCGTTGTGTCTGATCTGGATCAATCACTTGGCCCGCCGCGCCATAAGCCATCCACCCGGCATCTACACTAAGCACGGCCCCGGTAACGGCTGAGGCTACAGGTGAAGCCAAGAAGTAAACCGCCTCTGCAATTTCCGCAGGGTTGATAAATCGCCCCAGTGGTGTGCGCCGTACAATTGAGTCCTCATCGAGAAGCCCCTCGGCTACCAGTTTTGCCACAAGCGCGGTTTTGACATATCCCGGTGCCACCGCATTGACCCTTATACCCAGAGAACCCCATTCAGAGGCCATGGATTTGGTCATGGCAATAATGCCTGCCTTCGCCGCGCCATAGGCATTGCGGCCAGGCAAGCCGGTCAGCCCCGCGATCGACGAGAAATTGACAATCGCCCCCCCTTTAGACTTCGCCACCATGTAATCGGCACACAGCCGGGAGAGCGTGAATGTGCCCGTCAGGTGGACATCAATCACCCGCTGAAAATGAGTTGCATTCTGCTCCAGTGTCGGCAGGCTTGTGTCACCTATACCGGCATTGTTGACCAAAACATCGACGCCACCATGCTGGTCCACGATGTCTATGATAGTGTTTTTCGCCTCAGCTTCTACTGCAATATCGCAAACATGACCGGAATGCGCCGGACCGAGCGACGTAGCTCGCTGGATGACCTTCTCGGCGTCGATATCAATTATTGCAACATGATAACCCTTGTCGGCAAACAGCTGAGCGGTTGCCCAGCCGATCCCTTCGGCGCCCCCGGTGATGACCACCAACCTTTGAGCACCGCTTTGCATCCAATTTCTCCCTAGCCGTCAAAAATGCGAATTTAGCTTTCGCATGAGCACGCCGAACGAGGCAATTTAAAAATAATATTTCATTCAAAAATGAAAAGCGTTTCAGAAAATGCAAGATTTGCACCTTTTAGTGCATTTTGGCCTCGCTTGATCTGTGCTAGCCAACAACGCTTCGGCATGTTCCAACAAGCTAAAACGTTTGCTCGTTTGGGGAAGCAGTAGCTGAGTAAATCTGTTGGGGCTAGGCAGTGGATGGAGGGGCGGCGGGGTTTCATATACGGGCCGCGAAATGGAGTGAGTATGAAGATACTTGTAACCGGAGCAAGCGAAGGCATCGGAGGTGCGGCCTGCAGGGTGATCGCACAACGCTGCAAGGAGCAAGGTCAGCACGCGCGCATAGCTTTGGTGGTCACCGGCACCAAAAGTCCGCCAAATCTTTTGCTTTCAGATCTAAAAAAATTGGATGCGGAAACATTGCTGCTTTCGGGTGATCTTGCAGAAATGGAAACCTGTCGGCGCATCAGTGCGGAAGCGGTCGAATTTTGCGAAGGGATGGATGTATTTGTCTCAAATGCCGGAACTATCAGTCCGGCTCGTTTGGCACAGATGCCGATCGAAGCCTGGGATAGGCAATTCAATCTAAATGCCCGCGCAACACTGGCCATTGCACAAGGTTTGTATGAGCATTTACGGCAAAGCAAAGGTGCAATTGTCGGTGTTGCCTCTATGTCTGGTATGTTCGCTCACCAAAGAACCGGGGCTTACTCTCCTTCCAAGGCTGCGATGATCTCACTTTGCCGGAACCTAGCGCAGGACTGGGCTGAAGCGGGGATCAGGGTCAATACAGTATCACCAGGTATGATCCACACGCCGCTGACTGAAAAAACATACGCCCACGATGAGGTGGCGGGGCGCCGCCGGGCAATGGTGCCTCTGGGGCGGATAGGTCGATCTGAAGATATAGCCGAGGCAATCTGGTTTTTGTGTTCCCCCGCCAGCAGCTACATCACCGGTCAAAACTTGCTAGTGGACGGCGGGCTTTGCGATTCACTTCTGGGTACCATCCCGACGACTGGCTAAGGCAAAACTGTCTCGCAAACATGCAGCGATGCGACTAACTGCTTTGGACTTGTGAGGGGCGAGATGAGTAACAATGCAGCGCATCTATGAAGATTTCATAGAAAGCTTGTCTACGAGCGTCAACGAAAAGGAGCTTCAGTGCTCCATGACCAATTTGCTTGTGGCCTTCGAGGTTAGCCAGTTTGCCTACCTATCTTTGCCACCTCCCGAATTGGATCAGCCTCGTTACATCTCGAATTATCCAGAACCCTGGACATCGCACTACCTCCGGCAACGATATCAAGCCATCGACCCTGTAATCACTTGCGCAGAACGGAGCGACACACCGTTCCATTGGGGAAAGAAATTCACTCTGGGTGACGGTTCTGCGGATCAATATAAGTTCTTCGACGAAGCTGCGGAATTCGGCATATGCAGCGGACTGACCATTCCCGTCCGTGATCGTCTTGGCGGCGGAGCGGTCCTAACTTTTGTTGCTGACGAAGATTGCCCTGCTTTGATGAGATTGGTGGATCGATACACACGCGCACTTCAACTTGTGGCAACTTGTTATCACATTCATGTCCGCCGGATTTGCTCCGAAGAGAACATCGTCGACGGCGTGAGACTCACACGCCGCGAACTTGAATGTTTGCAATGGGCAGCAAGAGGCAAGTCTGCCTGGGAAACCGGAGAGATCCTCGGCATCACCCGCCGCACAGTTGCCTTTCATCTCGATAACACAAGAGCCAAGCTCGGGGTGCGCACTGTGGCGCAGGCCATTTCACGACTGAGTTCCTCGAACAGATTTCCTGGCTAGCAGGGCTGAAAACCTGTGCACCTACACAGGCTGATTAGCGGCCGATCATCACCTCCAATAGCAGCATTAACGCTGCGAGGAGGTTGCCGTGATCCAGTTGATTGCCCCTGAATTTCATAATGTATTTTCTAGGGATATAGAGGCGATGCAACGTCTCAGATATCGCATATTCAATGACCGTCTCGGCTGGAAGGTATCGACTGAGCACGGTCGCGAAGTCGACGTGTTTGATGATCTGAAGCCACATTATCTTCTGCTGCGCAGCGAGTATGGCAGCGTGGATGGTTGTGTCCGCCTGCTACCATCGACCGGTCCGAACATGCTGCGCGATGTGTTCTCGGTTCTCCTTGATGGCAAGGACGCTCCCAATCAGCCGGATATCTGGGAAAGTAGCCGTTTTGCCCTGGATATTCACGAGGGTTCGGCAGGCGGGCCAGGAGGGCTCGCCGAGGGCACCTATGAGCTCTTTGCCGGCGTACTTGAGTTTGGCCTAGCAAAGAATCTGAAGCGCATCGTGACTGTCACCGACACACGTATGGAGCGCATCCTGCGCCGGGCCGGATGGCGTCTTGAGCGCCTAGGCGAACCCAAGGAGATCGGGTCGACACGCGCTGTCGCCGGCTATCTGGAAGTGTCGCAGGCAGTGCTCGAATGCGTTCGTAGCGCAGGTGGGCTGGGTGCACCCGTACTGTGGGCGCCCCTCATGTCCACTGCGGCGCGAGCCTGACGATCTCTGTTCTGAACAGCGATTGCGTTGGTTCCATGGACCTTTCCGACATCATTGCTGATCGCCCGGATTGGCGGGATGAAAAGGCGTATGCCTACACCGTCCGGTTGACCCGCCGTGGATGGGCCTGGGAGTTTCTCAGGCGCAACGGCGCCTTCCAGCGTGATCTCAAAGCCGCACTGGAGCATGCTGATGTTCAAAATGAAGGAGCAGCCATCACTATTGTCAAATCACCACTCGATCTGACGAAGTGGGGTGTCATGTTTCGCGACATCGTTGAGCGTGGACGCGGACGTTTTTTGGTGTCCGCGGACATGCGCGTCCGTTCTTCCGGTGCGGGCGGAGAATGCATGTAGAGAAACTGCTTCGGCTTTTGATCTTACCAGTCTGAAATGCAGCGTGGCGGTGTTGCAGCTCGAGGACGGCCGGCAGCAGGTTTTGCTGCAGGGCAGGGGTGGAAATCTTCAACTCGCGGTCTACGGCGGAGATATCCTGTCGCCATCTCTACTGTGCGTGAATGCGATTTCGCCTGCACAGAACCTGAAACAACGCCTCTGGGCATTGGAATGCCTCAACAGGATTTGGGCGAATGAGAGTTTGCCTGAAAGGTTGTTCGCGCCCGAGCCGCGCGGTGATCGTTTGCGCTTTGTCCTCAGGGCGTTGGACGGCGCACTTGATCGTGCATCTCATCAGGATATCGCATCGGCGTTGCTGGGAGAGCGTCGGGTGCGTCTGGATTGGGGGGATCCCGGCAATCATTTGCGGGACCGTATCCGTCGCGCGATCAAACGCGGTCGCGCCTTGATGAATAGGGGTTATCTGGGACTTCTCGACTGAGAATTTTTACTTGCGCTCAGGTAAGAGCCAGTCTAGTCGGCGAATAGTTCCTTGTAGCCGGTATTCGCAATCCAGTTTGCGCGTTCGAGATGACTTTGAACGGACTTTCTTGCGCGATCCGGTTCACTCAATGGGTCGATGCCAAGGATGACCGCCGCCATTTCGTCCTCGCTTGCCGCATCGGCAGCAGCGTCCAATAGCCTCATATAGATCGTGAAATGTGCATCGTCATAGTCGGTGAGTGTGTCCGACCACGGCACTTCGTCCGCAATGTGCGGATTTGTTTCGGCTAGTTGCATATGCCCCCACGGCGTTTCATGCTTTCGCATGTTCCATTGCTTTTAAAACAAAACATCGCGGTATCAAAGCTTTCCGGATTCATTTGTCCGACTATAACGAATGGGAACGATCATTCCTAGAACGATCGTTCCGAAACTTGTTCCTATTTCGTCATGGATCTCAAAGAGGTCATGGCGATCAACATGCGTCGTTTGCGCCATGATCAAAACCTGACGCAGGAAGAACTGGCAGCCCGGGCAGGGCTCAGCATGCGCTATCTGGGATCGATCGAACGGGCCCGGGTTTCGGCAAGTGTCACGGTTCTGGGCCAGTTGGCGAAGGCTCTGGGCGTTGAGCCCTGCGAGTTAATCAAGCAGTCGAAGCGATAGCATAAGCTTCCTTTCTCGGGATTTCTGTGTTTTGGCCGGGCGCCCGCCCTCACTTCGTTCGGTCGCCGGGCTCTATTCCGCTCAACCCGCGTAGCGAGCTTGAGCTCCACGGAGTCCGCAAATGCGGTCTCCGCCCATCCGGGTGACGATCCCTGGCGCAAGGCCCGAAGCATTCGCTTCGGGAGGAGGCCGCCGGCTGATGCCGGCGCGGTCTGTTTTTTAGCTTTCCCCTGTCCGGTGGGGGGCGGTCGGCCCTTATAGCCCCGAGCGGTCACGCCGCAACCGCTTCGGCTTTTTGTCCGTTTAGGGCGTCTTTGTTCTCCTACCAAAGCCATTGCGCCGCGCCTTTAAGGCTCGGGGCTGCCGGGCCTCTTTCGCCCCCCACCTCGGGGGGAAAGCGGCGAGGGAACGGAGAGCGCGGCCATGACAGAGACCAATCAGCAGACTTTGAAACAAGCAGCAGCTACCGGGCCGCGCATCTATGTGGCCTGTCTGGCGGCCTACAATAACGGCTATTTGCACGGGCGCTGGATCAATGCCGACCAAGACCCGGACGATATGCGCACCGAGATTGCAGACATGCTCAAAGCCTCGCCCATTCCCGGCGCCGAGGAATGGGCCATCCATGATTATGAAGGCTTCGAGGGTGCGGAACTCTCCGAATATACCGGCATCGACAAGGTGGCCGAATTAGCCGCGTTCATTTCTGAGCATAGCGAGTTGGGCGGCAGACTGCTCAACCATTTCAGCGGCGATATCGATCAGGCGCGATCAGCTTTTGACGATTATGCGGGCTGCTTCAAGTCCTTGGCCGATTATGCCCAAGCCCTGACCGAAGACGCCACCGACATTCCGCCAACCCTTGTCCATTACATCGATTACGAGGCGATGGCCCGTGACATGGAGTTGAACGGGGACGTCTTCACCATCGCACTCGGATTTGAAGACGTGCACGTCTTCTGGTCGCGGTGAGGGCAGGGCGATGACCAAAACCCCGCTTACCGAACCCACCCCCTTGGGCGATCAAATGCTGATCGCCGGTATTGCGCCGATCACGGCGCATGACCGGCTGATGCTCCGTGCCGCCGCTCCTATCCTGCCGAAACGCAATCCCGATGCCGCACAGAAACCGTGTGATTTCGGCCTGTTCGATCTCGACGACCGCGACCAGTGCGACCTGATCGATTTTCTCCGCGCCACAGAACCCGGCGCACCCACCCCCGACCCCCTACAGGAGGACTAACCATGGAACTTGCTCATATCCCCTTCGATCAATTGAATGTCTCGCCCCTCAATATGCGCCATGCGCGCAAAGCCCCGGATATCTCCGATATCCTGCCATCGATCCGCGCCAAGGGCGTCCAGCAGCCCTTGCTTGTCCGCAAGAACGGCAGCGGATATGAGATCGTCGCCGGGCGGCGGCGGTTCTTCTCGCTCAAGACCATTGCCAAGGAAGGCGCACAAGTCGAGCCGGTGCCCTGCGCGGTCATGGCCGAGGGCGATGACGCGGCGGCGCTGGAGGCGTCTCTGATCGAGAATGTCGCCCGGCTCGACCCCGACGATATGGCCCGCTATGAAACCTTTGCCCGGCTGGTGAAGGAAGGCCGCAGTGTCGAGGATATCGCCAATACATTCGGCGTCACCGAGATCATGGTCAAGCGCGCCTTGGCCCTTGGCAATCTTCTGCCCGATATCCGCGAGGCTTATCGAAACGAGGAGATCGACGACCAGACGATCCGGCAATTGACCCTCGCCAGCGAAGCGCAGCAGGCAGAATGGTGGGCGTTGTTCAGCGATCCTGAGCAACGTGCCCCACGCGGCTGGCAGCTGAAACAATGGCTGTTCGGAGGTGAGATCAAATCCGATGTCGCCCTGTTCTCGCTTGAGAACTACACCGGCGAAATCGTCACCGATCTGTTCGGAGAAGGTGGGCTATTTGCCGATACCGAACAGTTCTGGGCTTTGCAGAATGCCGCCATTGCCGAGAAGCGCGAGGCGCTGATCAAAGCTGGATGGGATGATGTCATTGTCCTTGATGCCGGTGACATGTTCCACACTTGGGACCATGTCAAAACCCCGAAGAAGGAAGGCGGGCGTATCTATGTCGAGGTCCGCACCAATGGCGAGGTCATCTTCCATGAAGGGTTCATTACTCGCAAGGAACACGACAAGCGCTCGCGCAAACTGGCGGCGGGCGATGAGGCAGACGATGCCGAACAGACCGCCCGCCCCGAACTGACCGCCGCCGCCCAGAACTATGTGGAACTGCATCGCCACGCCGCCGTGCGCCATGCTTTGCTCGGCCAACCGCAACTCGCTTTGCGTCTGACCGTGGCGCATATGATCGGCGGGTCGGCTTTGTGGCGGACTCAGGCTGAACCGCAAAAGGCCGACAAGGAAGCGACCGCCGAAAGCCTCGCCAAATCGAAGGCCCAAGCGGCATTCGAGGCCGAGCGCACCGAAATCCTCAAACTGCTTGGTATGGCCGAGCATGGGCATTCGGTGGTCCGGTCCAATGGCGATGACTATCGCGTCGGCACACTTCTGGTGACCCTATTGAAGCTATCCGATGATGAAGTCATGCGCATCCTGACCTTTGTGATGGCCGAAACCCTGCAAGCAGGCACATGCGTTATCGAGCAGATCGGCAATCACCTCAATGTCGATATGGGCGCGGTCTGGGAGCCGGATGACGCCTTCTTCGACCTGGTCCGCGACAAGAGCGCAATCAATGCGATGCTCAAGCACGTAGGCGGCAAGGCAGTGGCGGATGGCAATGTCAGCGCAACGGCCAAGGTGCAAAAGAAGATCATCAGGGACTTCCTGACTGGCGAGGGCCGCGAGAAAAAGACCGGTTGGCTGCCCAAATTCATGGCTTTCCCATTCGCCGCTTACACCAAGGGCGGAGCCGGAAAGCTCACTGAAAACGCCCGCACCGCCAATCAGATTACCGGCTGACCGGGGGAGGCGGGGCGCGAACCTCTCACCCATGCGGGAGGTTCCGCGCCCCGTCGAGCGGTTCGGATGATCGACAAAGACACCCCGCGCCTTGTGGCGCGGGGTTTTGACTGCCTGCGGTATGACGGATGGGCCAAGACTGTTGCTTGCTGATCGGGCACCCGGACAAGGTCGGCCGCTGATCTCATGTGCTGGACTTATGGGGCGATGACAGCGATGAGATTGAGGTCTCCGCTATGTCGTCACTGCGGTTCCACTCACTCCGCCATCCGTTTTTGCAAACCCCGGTAACATCCAAATGCGGAATTGGGCGTCTGCCTTGTCCCCTGACGGTTGCGATCCATTGGTCTGAGGGCGGCACCCGAAACACACCCTCGAAAGCTCTCCCCGCTCATCACATCACCGCGTTCGTCTGCCACTCCTTCTCCTTGAAACCCGTTCCGCCTGGCACCCGTCCCCTTTGGCTTTGCTTGTCGGACCTATGGCGAACGGCGGTCGGATGAAACTGCCGCTGGCGCGGTTTTTTCCCCGTCCGCCAAAAGGGCGGACTTCCTCGCGGGACGCTGCGCTTTCAAAAAACCGCTTCGCGGCAGTCCTACGCTTCGCTGCGGCCTTATCGGGTTCACCCGCCCGGCGCCCGCCATTGTCGGTCCCGCGTCAGCCACAGGGGATGGTCCCCGAGGCAACAAACGACAAGGAGACAGTAAAATGGCACAGGCACTTGGATATGTGACGAAGAACCAGAACGGCGCTTTCGAAGGCACACTTTCGATGATGAGCCTTAGGAAAAAGATCAGCATCCAACCCAACCGGGCCAAGGAAAGCGACGCCCAGCCCGACTTTCGGGTCTATACCGAGGACCGCGTGGAAATCGGTGGCGGCTGGAACCGGACCGGCAAAGTCAGCGGCAACGATTACGTCTCACTGACCTTCGCCGCCCCCGAATTCGGGCCGCACAAGATCTACGCCAATCTCGGCCGCGCCGCCGGACAGGACGATGAAGACGTTATGGCGATCCTCTGGAACCCGAACTAAGGCCTCCATACCAAGCCCTCGCGCCGCAAGGCGCGGGGGTTTTCGCTTTCAGTTTCCAGTTCTTCTGACCTCAAATCCGGCGAAAACTCGACCTTGAGTTTTCGCCAGTCCTTTTCTGGCTCTTGTTCTCCAATGCTGGCCGACATCGGAGCAGCTTTCCTTTGACTCTCAAGAACATCGAGACCGTGGCGCGCTCCTGAAAATCGCAAAACAGGAGCGAACATGACCGAACTTGACCCGCCTTGGGAGGATGAGGCGCCGTTCCTGACGACCAAGGAAGCGGCCCGCTATCTGCGCCTCAAGCCCAATACTTTGGAGAAGCTCCGCGTCTATGGCGGCGGACCGATCTATCGCAAACATGGCCGTCATGTGCGGTATCACATCGATGATCTGAACGACTGGTCGAACCTCAGAAAGAAGGATTCGACCGCCGATGACCGGTAACAGTTTTACGCGGGTCGAACTCGCCTTCTATCCTGAACATCTCAATTACTGGCTGCGTTTCGGCAAACCCACTGACCGGATCGAACTCGACAAACGTCGTTCGCTCGCCGTGTTCGAGCCGGGCCAGGTCTTCGGCTATGTGCGCTGGTCGGCCAATGAATATGGAACTCAGGATTGGCGTCTGACGATCCTAGAAGCTCAGGAACCTCACATTATGCTGAGCCGCGTTCAGGGTGTATCACCCGGCGTCGAGGTGTTGCTTTTGGTGAGGGGAAAAGGTCCGGCCAAACGCTGTTTGGCCGTGCTGGACAAGCTGGAAGCAGATGGCTTTGCGCTCGAAGATGTATCGCCATCCTACTACCGGCATGTGCATGTACGGCTTTCCGCCAATCGCAAAATCCGGTCCTATTCCCATGACCAGCATAAGGCGCATCTGGCGGTAAAACAGGTGCGGTCATGAGGATCGGAGCGCTGGCAATGACCGTCATTTCAGCAACAGTTCTCATGTCTGCGACTCTGATCGAACTGCCGAAAAAGCTCGTCTACAATGGGTCATCAAGCTCCCGGATCGGCTTCTACTGGATCGACGAGGGGCCGATAGAATTGGGTGATTTCGTGCTGATATACGCGCCGGAAAACGCACGAGAACTGATCGAAACACGGCACTATCTGCCGCCGAATGTGCCCTTGATCAAACGTGTTGTCGGTATCGGTGGCGACGAAATCTGCCGTCATGGGCGCAATATTTCGGTCAACGGGATCGGTATGGGCGTTGCCAAATCCGAAGACCTTTTCGGGCGTCCATTGCCTGTTTGGCAGGGTTGCAGAACCCTCGATGCCGGTCGGATATTCGTTCTCAACTTCCATCCGGATTCCTTCGACGGGCGATATTTCGGGCCGATTGATCGGTCGCTGATTATCGGTCGTGCCACTTGGATTGGGCGGCTTGCGTTCTTTTGAGGTCCAGTGTGGTCCAGCGATCAGTAGGGTTTGGAGCGGGAAGGGGGGCTGAGGCGGCGGAGGGCAAGATAAAAGGGGGTGGTGCAATCCACCCCTAACTCATTGTCTGCACATCCAAACAGGTTGCACACGGGCCAAAGTGCCATGTGCAGGAGAAAGGGTATAAGCGATTGATTGTGAACAGGAATATGTGGTGCAAACCGGAATTGGCCACCCCATGCTTTTGGTGTGAGCCCCAATCGGTCAATACCCGTGGCTGAAAGCCCCGATGATCGGTTCACGCCAAAGCTCGGTCGCATACGTAGAGCGGGTGGTAAGCGCACCAAGTCCTATCTCAATCGGGTGCTAAACCAAATATCAGCGGCGGGTCAGAATGGCTTCGTAATTGGTGTTGGTTCGAAACAATTTACAGGCACGCGGATAGGGCGCGGCAATCAGGTCATGCAGCACCGTCGCGTCGGTCACAGTTTCGGACCATCTTATCGTCGTGTGGTGATCAAGACGCGGATCGTCAAACTCAAGGGCGGCGGCATCGGTGCGGCGTCGGCACATATGCGATATCTGCAGCGCGAAGGTGTCGCGCAGAATAACGAGCCGGGTCAGCTCTATAATGCGAATTCCAATGAGGCAGATGGCAAGGCTTTACTGGAACGAAGCGAGGGCGACCGGCATCAGTTCCGGTTCATTCTTTCTGCCGAGGGCGCGACAGAGCTGGCCGATCTAAAACCCTTTGTTCGTGACCTCATGCAAACTATGGAGCATGATCTCAGCACCAAGCTAGATTGGGTGGCGGTCGATCATTTCAACACCGGCCAGCCACATACGCACATTGTTGTGCGCGGCAAGGATGATCAAGGCAAGGATCTGGTGATTGCGCGCGACTATATCGCCCAGGGCATGCGTCGACGGGCAAGCGAGATCGTCACTCTGGAATTGGGGCCGCAGACCGAGCACGAGCTGATCCAAAAATTTCAGCGACAGATCAATCAGGAACGTTTTACCGATCTTGACCGCGAGCTGGTGCGCGAAGCGGGTGAGGGCGGTCTTGTCGCGCCCGATAAAACCGTCACGCCAGCTGACAGGTTTAAACAGGCCTTTAGAATGCGGCGCTTGCACTATCTCGAGCGCCTTGGACTTGCCCAGGAAACCCATCCCGGTGAATGGCGCCTGTCCCCAAAACTTGAATCAACGCTTAGGCGTGCCAGTGAACGCGGTGATATCATTAAGACCCTGCATCGCGCCCTGAAACAGGCCGGGCTCGATGCAGGTGCATCAGAACTTGCAATCTACGATCCTGCCTACGCAAACGCCAAGATTGTCACGGGGCAGATCGTTGATCGCGGACTGCATGATGAACTCAAAGATGGGCACTATGTTGTGGTCGATGGTGCGGACGGACGATTGCATTACGTTGCCCTTGATCCGAAACAAGACATGGATGATCTGCCGGTTGGGACGATTGTCGAAGTACATCCGGCATCGAAAGGTGTGAAGCCATCTGATCTCGCCATCAGTGAAATTGCAGCTGGAAACGGTGGGATTTATTCGCCCGTATTGCATCAAGCCCATGATCCAAAAGCATCTTCCGAATATGTTCAGGCCCATGTGCGGCGGCTCGAAGCTTTGCGGCGCGTTAGTATCGTGCACCGGTTTGAAGATGGTTCTTGGGAAATCCCGGATGATTACCAAACGCGGGTCGCCAAACTGGTTCAAGACCAAGCGCGATACCCAGGGCAGTTGGTTTTGTTATCAGCGTTCTCCCTTGACCAACAGGTCACCGCAGAAGGCGCAACTTGGCTGGATCGCCAGCTCGTTGGGAGTGAGGTGATTGATTTACGTGGAAACAGGTTTGGGAAAACGGTCGAGGACGCGCTTTTGCGACGGCAGGATCATCTGGTCGAGCAGGGGCTGGCCGAATGGGATGGCAAATCCACGAGGTATCAGCGCAATCTGTTGATGCTGTTGCAGCGGAGGGAACTCTTGTCGGCAGGTGAGCGATTGGCCGCAGAAATGAAATTGGAATTCGTCGAAGCGCATGACGGCCAGCACATCAGCGGTATCTACAAACGACCGGTTCATCTCGCCAGCGGCAAGTTTGCGATCATTGAGAAATCGAAGGAGTTTACGCTTGTTCCATGGCGTCCGGTGCTTGAGCGTCAGCTCGGCAAGACTGTTGCGGGTATCGTGAAGGGACCATCGGTGTCGTTTGATTTCTCGAAGAAGAAGGGGATTGGTATCAGTTGATGGATCGGTCGGGATCATGTGCATACGGAACAGATCAACGATTGGGGTTTTGGCCGGAGTCAGATTGTAGCATGAAGGCCCCAAGCTCGCGACACAGACAGCGGGACTTGAGAGGTTGCTGATTTAGTTTGAACAGCGCAATCTTTTTGAACTCTTCATTGTAAGCGAATAGACTTTAGGTACAGAGCAACGTGACACAAAAAAATTCTTCGGAATCTTCCTTGTCTCGTCCGCCCTAGCCTTCGCATTTGTGAGTTCGTCGCCTATGACGATGGCGCCGAAGAATTTGACGACGCTGCCGCTGGAGCAACTGTCCCAGCTGCCGGTACGATATTCTGTGCGGGTGGGCCGCCATCAAACATCACCAGTATGATCACACCAA